>JBIKMB010000002.1:0-75499 GCA_044359485.1 Pirellulaceae bacterium | reverse complement strand
AATCGGCCCCAGACTCGCTAAAGCTACCGTAGCGGCGAGAATAGCGGATAGAACCGTCGATGCCACACGCCCCTTAACGTACTTCACCGATCAACGGCCGATTCCACTCCGGTTGCTCACCGATCGCGATCCAGAATCCCTTGATGTTCTGCGGCACTCCTGCGCTCACGTTATGGCCCGGGCCGTGATGCGACTATTTCCTGATGTCTCGTTAGCCTTCGGACCCACGATTGCCGGGGGCTATTATTACGATTTCGATCTCAAGCACAAATTGAGCGAAGAAGACTTTGCGGCTATTGAAGCCGAAATGACCAAAATCGTCAGCCAAGAAGAACCATTTGAACAGTTTTCTCTGGGCCGCACTGAGGCAACGCAATTGTGCCAAGATCTCAAACAGTCCTTGAAAGTGGAACATATCCAAACCGGTCTCGCCGAGCATGATCAACTTGGTTTCTACCGACAAGGCGAATTTGTGGATCTTTGCCGTGGGCCACATATTCCACATGCAGGCTACATCAAGGCATTCAAATTGATGTCTGTCGCCGGAGCCTACTGGAAGGGCGATGCGGCAGGAAGACAACTGCAACGCGTGTATGGCACCGCTTGGTTCAGCCCCAAAGATATGCAAGCTTATCTCGACCAGATCGAGGAAGCGCGTCGACGCGACCATCGTGTGCTGGGAAAGAAACTCGGCTTGTTCCACATTACACCCGATGTGGGTCAAGGACTATGCTTGTGGCTCCCCAAGGGTGCGCGAATCCGCGTGTTGTTAGAGGACTTCCTCCGCAACGAATTGCTCCAACGCGGCTATCAACCGGTCTATAGCCCGCACCTGGGACGCGTCGAGCTTTACGAAACTTCAGGTCACTTTCCCTACTATCGCGATAGCCAATTTCCGCCTCTGTTCACAGCCCAAGCCGGCGGCTTGGTCGATGCTTGGATCGAATTGCTGAATAAAGAGGAAACACTTACTCTCGAAGCGGAAACGCGACTGTACCAAGCCGCTCAGGTTCTTGGTGTTCAAATCGAAGGCTTCGATCTGAGCTTAACGATTGACGAAAAGCTTAAGTTGCTCAACCAGTGGCAGCGGCAACACGAACGCTTTTTAGTCAAGCCCATGAATTGTCCGCACCATGCACAGATTTTTAAAGCGCAGCCACGATCCTATAAACAACTCCCATTGCGACTGTTTGAATTTGGAACCGTTTATCGTTACGAACAAACGGGAGAACTCAACGGCATGCTTCGCGTCCGTGGCTTGACCCAAGATGATGCTCATATTTTCTGCACCGACGATCAAGTCGAAGAAGAGTTTCGCAATACGATCGAACTCACCAAATTTGTGCTTAAGAGCGTCGGCTTGAGCGATTACCGTGTTCAGCTTTCTTTGCGCGATCCCAACAGCGATAAATATGTTGGTTCGGAAGAAAACTGGACTCGAGCAGAGGCCGCTTTGCGAAAAGTGCTCGTCGAATCCGGTCTTGAATTCCACGCTCGCGAAGGTGAGGCGGCCTTCTACGGACCGAAAGCCGACTTTATGGTTCGCGATTGTATCGGTCGCCAATGGCAATTGGGTACCGTGCAACTGGATTATAATTTGCCCGAACGCTTCCAATTGGAATACGTAGGCGCCGATAACAAAATGCACCGTCCCGTTATGATCCACCGGGCGCCGTTTGGGTCGATGGAGCGATTCTGCGGTATGTTGATCGAACATTTTGCTGGTGCTTTCCCCCTCTGGCTTGCCCCCGAGCAAATTCGTATTTTGCCGCTGAGTGAAAAATCCAACGACTACGCTTTGCAACTTGAAAAGGAATTGTCCGACGCTGGTTTCCGCGTGACGACCGATTTGCGCGGCGCGAAAGTTCAAGCCAAAATTCGAGATGCTCAAGTCGAACTTATTCCCTATATGGCTGTCGTAGGTCCCAAAGAAGCGGAAACGCATTCGGCCGCACTCAGAGATCGATTGCAAGGGGATCTCGGCGCGATGCCCGTCGCGGATCTGATCGCCAAACTCTCCGAAGAGGTTCGCGATCGCTCGATTCGGCACGTTGCCAAAAGCGAACTTCCGACCGCGGAGGAGAAGTCCCAAGAAATTGCCAACGAATATTAAAGGTCTACCTGAAAACCATTCGTCCTTGGCGTTAGTCGCGGTTTTCGGATAGGCTCTACGACCAACGCCAACTAAAAAACCGCTGCAAAAGATTGCGTGAGAACGAAATCGCTGTTTGACAATAACCGTGGCGGCGCTCGGCGAGAGAAGCGATCGCCACAGCATCGCTCTAGGACGGTGTGTCGGTTTGGCTATGGCAATTCGCTGAACGGCAGGTCATATTAGATTTTCCAATCTCCGAATGGTTCACTCGCCCCATAAGCTGACCCCGAAAACTGGCCCCAAATTTTCGAGCACCTCATCATGCAAATCGCTTCTCGTTTTATTGTCTTCTCGCTGATCGTGCTGGCATTGCATCTGGTAGGGTCAAGTCACTTGCTCGCGCAGTCGTTGGTCTATCCTAAGTTAACGATGCAAGATTGGCCCTGGTGGCGCGGTCCGAATCTCGATGGCAGCGCCGTGATGACCCAGGAAGTCCGTTTACCTTGGGATCCGCAAAAAGATATCTTGTGGATGGTCGACGTACCTGGTCGCGGACATGGATCGCCTACGATCGCTGGTAACTCCGTTTACTTGGCAACTTGCGATGAAAGCCAAGGGAGCCAATCGGTGCTGGCCTTCGATCGCCAAACGGGGCAACGCAAGTGGGCTACCGTTGTGCATGCCAGCGGCGCAATGCTCAAGAACGCAAAATCGTCCGGCGCTTCCAGTTCTGTAGCGACCGATGGAGATCGACTCTTTATCAATTTTGCAACCGGTGGCAAAGTGATCCTAACAGCCCTAAATTTAGAGGGCCAAATCTTATGGCAACAAACCGTAACCGATTATCAAATTCATCAAGGCTACGGCGCTTCGCCTGCCTTATTTGAAGATTTGGTTTTCTCCGTGGCAGATACCAAAGGCGGCGGAGCGATCGCCGCTTATGAACGAGCCACTGGTAAATTGGTCTGGAAGCAACCGCGTCCCTCGAACCCAAACTACCCTTCGCCGATCGTACTGAATGTGGCTGGAAAACCACAATTGATCCTGACCGGCTGTGACTTGATTAGCAGTTACGATCCTAAGACGGGTGAAATCTTATGGGAAGTTGCGGGTGCAACAACCGAATGCGTGACCACAACGGTGACTGATGGCCAGCATGTTTATTCATCGGGAGGATACCCTAAAAATCATATGTCAGCGATTCGCGCTGATGGCAGCAAGGCCATCGCATGGGAAAATGATGAAAGAGTCTACGTTCCCTCGATGGTCATTCACGACGGCTACCTCTACGCGGTGCTTGACGCCGGAATTGCCGCTTGCTGGAAAAGCGATACGGGTCAACAGATGTGGAAAGGACGACTGGGTAGCGATATCAGCGCTTCTTTGATTCTGGCGGGAAACAAAATTTATGCCATTAATGAAAAAAGTGAAGGCTTTGTTTTTGAAGCCAATCCGAAAGAACTGAAGCTGCTAGGCAAATGTTCGATCGGTGATGAAATGTTCGCATCGCCCGTAATCGCCAACGGTTGCATCTACCTGCGTGTCGCTTTTTATGAGGGCGAAAAACGCTCAGAACGGCTCGTATGTATTGGTTCACGGTGAATGCGCTGCGGCAAGAGCGGTAGGCAAATCGCCGAACCGATGGTAAGGTAATCGATCCAAATAATGGGCGAATGTGTCCTCTTGATTTAGGGAGGCAATCGAGCCGATCCCGATCAAAGACGAAATGAGTAAACGGAGGAAGTTTTATCATGAGTGAGAGTGGCGATTTATGGGGTCGTGCGGAAGTACTTTGCGATCGGTTACTCCAACTGCGAGACTCTCTTTGACTTAGCTCAGAAGTTAGATCGAATTCACGAACTTGAAAGCCGCATGTCGGATCCTTCGTTTTGGAATAATCAGCAGACGGCACAGACTTTGGTCGGCGAACTCAAGCATCTTAAAAATGTCGCATTGCCGCTGAAAGATGCGATCGCCTCCTCGGCTGATCTTGAAGGCCTGCTGGAAATGGCCAAAGAAGAGCCGGGGATGAAGGAAGAGGTGGCAGACGAAATTCGTCGGTTGGAAAAAATCACCGATGAAATCGAATTGCAATCTTTGCTGAGCGGTCCGCATGATAATTGTGATGCCATACTCAGCATTCACGCCCGCGATGGTGGAGTCGATGCTAACGACTGGGCCGACATGGTCCTCCGCATGTATGCTGCCTGGGCTTCAAAACACGACTATAAAATCGAATTGCTCGACCGCCAAGACAACGAACAAGCTGGCATTACTCAGGCGACAATTGCCGTTCGTGGGCCCATGGCTTATGGATACCTGAAAGGGGAAGAAGGGATGCACCGTCTGGTGCGTATTAGCCCCTTTAACGCTGAAGGTAAACGCCAAACAAGCTTCGCCGCGGTTGATGTATCTCCCGAACTAGACGATTCCATCGAAATCGATATTCAAGATAAGGATATTCGCGAAGATACGTATCGATCGAGCGGAGCAGGGGGGCAGCACGTCAACAAGACCGACAGTGCCGTGCGCCTTACCCACCTCCCTACCGGTACTGTTGTCGCTTGCCAGGCCGAGCGAAGCCAACACAAAAACCGAGCCACCGCCTACAAGATGCTCAAAGCGCGGCTGGCGAGACTGGAAGAAGCCAAACGCGAAGCCGAACAAGCAGAGAAGTATAAGAACAAAGCCCGCGTTGGCTTCGGATCCCAAATACGAAATTACTTCTTACATCCGGATCAACGGGTGAAAGATGCTCGAACCGGTTTTCAAATGGGCAGTTTTCATGCGGTGATGGATGGCGAAATCCAAGGTTTTTTAGACGCCTATTTGCGTTGGAATGTTCAGGAAGATGCGAAACTAGCAGAGGAATAGTCTGTTATTTCAGCGCGCCGTCCAGCCGCCATCGACCATCAACATACTCCCGGTGCAGTAACTGCTGCATTCACTTGCCAAGAAAATGGCGGCTCCCTGGATTTCCGGGAGCTCCGCCCATCGCCCCAGCGCGACCGCACCCACGATAAACTTCTTCGCTTCCTCGGTTTCAGCGATCGGTTCATTCATGGGCGTCAGAAAGGGGCCGGGGCAAATCGCATTGACGGTAATCCCAAACTCGGCGAGTTCCAGCCCAAGCGCTCGCGTCATTTGAACGACAGCCCCTTTACTGCTAGCGTACGGAGTTCGATTTCCTAATCCCACAACTCCCAACGTGCTCGCCAAATTGATAATGCGGCCATATTTAGCCTTTTTCATGTGAGGCACAACGGCCCGGGATACTAGCCATGGCCCATTCACATTCGTCGCCATGACTTGTGCGAACTCTGCCTCACTCAAGGAATCGATAGGGCCGCGTATATTAATCCCCGCGTTATTGACGAGAATATCGAGCTTTCCAAATTCCTCCAAGGCTCGCTTCACCACTCGGTCGACATCCGCACTTTTTGTCACATCTCCGTCAATCCCCAGCACCCGTCGTCCGGTCTGTTTTGATATATTGGAGGCGACGGCAGAGATCTCTTCGATCTTGCGACTGACAATCACCAGATCGGCACCAGCAGACGCCAGTCCCAAGGCAATCGCTTCACCTAAACCCTTCGATGCCCCCGTTACCAGAGCGACTCGCCCAGACAAATCAAACAATTTCGTTCCGCGACAAAGCGCTGCTGAATAATGCATAAATGATTCCTCTATGGAAAAAAATTGTTCTGATATTCAAAAATACGTTACGCCCGCGCTGGTTTCGCTCGGACGCGCCATGGTCGCTTCGTATTATCGCTGGACCAAACGTGAACTGATTCCCGGGATGCACACCAATGTCTATTCTATGGACGATCCGATTGTGCTCCAACAATTGTTTGAGCACAACGGTGTGATCCTGGCTCATAATACAGCAACGGACCCGACCTTTGTATTCGCCAACCAGACTGCCATGAAACTGTGGGAGTATTCTTGGACTGAAATCATCGGTTTGCCTTCGCGATTAACGGCGGAACCAGATCTGCGTCCGAATCGAGAGCAGTTGCTCGCGCGTGTACGAGATTTCGGTTATATCGATGATTACAGCGGAATTCGCGTATCGAAGAGCGGAAGACGGTTTCGGATCGAACAAGCGACCGTCTGGAATATCATCGACTCTTCGGAAACACGAATTGGACAAGCGGCAACATTCAACCATTGGACGCTACTGACAGAGACTCACCAATGATAAAACTACAGGGTCACACCGCTTTGATTACGGGTGGAACGCAAGGAGTTGGTCGAGCGATTGCGCTATCGTTGGCTCAAGCAGGTGCAAATCTGGTTTTGCACGGTCATGCGTTGAATGTTGCTGCAGAGGAAACCCGTCGAGATTGCGAAGCTTGGGGCGTTCATGTTCAATGCGTCGAAGGGGATTTGAGTGGCCCCACGACCGAGGCCGTTTCGCAACTGTTTGAAAAATCAATTTCACTCGCTCCCAAAATCGATTTGCTCGTCAATAATGCGGGGACTTATATCGACCGTCCCTTTTTGGATATGGATTTTGAAACTTACCAAAAAACATTTCGGCTCAATGCGGCGGCACCCTACTTTCTTACGCAATATTTTGCAAAACGCTGGATCGCTCAATCGACTCGCGGTCGCATTCTTTTTACCGGTTCGATCAATGGTAATTTATCCGAAGCGGATCATACGGCGTACGACTCTTCCAAAGGTGCGATTCATGCGCTGGTCCGATCGCTGTGTGTTGCCTTGGCGCCGCACGGCATTCGCGTCAATGGAATCGCACCTGGCCTAGTGCGTACACCCCTTACCAATCGCGTTCTCTCCAGCGACAATGATTTTGTAAAATGGATGGAACTTCATACCCCAAACGGTCAAGTTCCCGAAGCGGATGTCTGTGGAGGTGCGGCCGCCTTTTTGCTGAGCGATTTGGCGGAACATGTTCATGGTCAAATGTTGCTGATTGATGGTGGAATGAGCAGTTGGCAGCAACCGGATTTACCATCCCAGTTGCGCGGACATTTGTAATTGTCAGATTTTTCGAATTGAGAGAGAGTTTTCGGCATGCCTCAGTGGAATCGAGTGGTCATCATTGGAGTCGGGCTGCTCGGAGGCTCTGTAGCCTTAGGGATGAAGCAGCGTGGCTTGGCCAAGTGCATTGCGGGGACGGGGCGCAATATGCAGCGTCTCCATCAGGCTAAGTTGGCTGGACTGATCGACGAGGCTTACACCGAGATCGAACCTGCATCGCTCGATGCCGACCTCGTGATTGCGTGTACACCCGTACAAAATATTGCCCAGGATATCCTCGCCTCCACACGGTGGGCCAAGCCGTCGACGCTTTTTACCGATGTCGGCAGTACCAAAGGGGCCATTATTTCCGAACTATCTGGAAAAATTTCTCGCGGCCATTTCGTCGGCTCGCACCCTTTGGCGGGGAGCGAAAAAAGTGGCTTTGAAAACGCGCGGCCCGACCTGTTCGAAAACCGCCTCACGATCATCACACCCACCGAAACTACCCCTTCCAACGCAGTCGAGGCGACAAAGGCCCTCTGGAATTCCCTCGGAGCAGACGTACGGGCAATGAGCCCTCCACAGCATGATGCGGTTCTGGCCGTCACAAGCCACTTACCCCACCTAATTGCGGCCGCTCTGGCTGCCAGTACCCCTCGCGATCACCTTGATTTCGTAGCGGCCGGTTGGCGAGATTGCACCAGAATTGCCGCCGGTGACATTCAACTCTGGTACCAGATACTGCGTGAAAACCGCTCCCCAGTCTTGCAGGCCTTAGAGAACTTTGCCAAAGTTCTCCAAGGCTGGCGCGCGGCGCTAGAAAACGATCAGCCTGAACAAATTCTCAGCCTCCTCGAATTGGGAAAACAGATCCGTGACCAAGCTGTGGGAAATTGACATCTACCCGAGTGCCGGCCAGCCCGACACCGCAGGAAACTCTCTGGCCAGCGAAGCCCGCGACCTCGGACTGGCAGAAGGACTTCATGTAACCGCAACCCGAGGCTTTTTAGTTCAAGCCAACGCGGGTGAAGATGCTATCCGTCAAGTGGCCACCACGTTGCTGGCCGATCCGGTTACCGAGACCGCTCTGATCGCCCCGGTCGGCGATGTTAGGCTCACACAACCACCGGGACCGCACAGCACACTGGTGCACGTGCTATTCAAACCTGGCGTTATGGATCCCGTGGCATTAAGCACCAAGCAGGCGCTGCGCGATCTGAAACTTGATGTCGAGGAAGTTCGTACCCTCCGCAAGTATTGGCTCAGTCCGCTCAGTCCGAGCGATCTGAACCGCCTCACGTCGAAATTGCTCTCCAATGACTCGATCGAACAAGTCGTCATTGGTCCCTTAAAGATCGATCACCTCGATATCGGGACAAAGTACGAACTCAAATTAGTGCATGTCCCACTGCGAGGCTTAAGCGACGATGCCTTGGTGAAATTGAGTCGTGAGCATCAGTTGTCGCTGTCTCTGGCCGAGATGAAGACCATTCAAGCTCACTATGAGACTCTATCGCGTGACCCAAGCGATATCGAATTGGAAACGATCGCCCAAACTTGGAGCGAGCATTGCAGCCACAAAACTTTAGCTGGCAAGATTGAGTATCGCGACGAAAATGGAACGCTCCATTTTCGCAATATGTTGCGCGAGACAATTTTTGCGGCGACGGAAACCATACGCGAAAAACTTGGCCCAGAGGATTGGTGCGTCAAAGTATTTAAAGATAATGCCGGTATTGTTCGCTTTGATGACCAATATAACATCGTCTTCAAAGTCGAAACCCACAATCATCCTTCAGCCATTGAACCTTACGGAGGATCGAACACCGGTATCGGTGGTGTGATCCGCGATCCGCTCGGAACCGGCTTGGGAGCAAAGCCTATTTGCAATACCGATGTATTTTGCTTCGCACCACCCGATACAGATCCCGCATCGCTTCCCCCGGGCTGCTTGCATCCTCGCCGAGTTATGAAAGGGGTCGTGGCCGGTGTGAGGGACTATGGCAACCGCATGGGAATCCCCACGGTCAATGGGGCTGTTTATTTTGATCGCCGTTACCTTGGCAATCCTTTGGTCTACTGTGGCAATGTGGGTATATTGCCGCGCGACAAGTCGGACAAAGAAGTTCACCCAGGTGATTGGATCGTAGCGATCGGCGGTCGTACTGGTCGCGATGGTATTCACGGCGCCACCTTCAGCAGCATTGAATTGACCAGTGAGAGCGAGAGTATCTCCGGCGGCTCGGTACAAATCGGAAACGCCGTGATGGAAAAAATGGTGCTCGATGTGCTGCTTCAAGCTCGCGATGAAAATCTCTATCACGCTGTGACCGATTGCGGTGCGGGTGGGTTCAGCAGCGCTGTCGGCGAAATGGGTGAAGAAATTGGCGCGGAAGTCTGGCTCGATCGCGCTCCGCTCAAGTACGACGGACTTAGTTATACGGAAATCTGGATCAGCGAAGCCCAAGAACGTATGGTTTTGGCAGTGCCACCCGAGAAATGGGAACGCTTCCATCAGGTCTGTAGCAGCGAAGGCGTAGAAGCGACCATCATCGGTCAGTTTGTTCCGACCGGTCACCTGCGATTGATGTACCAGGATAAAGAAGTCGGCACTCTATCGATGGAGTTTTTGCATGATGGTCGACCTCCCGTCGTCCGCCAAGCAACGTACCGCCCCCCAACGCCAAAGCCAGCTAATATTCCCGATCTAGATCGAAATGGCATCGAGAAAACTCTGCATAAGATTTTGGGTTCGCTCAACGTAGCCAGCAAGCATTGGGTGATACGACAGTACGATCATGAAGTGCAAGGAGGAAGTGTCGTTAAGCCGCTGGTGGGGCCAGCATGTGATGGTCCTTCCGATGCCGCTGTGGTTCGACCACTTTACGACAGCCAACGAGGGATTGTTATCAGTTGCGGAATGAATCCCCACTACGGTGACCTCGATCCCTATCACATGGCCACCAGCGCTATGGATGAGGCAATGCGCAATGCTGTGTGCGTCGGAGCCGACCCGCGGCGGATCGCGCTGTTGGACAATTTTTGCTGGGGGAATACCGATCGTCCAGAAACTCTCGGTACATTGGTGCGGGCCGCCATTGCCTGCCGCGATTTGGCCGTCCAGTGGGATACCCCTTTCATCAGTGGTAAAGACAGTTTGAAAAATGAGTTTGCATGGGTCGATGAGCAGGGTGAAAAACAAACACTGGTCATCCCCTCAACACTGCTGATCAGCGCGATGGGTCAAGTGGAAGATGTCCGCAAGTGCATCACCATGGATCTCAAGAGCCCTGGCAATAAACTTTATTTGATCGGCCCGACACGCAGCGAATTTGGCGGTTCTCATTTCTGCTTGGCTCATGGCTTAGCGGGGGGTGAAGTTCCCAAGGTCGATGCCTCTTTGGCCAAACGAGTCTTCGAAGCCTTACATGAAGCAATAAAGCTTGGCCTAGTAAGATCCTGTCATGATCTCAGCGAAGGTGGCTTGGCAATCGCAGCGGCCGAAATGTCATTCGCTGGCGGACTCGGGATTGAACTCGATATTGCCGAGCTTTGCCAACAGCAATTCATCGATCCGCTCACCGCATTGTTCTCCGAATCTAATTCGCGATTCCTGTGCGAGGTTCCCGCTGCCAAAACAGGTGATTTCGAGAACATTTTCACGAACTTGCCGATCTCGGCTGTCGGACATGTTGCCGGCGGACCCAAAGTCAAGATCCTCGCAAATCATCAATGCGACTCGGTGCTAGCTGATGTTACCTGGAATGAACTCAAGCAAACGTGGCTCCGTCCGCTCGACTGGTAACTCGTTTTATGGAGGGATCCGCCTATGGGCAAAAAGGACAAGGCCCGAAAACAAACAAGTCAACCTGAGAAGCGGTCTGGCGATTCCCACCCAACTGCGATCGCCACGCCTCGCGTCCAGAATCAGGTGCTCTGGTTGCCTGCCTTGACCGGTAGCCTGCTGCTTTGGTCCAGCTTCGCTCCACTGCAACTGACCATCACCTCGTTATTCGCGCTGGTCCCATGGATCCTGATGTGTGTCTCTCCCACACCATTTCGTCGGTCCGACTACTTTCGACTTTGGATCGCCGGCTGTTTATTCTGGTTGCTGATCCTGCAAGGAATTCGCCTCGCCTATTGGCCACTTTACGCAGGCTGGATCGCTCTCTCACTCTACCTGGCAATCTACACTCCATTGTTTGTGGGAGTCACCCGAGTTGTTCATCATTATTGGCGGATCCCATTATGGATCGCGGCACCTCTCGCCTGGATGACACTCGAGATCACGCGGGCCTACTTTCTTAGCGGCTTCGCCGGCTCACTATTATCGCACAGTTTAGTTCGCGTTCCCTTGCTACTACAGACAGCGGACCATATCAGCGCCTATGGTGTTGGCGCTTGGATTGTGCTCATCAATGCGGTGCTTGTGCAAAGCTGGTGCGCCTACAAAACGCAAACGCTTAAATCAGCCACCCCAGCGTTGTTGATCGGGATAACCTTCTCAGCATGCTTGCTTTGGTACGGGCAAGTTAAAATCGATCAAGCGGGAAAAATCGCACGTGAAAACAAACCTTTACTGCGAATCGCCTTAATTCAAGAAAATGCCCCCACCATGTTCGAAGCTACTGAGACTCTGAGACAAGAGGCTTGGCAGCGCTATGCTCAAGGGACCAAAAAAGCTGTTGTACGCTTCGAATTCTTCGACCTTGTGGTTTGGCCTGAGTCTGTTTTCACCGCCACCGAACCGATCATGCTGGATCGCTCACAAAGCGATGTACCACCAGAGTTAGCCGAGGCTAACATTTCTAAAGGGCAACTCACGCAATCGGTCCAGTCCACCAATCGTATGTTTACGCTGAAGGCTCAATCGCTCCTGCGAGCCGCCCAACCTCAGAATACTCCCTCTCCAGAAACGTCTTCTCCACGCGATGTTTATGCGATTGTGGGAACCGATATTTATGATATCCGACCCACTGAACTCAAAAGATATAACTGTGCCGCGCTGATCGGCCCCAATGCGCAACTGCTGGACAGTTATGCCAAAATGCATTTAGTGATGTTTGGCGAGTACTTTCCTTTCAACGGTTTTTTCGGGATTCTTTATAAGCTATTTGGTATGGCACCTCTTTCCGTCGGTGAAGGCGACAAGGCGTTTCACATCGGAGAAGTCAAATTGGCTCCCAGTATTTGCTTTGAAAGCATGGTCCCGCATCGCATCGCGTCCCAAGTACAATCGCTCACTGCGAAAGGTGATTCACCCGATATTCTTGTCAACATCACCAACGATGGTTGGTTCCGCGGCTCAGCCTTGCTCGATCATCATCTCGCTTGCTCGATCGTGACAGCCATCGAGAATCGACGGCCCATGGTGATCGCCGCAAATACGGGCATCTCTGCCTGGATCGATGGAAGTGGACAGATACTAGCCCGCGGGTCTCGAATGACTGCCGATCAATTGCTAGCAGAACCTTCCCGCGATAGCCGCTGGGGACTCTTCCAAACCGTGAGGGATTGGCCGGTGCGTATCATCGCCCTGCTGATAGGCTTGATTTATGTGATCGGAGTGGTACAACCAAAGTACTTTCGAAAGGAAACGGAAACCACAAGTCAATTTTCCGATTCAACACAACCTGCATAGATCGCACGGACTCGTTGAGGAGTTGCAATAAGCGATGGAGTCAGGTTGTTATGAAACGCTGCGATTCGGCAACGGAAGCACTAGTTGCACTTGAGACAGTGATTGTCTTGATTCGACAACTTACTCTTCAGTCGACGTCACCCAAAACAGCTCGCGATTTTCCCTTTTCTTGGTTTGAGGATTGCGCCCACCGACAACGTCGAGCGTTTGACGCTTGTCTGCAAGTTTATTGCGAATTTCCGTCGCTTCGCGGCAGTCCGAATTTTTGTCAGGAGTATCCCCTCTGGTACTGGTTGGTTGGTTCGCCAGGACTAATGCACGAACTGCAACATCACCCCAGTTTTGCGGCGGTGGTCAGCTCTCGGCAATCCCATCGCAACGAAGATCGACAACGTTGGTTTCGCAAATTCCTTCAAGCGGCTCGCTCCATCGATCGCGCCCAAGATTGGTGGCTATACTTTCCCACGATCGCCACAGGTCCGATATCAGAACATGTCGCTCGACGCTGCGAGATGAAATCCGTCAAGTGCGAGACGCTCTCCTACCACGCCCTGCTGGATCGCCTTTCTCGTCTCGCCACTGAGCCAATGGACTTCACGAAAAATACGCGAGAAGTTCAGTGCTGGATCACGCCTGCGCTGGATTCCACAACTGCGAATGATTTTCCACAGTCCCATTTTGCTAGTCAAAAAAAGAGGGACAGAAAACCAAGCTTTGGCGATGCCCTCAGTATTCACTTACCCCAGCGACTGCATGTGATCGACTTACGCGAGGGTGGTAATATCGATCGTCTTCTTGAGGAACGATTGCTCGAAGATCGTTTCCAAGATCCTTCGGTACGCATTTATCGACTCAAAGAAGATAGGACTCACACCCGGGACACTCATCTGCAACAAGGTGCCATCGACTGGATCCTTTTGGAGCCATGCCCATTGGAAACAACTCGAACATCTGAAGCGTCTGCCGGGCAACATCCAATTTATAACCCAATCTTTTCGGTCAGCTCTTTTTGCGCAAAGTCAAACTTGACGGAGTGGCCATACCTTACCCATTGCACACGCGCCCGCGTGCTCAAGTGGTCCGATACGAAACTCAGTTCGGATTGGGACCGGTGGTTGCTCGATGGCTTGCCAGAGGAAACATCCCCTTGGGAAACATTACTCCAAATTGCGCACTCTCAAAGATTAATGTCCTTTCCAGATATGACTCGGGACAAAATCCCCACCATTAGCTTCTCGGCTGTCCCTCTCGTGGAACTATTGTCACGACGCGCGTATCGAAGCCACCTTCGGCGTTGGGATTGGGAACCTTATGGCCTCTGTGTGCAAAAGAGTGCTCTGCGAGGATTTCCTGTCCGCGAGGTGATTTATGGTGAGGAATCGACTTGGAATGATTTAGATCGAGAGTCCCGACCATGGTTTCAACCACGCTTTTCTCGCAACGGTAAATTGGATTGGCAAGAAGAAAAGGAATGGCGGTTGCTTGGGGATTTAAGGTTGCGAAAACTACCCTGGGAGTCCATCTTCTTTTTTGTCCCTTCGCGTGCGGAGGCGGAGCGATTGAGCCGCATCTCGCCCTGGCCGGTTGCCGTGGTAGAACCCCGCAAACAAAAAAATCGCAAACTATTACTACAAAACAACTTACACACAACAAACTCCTCCAGCACCTAAACGCTTAGCGTATCCAACATGGCTCGACCCACCACCGTGCGATCGGCCAAAGTCGCTTGGAGCGAGCCGACTTGCTCGCTCAGGTTCCAACAAAATTCCACAAGAATCGTCGCAATCGCTCGATCCAAAAATCTCCGGATGCTCGTATGCCGGTGGAAAGCGGAACCGTTGGCGGTTAGGATTGACTTTTTAGCAAGGCAAGGAATGTCGCGACGTTTTTAGATCGCGACTCTTGCTGTTTGATTCCCTCCTTGAGGAGCCTACCTGATGACGCTGTCCGTTTCCTCTCTTTCTTGTTTTTGTAAGTTTGCCGCGCAGGCAGCTTTCACGGCTATCTTGACCCTAGCACCTGTGTCGTTGGCTATCGGCGATGAAGTCAAAGCCCCAGAGGGCTTTGAAGTTTTGTTTGATGGTACCAGCTATAAAGGTTGGCATGGTCGACCTCATTTCGATCCACGTAAATGGAACGAAGTGACTGCCGAGCAGCGAGCCGAATGGGACAAGGACATGCAAGCGCATTGGTCCTTTGAAAATAATGAACTGGTCAATGATGGCCACGGCGTTTACATGACGAGCAATCGCGATTTTGGCGATATGGAGTTGTTGATTGAGTATAAGACTGTTGCGAAAGCGGACAGTGGTATTTATTTGCGCAGCAATCCTCAAGTACAGATTTGGGATTCGACCGAAGAATCAAAGTTCAATCTGGGTGCCAACCTGGGCAGCGGTGGTCTTTGGAACAACAGTCCTGGAGCTCCCGGCAAAGACCCAAAAGTTAAAGCAGACAAGGCCTTCGGGGAGTGGAACAAATTCCGCATCCTGCAAGTAGGCTCTCGCACCAGTGTTTGGCTCAATGGTGAAATGGTCGTGGACCATGCAATCATGGAGAATTTTTGGGATCGCAGTATGCCGTTGTTCGCTAAGGGTCCGATCCAATTGCAGACTCACGGCGGTGAGATCCGCTGGAGAAATATTTTCGTGCGTGAAATCGGTGCCGACGAAGCCAATCAAATTTTGGCCAGCAAACAGTCGGAAGGTTTCCAAACTTTGTTTGATGGAAAATCCTTAGATGGTTGGGCAGGCGCCGTCAAGAATTATGAGGTGGCCGATGGTGCCATTCGTTGTAAGCAAGGGCAGGGTGGTGTGCTCCACACCGCTAAGGAGTATGGTAATTTCCAAGTCGCTTTGCAATTCCGTTTGCCACCTGGTGGCAACAATGGCCTAGCCATTCGCTATCCGGGCGAAGGCGATACGGCGTATGTCGGTATGTGCGAGTTGCAGGTTCTCGATAATGATGCAGCCCAATATGCCAAATTGGATGCTCGCCAGTACCATGGTTCGGCTTACGGCATGATTGCTGCAAAACGCGGCTTTCATCGTCCCACTGGCCAATGGAACTATCAAGTTGTTACTGTTGAAGGTTCGAAAATTAAAGTAGAGCTCAATGGTACGGTGATCTTGGATGGCGATCTCGCAACCGTCAAAGAGTATATGGGCAATACGCCTCATCCTGGCAAGGAACGTACCAGTGGTTACTTCGGTTTTGCGGGCCACGGTGATGCGGTAGAATTTCGCAATGTTCAAATTCGCGAACTGAAGTAAACTCATACCAACTCTTCCGTTTTCAAACGATAAAGCTCCGCGGGTCTTGGCCAGTGGAGCTTTTTTATTGGTGCACACCCTCCGCGCTCCATCCCCTCAGGTCTTGCTTGTTACCAACCTGTTACAAGCGATCGCCGCCCAATGACTAAACTTCAAAGGGTGGCAAAGTGCCATAAAGAGGGGCGAAATCAAAGTAATTGCCTTTTACTCGGAGCTATGAAGGAGCACTTCAATGAAGATCGAAGAACTGAAAATCTGGCGAGCCGGAGCTTTTATGTTACTCGGATTGGCGCTCGGCGCGTCCAATGCCTTGGGAGAAACCTCCGCAAACGAAACGAACAACCCTTATGTTTGGAAACCTAAAACCAAGTCGGTATCGGTGTTCAAGAACGGTTTTGGATTTTTTACTCGCGCGGGTAAAGTTGCCTTGAATGACGGCTGGGCACACGCGGCCGAAGTTCCGCCGGCCACCTTCGGAACATTGGCGATCTATTCGCAGGAAATAACTCAAATAGTTGATATTGTCGGCGTTGGTGAAGGGGAAACGACCCGTTTCGATAGCGTTGAACAACCTGCCGATGAGGCTACCAAACAGAAAGTGATCGAGTCCGCCCTGGGAACAATCGTTACCATCAAATACTTCGATGGGATGCAGGAACTTGAGGCGTCCGGTGAGGTCAAGTCAATCAGTGGTGGATATGTCGTTCTCAAACAGGGCACAACGCACCAAGCAATTCCCGTTACCCAGACGCGGTCGATGCAACGTTCGACCTGTCCGCTCCGCTTCCACGTCGTTTCAGAAAAGCAAGCCGACCCATCGAGAGCGGAACTCAATATGGCTTATCTCCGCAGCGGAATCGTTTGGATTCCCGAGTATACGCTAAAAATCATCGATGAAGAAACAGCCGAATTAACGTTGCGTGGCACCTTGGTCAATGAGGCGGAAGATCTGATCGATTGCGACGTCAATTTTGTGGTAGGCGTTCCGCACTTTGTCCATACCGACTTGATGTCACCGATCGCAGTAGGACATGCCATACGAGCCATTGGGACAGCCATGCCCAATACCTATGTTCCACAGCAAGTGATGTCGCAGGTCATGAATCGCGCCGCAATCGCAAACAATTTTTATAACAATGGCCTGCAGAGTGCTGCCGAGGGGATGGGCAGCGACGGATCTCCCGTTGACGAGGGGAGCAGTTTTGCTTCGCTGATGAGCAATCTACCACAAAATGACGCTGTCGGTTCGGGAGATTACAGTGTATATACGAAAGGGAATCTGACAGTGCGCAAAGGAGAGCGAGCGACGGTCACACTTATGTCAAAGAAAATTCGATATGGTCACAAATATCGCTGGACCACCGATAGCGAAATCCAACATCATTTGACATTGGAAAACAACTCCACCACTCCCTGGACCACCGGCCCCTGTTTGGCAATATCTGGAGCACAGCCTTTGAGTGAAGACGTTCTCAAATACACACCCGTCCAGGGCAAAGGCGAACTGACAGTGACCACTGCGATCAATATTTCCAAGAACATTAAGGAGGCCGAAATCGATCGCAATCTCAAAGCCCATGAGCCAAGTCCGCAAAGTTTTCTCGATCTTGTGAGGCTGGAGGGTACGATTAAGCTAAAGAGTTTCGAAAAGAAACCTATCGAAATCACCATTAGCAAAAAACTATTGGGAAAACCGTTAACGGCGAGCGACGATGGCATGATTACGCTGGACTCTAATAACTTGCGATTGACGGAACGCAATGGGACCATTGAATGGTCGATGACCATTGAGCCGGGCAAGGATTATTTTTTGAATTATACTTATGAAAGATACGTGCCTTCCAATTGAGAGCTTATTCGAAAAATGCGGCTTATACCAAGACGACTCATGCGTTTCTGATAAGCTGCAAACTTTTCGAGAACAGCAACAATTGGTCCTCTTTTCCACTTATCCACTTTCGAGAAGGAATCATGAATCAACGCCCAAGAATACTGGTCATCGAAGACGATGCCGCAATTCGCCGCGCAGTTGTCGATGCCTTGATAGTTTCGGGCTTTGATGTGGATCAATCTGGACGTGGAGATGAAGGCTTAATCAAGGCTTTACAAGGTCAAGTCAATCTGATTTTGCTTGACCTTGTACTGCCCAATGGTAGTGGTTGGACCATTTTGAAACAGCTTCGCGTCAAACATCCCACGATACCGGTCATCGTGCTCACCGCATGCGGTACAGAATCCAATCGGATCGATGGTCTCCAGGCAGGAGCGGATGATTATGTAGTGAAGCCCTTTAGCATTAAGGAATTACTGGCCCGAATTCATGCCGTCTTGCGTCGTTCACCCCAGCGACCACAACTTATTCAGAAGTTTTCGTTCCAAGGCGGAACGATCGACTTTGAACGACGCGAGGTTCTCTTCGAAAATCAAGAACGAGATTCTCTTTCAGAGCGGGAAGCGGATCTTTTGCTCTATTTGGCACAGCACAGCGATCGCGCATTGTCTCGAGATGAACTTCTGCAGAGCGTCTGGCGACTCACCCCGAACGGTTTTAGCACGCGCACCATCGATATGCATGTTGCTCGACTGCGGGAGAAACTTCGCGACAACTCTCAAGAACCACGGGTATTGCTGACCGTGCGTGGCAAAGGCTACATGCTCAAAAAATGGGACTCCGAAACCTATTTGGAGCCCTCGTAATGACGCAGTCGAAGTGGAAAAGAACGGGTATCTGGTGCCTATTTGGATCGCTTTGGACTTTGGTCTTCGCGGTTGCTTCATTGATGAGCAGTTCGCTGCTTAAGCTCGAACGCGCGGAAAGAGCTGCCCGCCATGCTGCTGCCGTCGAAGAAAATCTGCGGCTCGCTTTATGGCGTCTCGATACAACGCTTGGTCCCTTACTGGCCCAACAAAGTTTGCAGTCGGTCGCTGAACAGACGCCGGCCGAACAGGATGATTCTAAGCTCTTGCCGCAGCTTGCTACCAGCAGCAGCGAGAGTTTGCGTGAAATCCCTTTGCTGACTCCTTTTCAAATGGGAGACCAAGAGGATCCGTTTTCAAAATCTCCTATCACCACTCAAACTCAAAAAATACTCACAAGACTTAATGAGTTTAGCCGCTTTCGATCGCTCGCCTTGCCCGAACTAAACGTTAACGATGATACAGAGTCTGCTCTTGCGAATGCTCCCACCAGCCAACGCAATCGTTCGAGGGCGCAGACGGAACTTAGCCAAAGGGCTCAAAACGTTGAAAGAGCGAATACCTATGCCATGAATAACTCGATTCAATTTCAAAATACTGACGCTGGTGTGTCCTCGATCGATCCTGTGATTTCATTGACCGCTTTCTGGGACGATGAGGAGAAGTTACTGCTGGGAAGACAGCCGTATTCGGGCGCAGCAACCGTTGAGGGATGGCAAGTCGATTGGCCCCTCTTAAAACGGGAGATGAAACAGCATATTTTAGACCTCCTCCCCAACGCCGACTTTCAAGCTGTTACGAATTTACAAACCCAAAGTAGTCCAGACATGTTGGTCTCGATACCCTGTCTACTCCTACCGGGAAATATTG
The DNA here is from genome assembly GCA_044359485.1 of Pirellulaceae bacterium. Taxonomy (GTDB): domain Bacteria; phylum Planctomycetota; class Planctomycetia; order Pirellulales; family Pirellulaceae; genus JAFLCP01. The sequence continues at coordinate 55,932 of JBIKMB010000002.1, read as the reverse complement.
CCGGGGACTTTCAAGATACCGTATCCGATAAAATCTTACCGTTGCAGTTCGTTCTAATGGCTCTGTGGCTCGGGGTTCTCACTGCAGCAGTGGCTACAGGTTTCTTGCTCGGCGGTGCTCTGCGACTGAGCGATAGAAGAGCCGCTTTCGTCGCTGCCGTCACACATGAGTTGAGGACGCCATTGACCACCTTGCAACTCTACTCGGAAATGCTCAGCTCGGACATGATTCAAAACGAGGATACAAAAAAATCTTACTTGCAAACACTGCAAAATGAAGTTCAGCGCATTGTGCATCTTGTGGAAAACGTCTTTGCCTATGCAAGATTAGAAAAAGGAAGACGACCCCGTAATTTAGAACGGCTATCACTGACGGACCTGATGGCACGCTCCAGTATCCACTTGCAAAGACTCGCCGAGAGAGCGGCGATGGAACTGGTGATTGAACCAAGCAATCTCTGGGATACAGAGGTGATGGGAGATCCATCGATGCTGGAGCAAATATTGGTGAACCTTGTGGATAACGCTGGAAAATACGCGAAAGAGACCCAGGATCGCCGAATATTTTTGATGGTATCGGAGGCTACCCATAATGTTCAAGTTTCCGTGGAGGATCGGGGAAATGGCTTTGAAAAACTTAAACGCCAACAGGCCCCCTTTTCTAAGTCGGTCCAGCAAGCCGCCGAAAGCGCACCAGGTATCGGACTCGGCTTAACCATCTGCCAGCGTTTCGCTAAAGAACTAGGTGGAAAACTAATCCTTGAGAATACGGATCGAGGAGCGCGAGTAACTCTGTCCCTACCGAAGTTGAGTTGACTATCGATGACGAAGATATTGTATCAACGCAGTACCATCTTCTTGAGTCTAAAATCTTTCATGATTTTCTGGAGTGCTTTCCTTGCGAGCGCCCAAGATGGCTTGAATTCAAAAACAAAACTGGATCTGGGCTTTATGAGTCTTTCCAGTCAACTCGAATTAGGACATGTCGTCGCTGTTGCTTTGGATGAACAACAATTGATGGTTTCGAAAAGAATACTTCTACAAGTGATGACCGAAGAGCGAGCGACTGGTTTTGCGACCACAGCGTTGGCAGATGGTATCTATCGTATTGACGATCTCGGCACGGATCCTTGGCAAATTCGGAAAGTTGAAGGCGAAATCGAAATCCATCGACCCGATGCACAAAGCTTAAGCGTGCAGCCACTGGATAATCAAGGCAAGATATTGTCCCCGATTGGCTCTGCCGCCAAGATAAAGCTGCTCCCCGACAGTCTCTACTATCTGATTACCACGGGGGAGTAGACTCTCTGAATTCGTTTTTCACTGGTTAATCCGCTGTCGGTGTAGCCCAAACGGGTAGCGGATCGGGAAAAGTAAGCCAATATTCAACTCCTTGCCGCATCTCATCGCTTGTCAATAAACATTCATTCAATTGCTCACGTATCGCGGACTCCGGCATATCGACGCCGATGAAAACTAGCTCTTGACGGCAGTCGCCTACACTAGGATCCCAGATCTTTTTTAGTTTCGCTTTGAAATCATCGTCATCGGGATGCAGTTCGGGCGAGACGGCAGCCCACCAATAATTTCCGCCATGAATACGGGCAATGGGCCCCGCTTGACTCCAGACTCCCATGCGGTCCAGACGCGTAGCGAGCCAAAAGAACCCTTTAGCTCGCAGTAAGCCAGGCCATTCGGCATGCAGGGCTTTCCAGAATCGCTCTGGGTGGAATGGACGGCGAGCGCGATAGACAAACGAGCCGACGCCATATTCATCCGCTTCACTCACAACCTCTTCACGAAGTTTCACTCTCCAGCCAGGGCTTTGCCGCGCGCGCTCAAAATCGAATCGCCCCGTTTTGAGAATAACCTGAGGGTCGATCCTGCCAAAAGAAGTTTGGAGTATCAAGGCATAAGGATTAAGGGACCGTACGATTCCTTCGACTTGCTTCAACTGAAGTTTATCGACCTGATCGGTCTTATTAACGAGAATAACATCAGCGAATTCCACTTGCTGCATCATCAGCTCAGCAATCATGCGTCGATCGTTGGCATCGTTGGCGATTCCTCTTTTTTCTAGTGAATCCGTAGAAACGATCTCCGTGAAAAAATTGGGTGCATCAACAACCGTTACAAGAGTGTCAAGTTCCGCCAGATCACCTAACGATGTTCCCTCGTTTATGCCAAAAGTAAAAGTTTCCGCAACCGGCATTGGCTCAGAGATACCAGTCGACTCGATCAGCAGATAATCAAAACGATTTTGCTTTGCGAGATTCGCAATCTCAATCAATAAATCCTCACGCAAAGTGCAACAGATACAACCGTTGCTCATTTCGATAAGTTTTTCATCGGTCCGACTGAGCAGAGTGTTTTGCTCAATCAGATCGGCATCGATGTTGACTTCGCTCATATCATTGACGATGACTGCGACGCGCAGACCTTGTCGATTGTTCAACACGTGATCCAGCAGCGTTGTTTTTCCCGCGCCGAGGAATCCAGATAGAACAGTAACGGGTAGTTTCGTAGACACAGCGACCTCTCTTTTGCATAACGACTGCAGGTTGAGCATACCATATCAGAATCGCGGGGAACCGTCATGCCACACTAACTGTTTCGCTCAGGAACTACCGACCGTTGGACAGTTTTCGCCTTTCCCAGTCCGTTAGGTTATCGGCCTCCTTTGAAAAGAGCGATTTGCGAGCACCATCGAAGTAGGAGCGATAGGAGCGGACGAGAAAACCCTGTTTTTTACCCCCACCCCTTTTTGACTATTTTCCATATCGTTAAGATCGAAATAGGTTGGTGAAAAAAGAACTTACAGCGACGCTTAATTCCGATAAAAAATAAATTTCCTACCGTTTTGCAGCGATTTTACCCCTCATTTATTAGGGATTTAGACACACTTTTTGTTTTGCTCCATGAAATCGCATGCTGGGTTCGACCCTACAGTCATTCTGGTAAGGTCCCTTTAAAACTCTGCTTTTAATTGAGAGAAAAGTATGTCTGGCGACCTACTGGTAATTAGACTTTTATGATGCGAAAGGGTTTGGAAGATAATCGGACTGAGACCGATTACTTCCCCCACTCGATCTTCTTTACGGTATTTTTATAAACAGTGAGTGTTGGTACCAAGAATGAAGCCTTCGTTTGTAGATAACTCTCCAAACTCCCGTTTAGTCGGCAAAACAATTGTGATCACTGGCGGGGCCAGTGGAATAGGTGAGGCAACTGTTTATCGCCTACTGGAGGAAGGTGCTCGAGTCATTGTGGGCGATGTAGATCGCTTGGGTGCGGAACGAGTCGCCGAGCAGGTCCAGAGGATGGGAATGCTTGATAGATTTGGATTCTCTATTTGCGATGTTTCCCAAGAAAGTGACATTCTCAGCTTATTGCGATACGCAATCACCTATTTTGGCCAACTTGATTGCATGATCAATAATGCTGGCACGGGAGGAGCTTTTAATCCTCTTATTGAAACTTCAAATGAGGACTGGGATCGCACTCAACAGATCAACTTGCGAGGTACTTTTCTCGGCACGAAACATGCCGGTAAACTGATGATTCAACAAGGTCGAGGCGGTTCGATCATTAACGTATCATCAGTAGCAGCCTTAAATGGGGGCGCTGCAGGAGCGGCATACTCTGCATCTAAATCGGGTATCATTTCACTCAGTCAGTGCGCCGCCGTTCAATTGGGTCAGTACCATATTCGTTGTAATGTCATCATCCCTGGTGCCATTGTCTCCCCGCTAACTCATCGAAATGTTGATCCCGAAGGACTAAAAGAAATCGCTAAGAACATGCAGCCGATCCCGGTAGCCGGTGAGCCGTATCACATAGCACCGGCCTTTGCTTTCTTAGCAAGTGATGATTCCAAATTCATCAGCGGCTCGACGGTAGTGGTTGACGGTGGCGCAACCGCAATGGGTCAGAACTTGTATTCGGGCCAAAATCCTTTTGGCAATGCGATCTTGGAGCGGGCGCGTCAAGTTGGGGTGGGATCGTTCGACTTTGGTGCCCGCTCACAGGATAATTCGGAGAAAGATAAGTCCATATCACAACCACCAAAAGTCCTGGATGAATTAGCTAAGACGCGAGAAGGAAATCCATCTTTCGGTTCTAAAAAAGTGCTTGTCACTGGTGTGAGTCGAGGCTTGGGATATGAATTATGTCGCGGTTTTCGTGAACGTGGTCACACTGTAATTGGATGTGCCCGCAAACAAGAAACTATAACGGCCTTGCAACAGGAGTTTGGAGCACCACACCATTTTCGGCAAGTGGATGTGGCTGATAATAATCAGGTTGAAAAATGGGCTGCTGAAGTCTTGGCGGAGGTTGGCCCCCCCGATCTTATCCTAAATAACGCAGCCATCGCTGGAATTGGAAAACAAACATGGCTTTGTAGCGATGCCGACTTCGACGAAGTCTTGCGAGTCAATGTTCGAGGTACAGCCAACGTACTGCGCCACTTTACTCCAGCTATGATCCGAAACAAGTCTGGTATCATTGTGAATTTTAGTTCTGGATGGGGACGCGAAGCAGCTGCGAAAGTCGCTCCTTACTGCGCTTCCAAATGGGCGGTGGAAGGTTTAACCAAAGCGATGTCCTATGAACTTCCACCCAAGATGGCTGTAGTTTCTCTTCATCCCGGAATTATTCAAACGGATACACTAAGAGTATCTTTCGGTGAGGCCGCATCTCTGTATCCCACACCGGATCAGTGGGCCAAGGTCGCGGTACCCTATTTGCTGCAAATTTCATCCGAAGACAATGGAAAACAACTTTCTGTACCCGGCATGACAAGCTTTCGGGGAATGGGCAAATTACCAAAGATGCCCGACTCCGCTTCAAATTGATTGACAAAAGCTGCCCGCCAGTTGGTATTACCAAATTGGCATTATGATGCAAACGTTGGTTACACAGTCGCCGTTGATCGAAACCAAAGTGGCTCAACGCATCACTCGTTTTCCGTCTTGCGGTTGACACGAGAGAATTCGGTGGGCGAGAATCCGGTTGCAGAGCGGAAGGCACGAGTAAAAGCACTTTGATCATAGTAACCGCAGGCTTGGGCAACCTCAGCTACACTTAAAGTTGATTCGACCAAAAGTCGCGAACCGGCGGCGATTCGGGTCTTGGTGATCAGTTGTCCGGTCGTGATACCAAACAGTCGCTTGACCAGTCTCGTCAGTCTTTGATTGCTCAAGCCGGAGCGTTTGGCAAGCCAAGCGGGCGTTACATCATTGGACAGCGACTGTTCAAATTCCGCCATGGCCTCGGCGAATGCCGGCGGAACTTCGCCCGTATTTAGCGGGAGTCGTAAATCGCGGGAATAGCCCACCAAACCCACCACGGAGCCGCCAGTATCTCGGATCGCCACTTTGGTCGTTAAACACCATACGGGCCGATAAGGCTTGGACCAGTGCAGTTCCAAGTGCTCCACCAAAGACTTACCGGTACGCAAGACACGCTGATCCTGCTCCACGGCTTGCCGCCCCAATTCCCCCGGACAAATATCGTTGATCCGCTTGCCCACGACGTCTCGCTTGGCTCTCAAACCATGTCGCTCCATGAGCGATTGATTCACCGAAACGTAACGCCCCTCTTTATCCTTCACAAAAAACGCTATATCGGTTGAATGATCAAATAGCGATTCCAAGAGGGAGATTTCCAGTGTCGAAATTCGCTTCGATATTATCATGAGTAATGTGCGCAGAAGACCAGTTAAACGAAACGTGGCTACAAGTGTGGTATCTTTGTAACGTATTACAATGTAAATTCGTTGTGTCTTTATTCATAGACACTTTTAACTTGACCCATTTTCTTCCGTTGCTCAGCGATCCAAATCTTATGCCTAGCTATCGACACTTGATCGCTTGTATCCTGACCCTCTTATTAAATAGACTTATAGATCCATGTATTTTTGCCGATGCCCCCGATGCAGCCAAATGGGATTCGATGCAACTTGAAGGCTGGCAACTTTACATCAGTAAGCAATTCGATCCGGCCACTCAGCCTGCCATTGAGCAGGCCGTTGATCTGCTGCGCATTCAATTGAAAGAAGTTAAGAAAGTCGTTCCCTCACCCGCGTTAAAAGAGCTTTTAAAGGTGTCCCTTTACTTTTCGCCGGAGTATCCTGGTTTTGGACCTCGAGCTGAGTACCACCCCGGCGCGGGTTGGCTCAAGGACCAAGGGCGCGATCCGGTTATGGAAAAAGGGATCGAGTTCACGAACATCGGAATCTTTGCCGAAGAAACTCAGCGTATGCCAAACTTTGCATTGCATGAACTGGCACACGCTTTTCATGACCAAGTTCACCATTTCGATAATCCACAAATTGAAGCCGCCTATCAACGAGCGAAAGCCAGCGGTACTTATGATCGTGTCCAACGACAGGACTCCGCGGGAAATTTATCCTGGGATAAGGCTTATGCGATAACAAATGCCTCAGAATATTTTGCTGAAACCTCGGAAGCATTTTTTAGTCGTAACGATTTTTTCCCATTCCATCGTGAGGAACTAAAAACTCATGATCCACAAATGGAACAATTGCTAGAGAAACTCTGGAACTTAGATTCACCATGAAGATTAAACGCATCTCCGCTTACCGAGTTGAACTCCCACTGCATGAAGTGACTTACAAATGGAGTGGTGGTAAATCGGTAACTGTATTCGATAGCACAATTGTGCGTGTCGATACAGATACCGGCTTATCGGGTTTCGGTGAAGTCTGCCCACTTGGACCGTTTTATCTTCCCGCTTATGCCGAAGGCGTACGCTGCGGGCTGAAGGAACTCGGCCCACATCTCCTCGGTGATGATCCACGAGAACTCTTGAAGCTCAATCACAAGATGGATCGTGCACTCAAAGGTCATCCCTATGTGAAAAGCGGAATTGATATAGCCTGCTGGGACATCTTAGGACAATATGCCAATATGCCCGTATGCGAGCTGTTGGGTGGCCGATACGGTGAGACGGTGCATCTCTATCGCGCGATTTCCCAGGAATCTCCAGACCAAATGGCCGCGAAAGTGGCTGGTTATCGAGCGGAGGGATACCGCCGCTTTCAATTGAAAGTTGGCGGTGATCCAGATATCGATATCGCCCGTATCCGCGCTGTCGCCAAACAGCTTCAGCCCAGCGATCGACTGGTGGCCGATGCCAATACGGGCTGGGTCCAACATGAAGCAGTACGAATCGCAAAGGCTGTGGAAGATATCGATGTTTACATTGAACAACCTTGCTTGACCTACGAAGAATGTTTGGCGGTGCGACGCCAAACTCCGCACCCATTCGTTCTGGATGAGAATATCGATAGCCTCGATATTCTGCTGCGAGCCAAAAATGATCTGGCCATGGATGTTGTCAACCTGAAGATCAGCAAACTGGGTGGTTTAACTCGCATCAAACAGGCGCGTGACCTCTGTGTTTCTATGGGAATCGCCATGACGCTGGAAGATAGCTGGGGTGGAGATATCGCTACCGCTGCGATCGCTCATCTGGCCCATTCGACTCCGACGGAATTTCTCTTCACGACAACGGATTTTAACAGCTACGTTACTGTGAGTACCGCGAAAGGCGCTCCTCAGCGCAAAGAGGGACGCATGGCGGCATCGACTTTGCCGGGTCTCGGAATAGAACCTTATCTCGATGTCCTTGGTAAACCCGTCGTGATTGTCGAGTGATTCTTTGCTTACAGCCTTATCCGAAACCCATTAGCCGACGGCGTTCGCCGCGGTTTTCAGATAGGAGCGAAGAGCCAATCCAATTAGCCATAAACCGCCATGGCGTTGATCGAGCTCAGGACGTTCTTCAGTTGTTGTCAACTAAAGGAATCTCGCTGCCATCGTCCTGAACCAAAATGGCCCAGCGTATCTTAGGATTGGCATTATCGGGATTCTCCGACGTATACTGAATCAATGCAATACCGCTGTTTCGACTCCCCTTTACACGAAACGCGCTGATACTCTTCTCGCGATTTCGCGACTCTTCTCCAGAGCGAAGCAGATCCCAGTCCATGGTTTCGATAACGCCCAGCACTTCAATCGCCGTGGGCTCACCCTCCAGTTTCTCTCGCGCCATTTTGGCCATTAGCACGGGAATATTTTCAGCCGCATGTTGTGCGACATTTGCTGCGGTTCGAACACCCCAAGTGATAAGCAGAACCAACACCAACACTGCGATCGTAGGTAAGCCGATGAAGACCCCTGCGATGCCCGCACCTTTGGAACCGCGAATAAAAAGCGAGATCAAGCAGAGGGGCACGCCAAGTACCGCCGTTACACCGCACGTTAGCCAACCCAAGGCGCTCAATATCAAACCGATGATCGCCAACAAAGGAGGTCGCGAATCAACACCGACCGTGACGCTCTCATTTTCGATGTAGATAATGCGACTCATGCAATTCCAGAAGTCTGTTTCAAGTTGAGAGAACAGAAGCGACTTTTTTGAATCACTTCCACTTTTTCGACCTCGTTATGCCTGATACAAGTTTCGATCAAGCGAGCAAATTCGCCTGATCGAAACCGTTCTGACCGATGTAAAGCCAAAAGTCTTGGGAAGAGCTTCGCTAGTTTCGCTTACGGAGTCGGCGATTCGGTACCGACCTCTGAACCTAGATCGATACTCATTTCATCTCCGAACAATTCCACTTCCGTTCCATCAGCTTTCACTAGTTTGCCCGAAACGAGATCACTCTTCTGCCCTTGCTGCCCTCGCGCTTCGCAAACGATCTCGCCACTCGCATTGGATGCTTTGACGTCGAACACAAAAAACGCTTTTTCTTGGCTGCCCCCGGCATTGTTCTTTTGGGTATATTCGGCCGTCTTAAACAAATTCAGGCTTAGACTTTCGATGGTTCCAAGTTCCGTGGCGGCGACAGGACTTTCACCTAAACGACGCTTTAAATCTTCCGTCGCCATTTCGTTAAGTTGATTCATCCCAAACCACGCTAAGCCTCCAAAACCACCGCAACAAAGCAAGCCGAGTAGACCCAATACTCCTAACACAATCAGGACAATCTTTGTTGTGTTGGATTTCTGAGGTGGCCTACCAGACATACCTTCCTGTGGATTATAGCTCGACATACCATTACATCCTTTTATCAATTCGGAATATGAACCAATCTTTCCATTCAAGGATTGCGTTTATCAAAACACCCCAAAAATCCTCAAATTCGACAACTCATTTATATGCGATAATCTCGCCGGAAAAAATGCCGTAACCATGCGTTCGCATACTTTTCTATGCCGTAAGATCCGCATAACCGCGCATTTTACCGCCGTTTTCCTGTAAATGATCAAATCACACAGTTTCTATAAAAAAGCGTTTTCTGTTGCTCGATACTGAGTCGGTTCGACAGTTCGTCCCCAAAGAAGTGTGTGGTCATGCTCAATCCCTTTTCTTCCACAAAAAAACTCCTTAGCACCGGAGCCTTGCTCGTGGCTGGATGGTGGACATTTTTGGCACCACTGGAAACAGATTCCGCCAATCCACCAAACGAAACAGAAAATGGCAGTTTTGATCATAAAAGCGAATTGCTCGACAATGCCAACCATTTCCGTCGCTGGGCGCGCCAAACGCTCGCGCACTACACGAACTCTCCAACTCCGTTGGGAGAGAGCGAGCAGAAGAACTTCAGGCCCGCATTGCGTATTGGCACTATCCATGTGAACGACCTGAACTTATCCAAGTTTCAGAAGGAGAAGGTGCTCTTTCTGATGCGTGAATTCGGCAGACAGTGCGACTTGATCGCCCTCCAAGGTCTCCAACCCAACCAGCAAGAAGTTTTGGTCGAATGGATTGCCGAATTGGCTCAGCAGAATATGGACTATGGTTACCTTGTGGGCCCCACTGTTGGCCGTGCAGATCAGCAACGTCAACTTGCCTTTATGTATAACAAAAGCAAACTCGAAACCGATCGTACGCAACTCTATACACTTCAAGATCCGCAAGACCTCATCCTCTTCGATCCGCTGGTCGCATGGTTTCGAGTTCGCGGGATCGATCCATCCAGGGCATTTACCTTCACACTGGTCAATATGGAACTGACGGATCCAACCTTCGGCAACGAACAAAATTTGCTCGAAGAGATCGTGCAAAGTATTCGCAATGATGGCCGCCGAGAGGATGATATTATTCTGGCAGGGAGCTTCGAATGTCCCATTCATAACATCCCGCTGTACAACGATGGATGGCTCGGTGCCTTGGGTGATATGCCAACCGATCCAAGTTTTCAGAAGCGAAGAGATAACATCCTTATCAATTCACGAACGACAGAAGAATTTTTAGGTAAAGGTGAGGTCTTCGATTTTTTGCGAGCCTACAACCTCACCGTCCAAGAGGCGCTTCAGATCAGCCAGCACCTTCCAGCCTGGGGAGAATTCTCCGCACTGGAAGGTGGCTTTCAATAACGAACCTCATCAGAGAATCCAAGCTCTTTCACCCTCGCAACTATTTCTGCACACTGAATTTGTGCACTGTTGTTTGCTGAAATTTCTCGCCGGGTCGCAATACTGTCGTAGGAAATTTCGGCTGATTCGGCGAGTCTGGATAATGCTGCGTCTCCAAGCAAAATCCGCCATGCAGTGCATACCCACCATTGGACTCATTACCATTGAGGAAGTTGCCCGTGTAAAACTGCACTCCAGGTTGAGTGGTCCAAATTTCCATCACCCGGCCCGACTTCGGCTCGACCACTTTCGCCGCTGGACGCAATTCGCCCGCCTTGCCTCGCACGACGTAACAATGGTCATAACCATTGGTGGCCGACAATTGGCTGATTCTGGCACCGATCGTGCTCTCGGTTCGGAAATCCAGTGGAGTACCTTCAACATTGACCATATCACCAGTGGGGATCAATGTTTCATCCACTCCCAAATATTGGTCTGCATGCACGACCAATTTGTGCGACAAGACATCTCCCGATCCAGCCCCAGCTAAATTCCAATATGCATGATTGGTCAGATTCAATACCGTTGGCTTGTCGGTCGTCGCCGATAATACAATCTTCAATTCGCTGGTATCCGTCCAAACATAATCCGCAGTCACTTTCAGTGTACCCGGATAACCTTCCTGACCATCTGGACTGGTCAATTCAAATCGCAATCCTTTCGCTCCCGCTTCTGAAATCTCCGTAGCCTTCCAGACCAACTTATCGAAGCCGACCTCTCCACCATGTAGATGATTGGGGACGTTGTTGATCGCCAGGTCATAAGACTTGCCATCCAAGGTAAACTTGCCCTTGGCGATACGATTGCAAAACCTTCCAACGGTTGCGCCAAAGTACGGATGACGCTGTAAGTAGCCTTCGAGCGATTTGAAATTCAAATTCACATTGGCCAACTTACCTTCGCGATCTGGAACCATCACACTCACGACGATGGCTCCATAATCGGTCATCTCCAAAACATGCCCCTGGGCATTGGTCAACTTGTAAAGATGAACTACCTGGCCATCTGCCGTTTTACCGAATTCCTTCTTTTCAATCGCCACGTTTGCTTTCTTCCCATCCGATTCCTGTGCTTGAACGCTGCCGGCCTGAACAACCAAACTCAACAAGACAAGCGCCACGCCACAACAACTTGCCACACGGTGCCAAAACTGCAACGGGGCTTTCCAAGATTTCACCACAACGGAACCCGAATTAACACCATTCCCAACATGGAGTGAAGTCATAATGCAAGCAAACTCCGGCAAACGACGTGCGGTAGGGGGATTAGGGGAGACTGCGCTAAATGCGATAAAAATAAATTTTGCGCTCACTGCCAACGATAATGCGCCCCTTCAATATCGGCTAGTACTTTTTCGTTCGGTTTTTGCGAAACAATCCACGTCTTCCGGCAACTTTATCTCCGCGACTTCCCTTCGATAGCTGGAATCATCCCCAACATGCCTCCCCGAAACCGCGACCATTCGGCTTATAAATGGCCATAAATCGGCCCCAAAACCCCATTTTTGAGCCTTTATCGCAAACCAAAAACACCAACTACAGGTACGCTCTTTTGGGCTACCTCAACCGAGCATGGACCTGCCCACTAGCAAATCGTTTTGCGCCGCGACCACCTTGGCGAAACACCAAGGGTGGCTCCGCACCGTTTTGTGGGCTCGACTGCAGAACGCCGATGCGGTCGATGAAGTGATGCAAGAGATTGCCGTTGCGGTGATCCACCAACAAACCAAACCGGTCGTCATCGAAAATGCAGGCCAATGGCTCTATCGAGTTGCGCTCAAACAAATTCTCATGTATCGCCGCAAAACGGGTCGACGGCGACGGTTCCTTCAGACTTTGTCCGAGCAGACGCAACGAGCGGAAAGCTCAGCCCAACATTATGACCCCTTACAATGGTTGCTGCTGCGTGAACGGGAGCAGTCCTTGCAAACTTCATTTGGCAAACTGAGCGATCGCGATCGCGAAATCCTACTGCTCAAATACAGCGAAGGACTTTCCTATGACAAAATCGCCGATCGTCTTGGTGTCACGACCTCGTCGGTGCGCATGAAGTTGCATCGCGCTCGACAACACTTGAAGAGCCAACTTGCGCATGATATGCCCTCGAGCCCGCAGGATGCTCCACCGATGCCGTCCTCAAAAGATTCAATCCGCGATTAGGAAAATTGGCTCACTTCCCAAACCCATCGATTCATCCACATATACAGAAGCGACAACCAAACATGAAAGAGAACGCATTAACGGACGAAGAATTAATGCAACTCGAATACCTAGTTGATGGTGAGTTGCCCCACCTCCAGTGCAGCAGACTCCTGTCTCGACTGGATCAGGTACCTGGAGGCTGGAAAACTTGTGCCTTGATGTTCCTGGAGCATCAAGTTTTGAGTAGCGAATTGCCCAATTGGATACAACGACAGCAAAGCGAGACTCCACCACCCCAAAACCACCGCAACTACGATTCTCAGCAACACCCGCTGCCGATATCCGCTGACCTAAAGCTGGCTGCTATGCCTTCTTATGCCTCAGCCTCATCGGAAGCAGTGCTGCCGCCAGAATTTCCACTATCTAACCCGTCCCAGCCATCTCGTTTCGATGCTGCGCCAAGCTCTCAACGATATCGCAAGGGTACGTGGTTGGTGCTGGCCGCTTCGATGGCACTAGCATTTCTGGGTGGATTTAGGCTCGGTGATTATGGTAAGACGCCAACCCTCTTATGGAAAAGCGGAAGTGAAACCGATGCTTTAGCGGAAGCGAAGCTTGGTAATTCCATGTTGACAGAAGAAAATGTAATGGCAAGTCAAACTTCGCCTGCATCTCTTGGCACCGAGTTGATATCACCCCACTCTGCAAGACCTTCCGATTTTTCGACAAGTTCTCAAGGGTTCCAGAACATTCCTGTCACTTATACTGAGCCGTTTGATAGTTCGTTGCTAGAGTCTAAAGAAAGAAGTATTGTGCGTCTGAATTCTTTAGTGGAGGCGGAACTGGAGCGTGTGCAAACTTTTTTGCCGTACAAAAGAGCGGATGGCCAAGAGATCGTGGTTCCCGTCCAAAGTTTAAAGTTTCGTCCAATTGCTGTTCACGGCTTTTAAATAACACTTTTTTGATAGGTCAATCTTGAATATGGAGATCGAAATGAGAAAAGTTGACATCGTGCGTCGGTATCAAGGCTTGGTTGCCAAGCGACTATTGGCTGCGACGCTGGCAAGTTTAATCGCGACGACATGGGCCGTGCCCGCCAGCTTTGGCCAGGAACGTAAACCCGCCGAAGCCGAATCAACCGGGAGCAGCGACTCGACCGAAGAAACGACCGCAGCCCCCACAGCTACGGCCACTGCGGAAATAACCGTGGTCGCAGGCCAACCGCTGACAGCCACACTTTCCACTGGCGGTGAAGAGCCCGCAGCGGAAAAAGTGACCACCAACGAAACTACACTGCTTGGAAAGTATTGGCTCGGACTTGGCCTGAAGAAGATCGAGGGAGACCTAGCAACCTACCTGGGCAATGACGATGGCATGTTCATTTTTGAGATTTATCCCGATAGCCCCGCTGCAAAAGCAGAGTGGCAAGTCGGCGATATCTTGATCTCTTTCAATGGGAAAGACATCGGAGACTTTGAAGCCCTATTGAAAGAAATCAATGCTGTCGAGTCGAAATCAGTCAAGTGCGTACTTCTTCGCAAGGGTGAAAAACTTTCCAAGAAGATCACTCCTGAAGTTCGCCCGAACGCTGTTCCTCAAATCGAGGTGAATTCGGATCAATCCGCAGTGTGGACCTTTGAAGCTCTCCCGGAGCAGGGAGGCGACGATAACGCTGGCAAGAAAACCATGATCTTCCGGGCTGTCCCTAGCCAGGCCCCCAGCGAACAAGACCGCAAGGGGGCAGTCTTCATGATCGAAGGTGGAGAGTTTAAATTTCCAGAAGGGGCACTCAAAGCGATTCCCGAATTGGAAGGAGCCCTCAAGTCGCTGAAGGGGATTGAGTTAACGCAAATAGGCAAAGGATCGGCCATCGTCGTTGATCGCAATAGCCAGAAAGATGGCAAGACGGTTGTCGATCAAGAGAATATCTCAGTATCTGTCGTCCGCAAATCGGAAGAGGATCCCGGGACCTATACGGTTATCATCAATGGCGAAAAATTTGAGGGATCTTTAGATGAGCTCGATAAAGCTTCAGAGAAAGTAAAAAAAGCCCTCGAAAATGTTGATATCCAAATCCAGCAGAAAACCGTCACGTTAGATAACGGTATCAAAATGACTATCACGCCCAAAGTGATGGCCGAGAAAGCTCAAAAAGAAATCGAGCTTATCTTAAAAAAGGTAGATCAAGCCAAAGAGCAATCCGACCAACAGAAAAAGGATGAACCAAATTCGAAATCTGCTGTGGTCACAGAAAGCCGAATTGTAATCGCGTCAACCGACGATAATGGTGAGGTGAAAGTGACTGAACTGGATGGTGGAAACGTCCTCGAATCGATGAAGCTTGACGACATGTCAAAGCTTATCGATAAGCTACCGGCAGAGGTTCGCCAAAAGATCGAGGAAGCAAAAAAGAAAGCTGAAGCTGCGGGTAAAAAAGCCGCTATCGCAGTAGGCAAAGTGACCGATGGAAATGGAAAGATGCAACTCCTTCTTCAACCCGTTGGCGAAGACAAATCCAACGCACTCAGAAAAGAAGTGGAAGACCTGCGAGGGCTGGTCCATGAATTGCAAAAGCAAATCGAAGAACTCAAGAAAAAATGATCGCAGAACGGTTTGGTAATCGATCCCTTCAATCGGTGGCCTGATCGATTTGCGAATATCAAATATCGAATATCAAATCTCGATTTAAGACTCATCCCATGCAACTTATCGGCTCACTCAGGTTTCTGGCTTGAGTGGGCCTTTTTCATCCAGTTTTGGCTGCCGCTTTGAATTCTTCGCTGTGGAACCTTTAGTTCTCGGCCGGCGATCGTTGGGACCTTTTCGACTACCGTGCTTCTTGACCACCGTCTCGGCTTCGCGGCGAGCTTCGTCTGTTTTTCGAATCGCATATAAACGCTCTTTCGCGTGCTGATAAGCGCTCGCATGCTCGACAATAGGCGCGGGATAATCTTTACCGAGTCGACAACCTACCATCAACTGCAGAGCAGTAGGCATCAAATGGGGTTCCGCCAAAAATTTGTCAGGTACTTCCTCTAACTCGGGCACCCAGCGGCGAATAAAAGAACCTGTAGGATCATGGTCTTTGGCTTGCTTGGCCGGCGAGTAGATTCGCAACGTATTGATGCCGGTAGTACCTGACTGCATTTGGAACTGAGGATAGTGAATACCTGGTTCAAAATCGAGAAAATGTTGCGCCAAGAATATCGCCGGCTTGCGCCAGTGTAACCATAAATGGTTGGCTGCAAATGAAACCAGCATGGCCCGCATGCGAAAGTTCAGCCAGCCCGTTGCCTTAACGCTGCGCATACAAGCATCAATCATCGGATAACCGGTCTTTCCTACACACCATGCTTGAAAGCGTTCCTCATTCCAATCATTCTCACGCAGTCCATCAAAAGCTCGGCTGAGATTCTGAAATTCGAGTTCAGGCTCATCCTCTAGTTTCTGAATAAAGTGACAATGCCAATGTAGTCGCGATTGAAACGAACTGAGTGATTTGAGCCACTGGCCAGTCGCTGCCATATCTGCTCGACTGGACTTGAGCGTTCTCAGTTCTTCAACTCGGCTCGCCAATCGTTGATGTACCTTTTTGATGCTAATACAACCCCAGGCCAGATACGGGCTGATCCGAGCGCAGGAATGATGGGCGGTCACTGGACTACTCATCTCATGGCGATAATTCATCCCTCGCTGAAATAGAAACGTTTCGAGCGTTTCATTGGCCCGATCTTCGCCTCCGATCTGACGCTCCTTGGCAACCGAACTGACCATCGTCAATTGATCGGCAGATCGCGGATGTTCACTTTCAATCTCTGGAACATCTTCGATGCGATCGGGCGGAGCGATCATGGGGGCTCGCATTCGCTTCTGCCAAATCTCGGCCCAGCCGTCGCGTGTGGCGAGCCTTCTGACGACTCCATTCTGTGGAAACTCACGCCACTGGATACCTTGAGATCGGCACCATCGCTTGACCAGCAAGTCCCGCTGGTAGGTAGCCATGGTCCCGGTTTCTTCATGACTCCACATCTTGCGAACCGGGAGTTGCTGATGCAGCTTTTTCAAAACAGATAAAACATCGCCAGCTCGAAAAACGACTCGCCCCCCCAGCATCTTCAATTTACGATCCAAGCCCAGCAAAGCTTCATTAATGAATTCAAGCTGGCAAACATCGGCCTCGGGCGATTGCCAAACGATGGGCTCATACACATAGAGGGCAATAAACGGACCCTGCTGGGCCGCTTCGCTCAACGGGGCATGATCGTCCAATCGAATATCCCTTTTGAGCCAAACGATATTCAATGCTTTCGCCCTTAGGATACCTTGCAAGAAAGCTGCCAGTAATTCGGCTCGTCGGCAGCATTTTTATGACGATGCTCGGCTACAATTTTTCCATCCTGCAACAAGAATGCTCCCGGCATTTGAAATCCATCGCCGACAAGTTTTCCGAATCCATTGCCAGCTAAAATGGCCGATTGAAATCCACGCAACCAGACACGCCAACCAAACAGTTGTCGAAAGTGACCGCGCATCAAACCGAAGGCTCGAAACAAACTGCATTCAGGATTGCTAATGCGAATCACATCGTCACCTAGCTGATAACGCTGGAAAAATTGATCCGGATCTCCAGGAGGTCCGAGATGGGCAACCGCCAAAAGCGTATTGGATTGGTCGAGCTTCGGTTTAATCTCCTGCAGTTGCTTGAGCGCTTCACGGCAAAAAGTACAGCCGGAATGACGCACAAATACCAATAGAACTTTACGTCGAGCAAACAGATCCGACAGCACTCTTCCTTGCTCGTCCCGCACATGGCGCAACGCTTGCTCGTAACTCCACAGCTCTCCAAACTTCTTCTCAACTTTGGGATCGGTCTGCTCTCTAAAAACCAAGTAAAGAATGGATGCGAATGGAATCCACCAAATCAGGTCATTGGTCAACAAGATGATGCCCCAACTCCATGGAAGCTCTCCGCGGGAGGCCGTGAACAAGAAACCGATAGGTCCACAAACTTTGCCGATGAAGCCAACCAACACGATGGGCCAGTAGCGAAATGGATCTTTGGCAGCAATCCAATAACCAATTCCATAAGCACCAACAATCATGCCGATGCACTGCCATAGCGATGGATAGTTGGGAGGCTCGACTTGCAACCAGCGAAAAATTGATAGCGGGAATAGAATAGCCCAGACGCCGAAGAGTAAATTGTAAATCCCCGCAAATCGAAGCGTGATCCGAATCCACTGGGCGTCCAAACGCCTGAGTTCGCGGTCATCTTCCACAGCTTTTCCAATATTTGTGTCGATGTTTTGACCCATCTCCATCTCGTAGCTCCTCGTTACAGAATGATATCCGCACGTCAATCGATACCGATTGATTGGCTGAGAATCACGAGTTCGGTGGCTCAGGCATTATCTGTCTCATCTGCTGGCACAGAATCGGATCGCCCACCCATCCATAAGGAAACCACACCGGCAGAGGAACCTCGCCTGCCTCCACGGCACCCGCGTCTATCAGTACTTGCTCGAGCTCGCTGCTTCCACCGCGCGTGGCCATGGTTAGTGCCGTGACATTCCATTCGGTACGCAGATCGATCGTTGCGCCGCGCCGCATCAACATCTCGGCAAATTCGAGATGACCTCCGATAGCAGCCATCATCAGCGGCGAGTAGCCTTCCTTAGCGTCTAGCGTATCGATTTCAGCTCCATGATCCAAAAGCAACTCTCCGATCGCCGTATGACCGGCCGTTGCCGCCACGACGAGAGAAGTTGCCCAACCCGATTTGGCATCGATCGACGCGCCGGCGGCGATCAGGCGTCGCGCGACATCGAGGTGCCCGCAGCGTGCCGCCTGCATCAAGCAGGTTCTTCCCGCGAGATCGGTAGCGTTGACATTCGCCTGACGCGACAGCATCATTTCCAGACAATCAAGATGCCCTTCCTGAGCACAGAACATCAGCGGAGTCCAACCTTGATTGTCTTGAGCCTCGAGATCCGCAGAGTGCGCGAGCAATTCTTTGCAAACATTAACTAAACCACCGCCACAAGCTAAATGAAGCGCAGTAATTTGAACTTTGTGGTGCGCACGGTTAGGATCCGCGCCCTTTTCGAGAAACAACCGAACCGCAGCCAAATTGCCACGACCCGTAGCAAACATCAGCGGCGTACCGGCAGTCGCGTGTTGGCTATTGATATCCCAACCGGACAATTCCCTTTGCAGCTTCTCTAGATTGTCAGGATCGACGATTAAACATTCCAAAAGATCATCCAGCCGCCCCATACCGACCACCTTTCCCTGTCCGAATGCTTGGTAACGAATGAATGCTGTGAGTGATCGATTCGATTTGCCATTCATTCAAACGCTTAATATCACCGAGGCTGAATCATACTGCTTGGGAGGCAGACGACATAGTCAGCCCTTGTCTTGAGGCGATAATTCCCCGCAGACTACCCTGGAAAAGTCGGACCGAAAGCGAGGCGCGATAATGGCAGAGAACTATTTTATTTTGGGAGCAGGTGGAGGCATTGCCAATGCACTGGCTCGGTTACTGAAAAGTCAGGGGGCGAATATCTACTTGGCTGGGCGAAACCAAGCCAAGATCGAATCGCTCGCCGAGGAGCTTGGTGTTGGATTTCAAGTGGTCGATGGGACCGACTTTACGCAAGTCGAACAGGCGATAGCCCAAGCTTCGAGTGAACTGGGTGGACTGGATGGAGCCGTCAATCTCATCGGCTCGGTGTTGCTCAAACCTGCCCACCTAACCTCAGCGCAAGAATGGACAAACGTCCTCCACACCAACCTAACGTCCGCTTTTGCCTTAGTTCGCTCCGCCAGCACACGACTCCGAACCGAAGGTGGTTCGATTGTGCTGATGTCCAGCGCCGCTGCGAGCATTGGCCTGTCCAACCATGAGGCAATCGCAGCAGCCAAAGGGGGAATTGAAGGCTTGGTCCGCTCCGCCGCCACCACGTATGCCGGAAAAAATATTCGCGTCAATGCGATCGCTCCGGGCTTGGTACAAACGTCGCTGACGGAAAGAGTTTGGAATCAACCTAAGTCGGCCGAAATGTCCCGAAGCCTCCACCCATTAGGGAGATTCGGATCCCCAGAGGAGGTGGCCTCGGCGATTCAATTCCTACTTTCCCCCACGCAAAGCTGGATCACTGGCCAAGTCCTGGGGGTTGATGGAGGCTTGGGCAAATTAAAGAGTTTCCCAAAAGTGTAGCAGCGACAAATTGACGCTTCAAATAATCGGTTCCCGACTATCTTTGAAGAGTTATCCCGGGTAGCATCTGCCGCGAATTCGGGTATCTTGTGCATCTTGTTCAAACGCCGTGCGCGAATAATGCTCGAAAGTCGCAACGTTGTTCTTTACAACGTTCCCCTGCGACGGTTTGTCGCGGGTGATTAGATGTATTGATTGATTTGGTTTGCGGTTACGATACTGACCAAGTTGCGGAAGTACCGAGGTAACAGCATAGGAATCAGGCATTAGACCATGAATCGTTTTCTGTTCCCCAGATGGGTAAACAAATTTCTACTAGTTTTGGGCGTGATGGCTCTTGGAGGCGGCGCTTATGCAGGTGCTGTTTTCATGGGTGCGACCGACCCTAAGACTCTTAACGTAGGTTACCAACCAACCCAACCTATTCCATTCAGCCATAAAATTCATGCAGGGCAACTGAAGATGGATTGCCGATACTGCCATACGTCGGTCGAAAAATCGGCGCATGCTAGCATTCCGCCAACATCGACCTGCATCAATTGCCACAGTCCTTTGGATAAGACGACCGGCACACCTGAATTGGCAGCAGTTCACCCCGCCAGCCCCAAGCTGAAGGCCCTGCATGAGAGCTGGGAAAAGGGAGACTCGGTTCCCTGGGTTAAGATTCATCGCCTGCCAGATTTCGTGTACTTCAATCATGCGGTTCACGTCAACCGTGGTGTGAGCTGCGTTACCTGCCACGGCAGAATCGACAAGATGGAAGTGGTGCATCAAGCGAAGGATTTGTCCATGACTTGGTGCGTCGATTGCCATCGCCATCCTGAAGAACACTTAAGACCAGTTGAATTTGTTACCAAGTTAGACTGGAAGCCCGAGGGTGACGCGGCTGTGCAAGGTGCTCAGCTGAAAAAAGATAAAAACATCAATCCTTTGACCAACTGCGCGGTTTGCCACCGATGACACAAGGTTCCGATAATCGATCTACGTATTGGCGAAGCTTGAACGAATTAGAAGGCTCGCCAGAATTCGAATCATTCGTGCAAAGGGAATTTCCCGTTGCTGCCTCCGAATTTCCAGATGGGATTTCGCGCCGCCGCTGGTTACAGCTGATGAGCGCCTCTCTGGCACTTGGTGGTTTTGCTGGATGCCGATATCAAAAAGAAGAGTTTGCCGCATTGGTGGCGCGGAGCGATCAGCGAATCGCGGGCGTTCCGTTAATGTTTGCAACCAGCTTTGAATGGGCCAATCGTCCAGTTCACCTCTTGGTAGGTAACGTCGATGGACGGCCGATCAAATTGGAAGGCAATCCGCAGTATCCGCTGCACGCCGCTGTCGACCCTTCTGGTTTTCATGACGGCAAAGAAGCTGCCTTCGCGATGGCGGGCACCGACGCTTACACGCAGGCTTGCATCCTATCGCTCTATGACCCAGATCGCTGCTCTGAGGTTTTGGTGCGGAACTCGGCCGGCGGTAAAGCGACTGCGGCCGACTGGGATACCTTCGAACGCTCCGCACGGCAGCGGCTCGAGAAAATCAAAGAAAATGGTGGAGCTTCGTTGGTCGTGTACGTACCACCAACTCGCTCTCCCAGCGTTCGCCGCATGCTGAGCGAAATCAAATCGCTCTTCCCTCAAGCTACGATCGCTCGACACTCAATGGTCAGCGATCGACCGTTCGCTCAAGGTATCAAACTAGCTGCTGGCCGCTATGCCGAGCCTCTCTGGCATCTGGAAAAGGCCGATGTAATTTGCAGCTTGGACAGCGACATATTTGCGAACGAACCTGCCAGCACTCTCTATGCCCGGCAGTATTCGGCGCGGCGAGAGCCTGATTCCGACAAAGGTCCAATGAATCGCATGTACGTTATCGAAGGACAATATTCGATGACGGGTGCATCGGCCGATTCTCGTTTGACCATTCCATCGAGTCAAATCGGAGCTTTTGCCTTAGACCTGGAAAAGCGAATTGATGCGATGTTGGCCTCAGGTTCTTCTGCCGGAACCGCCGACGAGAAGACATGGGACGAACTCGACGCATCCGGACGCATTGAACGCACCTTGGACGTTCTCGCGGGTGATCTGGTAAACAGCAAAGGTAAGTCTGCCATCTTGGTTGGGCGACACCAACCGGCGGAGGTTCAAGCCGTTGGCTGGCGTATCAACCAGAAGCTTGGAAACATCGGCGCCACTGTCGAACTGCAAGAGATCCAAGACGATCAAGAAATGCTGGGCGCAATTTCGCTCAGGGAATTCGCCGACAAGTTAACCAGCGGCAGTGTGCAAGATCTGTGGATTCTTGGCGGAAATCCTGTTTACGGTGCCCCCACGGAACTTGATTTGGCAAAGAAAATTGCCGGCGTTGAACACTCCGTATACTTGGCCGAATACGTAGATGAAACAGCCCAGAACTGTCGCACCGTTGTCCCAGCGACACATCCGCTTGAAAGCTGGGGAGACGTTTTGGGATGCGATGGAAGCTACGCTGTTGGCCAGCCACAAATATTGCCTTTGCTCAACGGCAAGAGCGTATTGGAAGTCATGATGCTGCTTGTGCAAGCGGCCAACCGCGACGCGCAAGCGTATGTACGTTCCTCCGCCGGAATGCATCTTGGAAGTCCGCTCAGCGATCAGCAATGGCGGAAACTATTGCATGATGGATTCTTGGAATCGAGCGCAGCGAAGAAGATCAGTATCAACACCGACCAGTTCAGTGGTGAAGTTAAAACGGACCCCTTGGCAGAGAGCGATAAGCTGGAAGTTGTCGTATTGCCAAGCGAATCGACCTACGACGGCAGGTTCGCCAACAATGGTTGGCTGCAGGAGATGCCCCAAGCAGTTTCGAAACTGGTCTGGGACAACGCAGCTCTAGTTTCGCCCGTGCTGGAAGAAAAACTGCGACTCAAACAAGGCGAAATGGCCACCATTCGTTTCAACGGTCGTTCGGTCGACCTGCCCATCTTCGTGGTGCCAGGTATCAACCCAACCACCATCGTGACCTGCATGGGTTACGGCCGTAAAGCGGCTGGTAATGTGGGCACCAACGTCGGACACGATGTCACCCCCTTATTGGCATCCGACAGCGGTCTGATCTTGAGCGGTGCCGAAATCGCGCCAACCTCGCGCCCCTACAAGCTGGCAACGACACAAGACCATTTTGCCATCGATACGCTGGGTCAAAATACCACCTCACAGCGAGCGGCCATCTTGGTTCGCGAAGGAACTTACGAGCAATACAAAAACGATAAAGAGTTTTCTGAGCACATGGGGACTCATCATCCCCCACTGAAGTCCCTCTGGACTCCACCCGATGTGGCTCAGCAATACGCTTGGGCGATGACTATCGATCTCAACAAGTGCATCGGTTGCAACTCCTGCGTGGTCGCATGCCAAGCGGAGAACAACGTACCGATCGTCGGCAAAGAGCAAGTCTCCCGTGGCCGCGAAATGCATTGGCTGAGACTCGATCGATACTTCAAGGGAGATCCCGCCCGACGCGATTCGGTGGTCGACCCGAAAGTCGTGTTCCAGCCAGTTGCCTGCGTTCATTGTGAAATGGCACCCTGCGAACAGGTTTGCCCAGTTGCTGCAACGGTTCACACCGAAGAAGGCATCAATGCGATGGCCTACAACCGCTGCATCGGAACTCGTTACTGTGCGAACAACTGTCCTTACAAAGTGCGCCGCTTCAATTACTACAACTACAACAAAGAGTATGGCTACTACTACGGTTGGGTTGATCAGCGCGAGCAGGCTAATCGCAAACTGCAACAACTGGTTCTCAACCCCGAGGTAACGGTTCGCGGACGCGGTGTGATGGAAAAATGCACCTACTGCATCCAGCGAGTCCAGAACGGAAAGATTGTTGCCAAGTCCGAAAACCGTGAAGTGCGGGATGGCGAAATTAAAACAGCATGCCAAGCTGCTTGTCCCACCCAAGCGATTATTTTCGGTGACAAAAACGATAAGGGTAGTCGCGTGTCGGTCAAACAAAACGATCCTCGCGCGTATGCAATGCTAGAAGAACTCAATGTTCGCCCTCGAACTCAGTATTTAACGCGATTGCGAAATGTGCATGTGCGTTTGATGACCAAGTACGAGAAAGAGCACATGACTGGGCATCACGATGACCATGGTTCACATGGTGGACATGACTCTCACGGTGGCCACGATAACCACGATGCACATGATACGCATTCGGATGCGAAACCTACCGGAGAAAAGGCAGCGGCCGAAGCGGCACATTGATTTGACAAACCCCAGCGACTGAGCCAAATGGCGCAGGCGATGGGCGTGACGATGGAGACCATTGCTGGAGTCACCGCTGTGACAACTGCGATTGCCCCCTTGATTTCGATGACGACGACACAAGAGAAATAAAGAAGTTTCGATTAAGGACCCTTAGGCCGGGAACTTGATTTGAAATCCTGAAGCAAATTAAGATTTGAGCTTGATTTGCGACAGAGGGTGAAGTGCAGGCCGAACGCTAGAAACCAATAACAAATTCGAAATAGTGATAACGAATGGCAACCATAGCTTCTACATCCGTTGACAATACCATTGAGGTACCTGGCCGGCGAGCTGACTTGGTTACAGGGAATCAAACCTATAGTTCGATCACTGACATGGTCTGTCGGATCGCAGAAGAGAAGACACCAACATTTTGGTATCCTGCCTTCGGCGCCGCCTCTCTCGTCGCTTTGATGTTTGTGAGCTTGATCGGCTATTTGATTTTGGTTGGGGTCGGTATCTGGGGTAACATGAGCCCAGTGTTCTGGGCATGGCCGATCGTGAACTTCGTGTTTTGGGTCGGTATCGGGCACGCTGGAACGCTGATTTCCGCGATTCTTTATCTGTTTCGCCAAAACTGGCGAACCAGTATTAACCGCGCAGCAGAGGCGATGACGATTTTCGCGGTCGTTTGTGCCGGTATCTTCCCAGGTATTCACGTCGGTCGAGCGTGGCTGGCATTCTGGTTGACACCTTATCCCAGTTTGAACCTGTGGATGTGGCCGCAATTCCGCAGCCCGCTTCTCTGGGACGTGTTCGCGGTGGGTACATACGCATCGGTGTCGTTGGTGTTTTGGTACATGGGTATGATTCCCGACCTAGCCACCTTCCGCGATCGAGCTAAATCAAAATATCGCCGTATGATTTACGGTATTCTTTCTCTGGGCTGGACTGGATCGTCGCGGCATTGGATGCGTTACGAAAAAGCCTATATGCTCCTAGCAGCCCTCGCTGCTCCGCTGGTTCTCTCGGTGCATACCGTCGTTAGCTTTGACTTCGCCGTATCGCAATTGCCTGGATGGCACACCACGATTTTCCCACCCTACTTCGTGGCCGGTGCTATTTTCTCGGGCTTCGCGATGGTGGTGACACTGCTGGTGCCCGTCCGCGCAATTTTCAAGATCGAACACCTCATCACGATGCGTCACTTGGAAAACATGAACAAAATTATTTTGGCAACCGGCTCGTTGGTCGGCTTGGCCTACGGAACAGAGTTCTTTATCGCTTGGTATTCACAGAACCAGTACGAGTCCTTCACTTTTATCAACCGTGCGTTCGGTCCCTACTGGTGGGCCTACTGGACCATGGTTACTTGTAACGTGATTTCGCCACAGCTCTTCTGGTTCAAGAAGATTCGAACCAGTCCTTTCTGGATGGTGGTCGTATCGATTTTCGTCAACATCGGAATGTGGTTCGAGCGTTTCGTGATCACCGTCACCTCGCTCAGCCGCGACTTCTTGCCGTCGTCATGGGGATATTACCAACCTACCGCGGTCGACGGATTGATGTTGTTTGGCAGCTTTGGAGTTTTCTTCACTCTCTTCCTTTTGTTCTGCCGTTTCTTGCCCATCGTGGCAATCTCGGAAGTCAAGGGAATATTGTCGATCCAGAAGCATGGCAGTCATGGTCACGGAGAGCATGGATCCCATCACTGATTGAGTCGTAGTTGAATTTGCTTCAGGTTGGTGAAAGTTTGCCAACCTTGATTAAAAATTACCGGATAATTTGGTTCGCACATGGCCCATAAGCACAAAACCAAAAAAGAACCATCCACCCCCAAATCCTTTGGCTGGATGGCCGAGTACGTTGATGAATCGCAATTGCTCGTTGCCGCCCGCAGACTGCGCGATTCCGGCTACACCAAAACCGATGCCTTCACGCCTTTTCCAGTGCACGGAATTGATGAAGCCATCGGAATCAAGCCGACCATTCTGCCGTTTATTGTTCTGGCCGCCGGTATGACCGGCACGGTCACAGCACTCACGTTGCAATGGTTCACCAACGCTTTTGATTATCCCTATTTGATCAGCGGTAAACCTTTCGCCAGTTGGCCAGCCTTTATTCCGGTTAGCTTTGAGTTGACGATTTTGTTCTCGGCGTTCACTACGTTCTTGGGTATGTTAGCATTGAACGGTTTGCCGAAATTCAGCAACCCTGTCTTCACCAACCCGAGATTCGACCGTGCAACGAACGATCGATTTTTCTTGTATGTCGACTCGAAAGATAAATATTACAATCGAGATGCGGTTCACAAATTGCTCAAAGAAACTCATCCAGAGTCTCTTGAAGAAGTGATCGAAGATGAGAGTGAAGCCGAAATTCCTAAAGTCATTTGGATGGGCATCACCACGATTGCGATTTTTTCATTGGTCCCTTTGGCTGCGATCTATTTGATTCGACAATCGCGCAGCGAAGATCCTCGCTTCCATGTCTTCTTTGACATGGACTTCCAACCCAAGAAAAAATCTCAGCAAACGACAACCCTATTTGCCGATGGACGAGTCACCAGACCCCAAGTGGAAGGAACTCTGGCACGTGGCCAGTATGCACCCGTTGGTGCTTATTACCTCGGTTATGATCCCGAAAAAGTTGCTTCAGCCGATCGAGCCAGTTCAACACGATTCGTAACGCTGACCCAACAACCACCTGCTGAATCGGCAAACGCTCCTGAAGATGGTGCTCCGCCGGCTCCGCAAGCTCCAGCGGCAGAACCGGCACCAACACCTCCAGCACCAACACCAACACCTCCAGCACCAGCACCAGCCGCAAGTCCAGCACCGACAGCTGCTGCGAACGCCGCAGCACCGACCACTGATGGTGGTGCGGCAGCCTCAGTACCGGGTGAAGTCAATCTGGATACATTGCCCTGGATAACAGAATTCCCAGAAGGTGTTGTATCGAAAGAAAATATGGATAGAGGCAAACAGAGATTTGAAATTTACTGTGCTGCGTGCCATGGGTTAGAAGGCGACGGCAAAGGCTTGGTTGCTAATCGCGCAGCGGAACTAGCTCAAGGCTATTGGGTTCCTCCTACTTCCTTGCACGAGGCTAAAATTCGCGAACAGCCGATTGGACGAATCTTCCACACCATTACCAAAGGGAAGGGTAAAATGGGAGGATACAGCTCCCAAATCAATCCCGAAGATCGTTGGGCTATCGCATTGTATGTTCGAGCCCTACAGCGTAGCCGTAACGCAAAAATTGAAGACGTTCCTGAAGATCAGCGTGCAGCTTTAGGCAACCCTTAGTGGGCATACCATCCTGGACTTATCCAACCTGGATCAAACAACGATAAAGAATTGAGCTATGACGAGCGAAACGAGTAGTAACGACATCTCCCTACCATCGTCTTGGAAGGCATTGCCAGCTCTACTGGTGGCTGTTGGCGCCGTTAGTTTGCTGCTGAGTGTCGGCCTCTGCTATTTGAATGCCACTCCCGAGCACAAGGCTGCGGGTGTGAAGTTTTTCATGCATTCCTACCTCACCAACTACATGTACTGCCTGTCATTTGGGTTGGGGGCGCTTTTCTTTGTGCTGGTTCAGTTTCTCTGTCGAGCCGGTTGGAGTGCTTCGGTACGACGCCTCGCCGAGATTATGGCTTCGACTTTGCCTCTGATGGCCATTTTGTTTCTGCCTATTTTGATCATGGTCTTGTTGACACGCAGCACTTCGCTTTATGAATGGAATACGGCGACACCGGAAGGCTTGATCCTCGCGAAAAAAGGCTTTTTGAATGGCCCGTTTTTCACACTGCGATCAATTGTCTACTTCCTGGTTTTCATCGGCTCGGCCTATTTTGTGTACAGCAATTCTCGACGCCAGGATGAGACAGGAGACACAAGTATCACTTTGAAGATTCAGGCATACAGCGGACCGCTGATCATGCTGTACGCTCTAGCAATCTCGTTTGCTTCCTTCGACTGGGTCATGTCCATCGACGCCGATTGGTACAGCACTATTTTCGGAGTGATCATTTTCGCAGGTAGCATGCTCGGTTTTTTCTCGCTCCTGGCAATCAGCTGTATGCTCCTGCAACGCAACGGGAAATTGCTGAATTTTGTAACGATTGAAAATTATCACGACATCGCCAAATTCATGTTTGGATTTATCATGTTTTGGGCCTATGTTTCATTTTCGCAGTACCTACTCTATTGGTACGGCGACATCCCAGAAGAAACTATCTGGTATGACATCCGCATCAATAGTGGCAACGGCTGGGAGTATGTAGCGATTGCACTGCTTCTGGTTCACTTCGTTGTCCCGTTCCTGGGTTTGATTTCTCGCCACGTCCGCCGAAATAAAACAGGTCTTTTCTTCTGGGCGTGCTGGCTGCTTATCGCCCACTGGATCGATCTAAGCTTTTTGATTCTCCCCAATGCAGGACCGGTTGAAGTCACCTATCTGCTTGGACATTTATTGTGCTTTATCGGAATGGTTTCCATCTTTCTGGCAATGCTGCTACTCAAGGCAAGCAACGTCCCGTTGGTGGCTACACGCGACCCACGGGTTCCGGAAGCTCTTTCGTACCACAACATCATCGTTTGAGAAGGCCTTGTTGCTATGGCACGTTACGACGATCTAAACACCAACTTTATTGCATTTTTTTCCGTGATCAGCTGCGGCTTGCTGCTCGCTGTCATCCTGGCGTTCCAGGCTTTTGCCTACCAGATAGAATATTCTGAGGAAGAAAGGAAGCTTACGGAAGAATACGCGAAAGCCAACGCCACTTTGAGTGAACAAAACAAATCGCTTAACGGTTCTAAATGGGTGAAGGAACCTGCCGCAGTCACCGACCCGGCTCAGAAGCCGGAAATGATCAATCGGCTTGAGATTCCAATCAATCAGGCGATGGAGTTGATCCTCAAGGAAAACAATCAACCGAAGCCAGAACCTGCACAGACGTGATACTGCACAAACAACAACTGCATAAGTAGATAAGCTTTGTATCCTCTAAAGACTTCCATGCGATCAGTATTGGTCCTAGCGACCTGCCTTGTCGGCGTCCATGCGGTGGCGTCGAGTGGGAGCGTGGAAACTACAGAAAAGCAGGCGAAATTAGCAACAGGTTTAGGTCCGAAATTTGACGATTTCGGTATCGATGAGAAACTCGGTGAATCGGTGCCTCTCAATTTAGTTTTCCAAGGCGAAAACGGTAACCCGGTCACTCTGAGCCAATTGATCGATGGCAAGAAGACAACCCTGCTGACACTGAATTACAGCGATTGCCCCGGACTTTGTGTTGCCCAGCTGGATGGTCTGACTGAGTCGCTGAGGAAATTTGATGCTTTAGAACTTGGTCAAGACTTCCAGGTCATCACCATAAGCATTGATCCGAAAGAAACGTCGGCCCGGGCAGCAAGCACCAAGGCAAAGTACGTTGGTGGTTTAGGACTAAAGCCCAATTTCGAAGGATGGCGATTCTTGACTGGTGAACAATCAGCCATTACGGCAATCGCGCAGTCAGTCGGTTTTCGATATACCTGGGATCCAGTGTCCAAACGCTATAATCATTCAGCTGCGACAATTGTGCTGTCGCCTCAAGGCAAGGTAACAAGGTATCTTTATTCACCGTCGATCGACCCGGCCACTATGAATTTGGCTCTCATCGAAGGATCTCAAGGTAAACTAGGATCGTCGATGGATGCATTCGCCTTATGGTGCATGGCGTATGATCCGGAGTCCAATCGATATACGGCAGTCGGTTTTAAGATGTTGAGTTTAGGCGCAGCGGCGTTTGTGTTAATGCTCTTGGGGCTTACTGCACCGTTTTGGTTCTCCCAGCGACGTCCCAACGAACTTACTGTTGAATCTCAAACAAGCACAGAACTTTGATGGTTAGTTATATGATGCAGACTTGGTTAATCGCAGATAAACCAGCCAGCTTTTGGTTTCCCGAACAAGCTTCAACGTTTGCCGAAGAAGTTGATGTTTTCTACAATTACATCCTGTGGATTTGCATTGCCTTTTTCGTGCCGATCGTGGCAGGCATGGTTTACTTCGTATGGAAGTTCCGTGAGCGACCTGGCTACAAAGGTTCACCTGAAGCATTGCACAATAACGCTCTCGAAATTGCTTGGACCGTCATCCCTACGCTCATCGTTGTTTGGATTTTCGTGCGTGGCGTATACGGCTACATCGACATGATGTCGCCTCCTACGGATACCTACGATATCCAAGTAACAGCCAATCAGTGGAACTGGGTTTTCAAGTATCCCAATGGAGCGATCAGCAACGACCTCAATGTTCCTATTGGTGAAAACGTCAAACTGATCATGCGATCCGAGGATGTGATTCACAGCTTATTCGTTCCTGCCTTCCGAGCGAAAACAGACATTGTGCCTGGCCGTCTGAACATTATGTGGTTCCGCGCCATTAAAGAAGGTTCATTCGATTTGTACTGTACCGAGTATTGCGGTACCAAGCACAGTCAAATGCAAGCATTGGTTGTGGTTCAGCCGAGAGAGAAGTTCGATGCTTGGTTAGCGAAAGCCTCCAAGCCACCCGAGGATCCAGTAGAATGGGGTCAGTGGCTTTATGAGCGACAAGGTTGCAAAGGTTGCCACTCCGTTGACGGAACGATTGTTGTTGGCCCTTCTTTCAAAGGCAGCTTTGGAACCTCGATGGATATGAGCGATGGAAGCAAGGTTCAAATGGACGAAGTCTATATTCGCAATTCCATTTTGAATCCTCAAAGTCAAGCTCGAGCCAGTTTTGTTGCTAAGATTAACCAAATGAACTCGTATGCGAATAAACTTAAAGAAGATGAGATTTCGGCGTTAACGGCGTTTATTAAAAGTTTGAAATAGTCCAATTGATTTTTTGGTCTGCGATCGCGGCCAAACGTGAGCGGACTGGTATTATAAATTTGTCGGAGAGTAGAGATGAGTGCTGTTGTCACCCCCGGAAGTGTCCAGACTGCGGAACATTCGCAGTCCCAGAGACCCGACCCGAATTACCTTACACATACCAAAGGTTTTCTCAGTTGGGCGCTGACACTTGACCATAAACGCATCGGCTTGATGTATCTGGTTGGTATTCTTAGCAGCTTTTTACTCGGTGGTATTCTGGCTTTGCTGCTACGCACCGAGCTGTTTTGGCAAGGCGAGAATCTGTTTAGGAACGATGGTTACAACCAGTTATTTACACTTCATGGCGCCGTGATGGTGTTTTTGTTTATCATTCCATCGGTCCCTGCGGCCCTTGGTAATTTCTTGGTTCCGGTGATGCTTGGAGCTAAGGACGTTGCCTTTCCGCGATTGAATTTGGGCAGTTTTTACCTTTGGGTGACAGGCGCTGCGTTTTTTCTGATCGCTTTGTTCTCAAATGGCTTGGACACCGGTTGGACATTCTACACACCTTACTCGACGACAACACGAGGTCCCGTGGTTGCCGCAACCATGGGTGTTTTCATCCTTGGCTTTAGTTCGATTTTCACGGGTCTAAATTTTATTGTGACGATCAATACGATGCGTCCACCCGGAATGACTTGGTTCAGAATGCCCCTGTTCCTGTGGGCCACCTACGCAACCTCCATTATTCAGGTTCTGGCAACGCCCGTTTTGGGAATCACCGTGTTGCTTCTGGCCGCCGAAAGAATTTTGCACATCGGAATTTTCGATCCAGCCTACAACGGCGATCCAGTTGCATTCCAACACTTTTTCTGGTTCTACTCCCATCCAGCGGTTTACATCATGATTTTGCCCGCGATGGGTATCATCAGCGAATTGATGTCGGTACACAGCCATAAAGCGATTTTCGGATATCGCCTCATCGCTTACAGTTCCGTAGCGATCGCGCTGTTCGGCTTCCTGGTTTGGGGGCATCACATGTTCACTTCCGGCATGGCCGAAGTAACAACGATCATTTTCAGTGCTCTGACTTTTACCGTTTCGATCCCCTCAGCGATCAAAGTATTCAACTGGCTTTTCACCATGTATCAAGGAACTGTCTCTTTGGTGACGCCTATGTTGTACGCCCTAGCTTTCCTTTTCCTTTTCACAATCGGTGGCTTGACCGGTCTGTTCTTGGGCGCTCTTTCCACAGACCGCCACCTCCATGACACCTACTTCGTGGTTGCTCACTTCCATTATGTGATGATGGGTGGTACCCTCATTGCGTTCCTGGGAGGCTTGTTCCACTGGTGGCCGAAGATGATCGGGAAAATGTATAACGAACTCGGTGGTCAGATTTCTGCGATCATCGTTTTCATTGGATTCAACCTTACCTTCCTACCGCAGTTCGTGATGGGAAGCCGTGGTATGCCTCGACGTTACGCGCAGTACGATGCGGAATTTCAATTCCTGCACCAAGTTTCTACTATCGGCGCGTTTGTACTCGGATTGGGATTGTTCGTGGCAGCCGGAGTTTTGTTGCATTCGCTTTTCCGTGGCCGAAAAGCTCCAGCGAACCCATGGGGCGGTGACACTCTGGAGTGGCATTGCGAATCTCCACCACCATTCTATAACTTCCTCCGTCCACCCGCAGTAAAGGACCCATACGATTACAGCCGTTTAGTCTATGACAATCGTATTGGCGGTTATGTTGAACGTCCGGAAGACCGCGCGAGCGGCTCTCATAAATAACCTAATGCTCGCGAAGGGCTAGTTGATGTCAGCTACTGAATTAGACGCAAACCACAATCATTCCCATGCCCAGGATGGTCACGCACACGATGACCACGGTCACGATCACGACCATCCTGCATGGCTGGCGCATCATTTCGATGATGCAGAACAACAGTTTGATTCTGGCAAACTCGGAATTTGGCTGTTTTTGATCACGGAAGTGCTGTTCTTCAGCGGTATGTTTTGCGCGTATTCGCTATATCGCAGCTTACATCCGGAGATCTGGGTCTTTGCAAGTCAATTTCTTAACGAAACGCTAGGTGCGATCAACACCGGTGTTCTACTTTTCAGTAGCTTGACCATGGCGTGGGGTGTTCGCTGTGCGATGCTCGGTCAAAATCGTGGTGTTGTTGCTTGCACGGGTATGACCATCGCATGTGCGGCTATCTTTTTGGGCGTTAAAGCGGTCGAATACAGTCACAAGTTCGATCTCGGTTTGCTTCCCGGCGGTTTGTATGTTCCTCAAGTTGCGCACCCTGAACACCATGAAGGCCTTTCCAAATGGCTGATTTACTTCATGGTCGTGCCGGGTATTCTGCTCATCGGTCTGACGGCTTGGTATGGTCAAGCAGTCGCGACGGCCAATCGGGTTCAAAAGCAAATCGCTGGTCCGCTAGCTGTCAGCGCGTTGTGCTTCTTTTTGGGTGTCGGTCTCGGACTTTACCTCGAGTCGGGGGAAGCTGCCGAGCACGGAAATTCCGGACACGCAGTCGCTCATAGCGATGGTCATGGTGGTGAGGCACACGGCGACGCTGCCCATAGTTCAGGAGACCAGCATGCTTCAGACCACAGCAAAGGTGGTGAGAGCAAAGATGGTCATGCGGATGCAGCCAGTTCGTCTGCAGTTGCTGCGACCAGTCCGGCTGCAACCGGCGCGACGGCAGGTTCGTCGGACATTATTTCACCCGATGTGAATAAGGCGAGCGCTGCAGGTCTCTTTTTCAGTATTTATTACTGCATGACGGGTATCCACGCGATTCACATCATTGCAGGTATCGGTGTATTGGCTTGGATTCTGGTAAAAGCAGCTCAAGGGCAGTTTCACTCAGAATACTTTGGTCCAGTTGACTATGTGGGTTTGTACTGGCACTTAGTTGACTTCATTTGGATTTACCTATTCCCGTTATTGTATTTGATCACATGACGCACGGGTGTAGCAGGTTTTCCGTTCCTTCCGACTAACAGATTCAAATTCATACGGTTTAGGTTGAATTATGGCTCATTCACACGCTGCCCATCACGATGACCCGCAAAAGCCATCAGATAAGGCACATGCAGCCCATGGTCATCACGGTCATGGTCACCATGGATTTGCGCACCCATCGCCTATCTGGCAATTGTTGGCAGTGTTTTTCGCACTGCTGGCTTTAACCGTGGCCACCGTGTATCAGTCAACGCTCGACTTGGGCGATTTGGAAATTTGGGCATCGTTGACAATTGCTACGATCAAAGCTGCTTTAGTGATTCTGTTCTTCATGCATATGATTCATGACAAGCCATTCAATATCATCATGTTCCTCGGGACTTTGATCTTCGTGGCCTTATTTTTGGGTTTCACTTTGATGGATGCCCACGGCTACAAAGAACTGATCGAACTGGATTCGATCAAGCCTAAGTAATGGAACACTGTCGGGTTGATCAAAAGATTTCAAGCATAGGGCCTTACACAAGGCCCTTTTTTTTTGCGACAATGCACACGAGGAGATTATTTGCTTAGCCTGTAGTGGTGGAGATTGCTTGCATGAAACGCCGAATGGTTCTGTTGACCGAGGGTCACTCGAATCCGCATACTGCTAAAACGGCCGCGGGGCTCTTGAGATATTGTCCCGATGAATGCGTTGGGGTGATAGATAGTCATCAGCAAGGAAAAGATGTAGCACCCTTTTTAGGATCCGGCGATGGCTTCAAGTTTGTGTCTTCATTGTCAGAAGTACCGGATGCCAATACGCTCGTTATCGGTATTGCCCCACCCGGTGGCAAAATTCCAGCCGCTTGGCGTCCCATCATCCTGGGTGCGATTCATAAGGGTCTCAACGTACTAAGTGGCTTGCACGACTTTCTCAATGACGACCATGAATTCCGAGAAGCGGCTGAGAAACGTGGTGTGCATCTGATCGATGTGCGTCGCAATCACTTTAAAGAGATTTCGCGCCGACGTGGTTTGAGCAATAACTGCTTGCGAATTCACACGGTAGGCCATGATTGCAGCATTGGCAAAATGGTTGTCAGCCTTGAGGTTTCTCGCGGTCTTGAAAAACGGGGTATCGATTCGCATTTTATCGCGACAGGTCAAACGGGCATCATGATCGCTGGATCCGGCTTGCCTTTGGACTGTATTGTAGCGGATTTTGTTGCTGGTGCAGCGGAGCAATTGGTGCTTGAGAATCAACACCACTCCGTAGTCGTGGTCGAAGGGCAGGGTAGCATTGTCCACCCATCGTACTCAGGAGTAACGCTG
Source organism: Pirellulaceae bacterium (assembly GCA_044359485.1). Classification (GTDB taxonomy): domain Bacteria; phylum Planctomycetota; class Planctomycetia; order Pirellulales; family Pirellulaceae; genus JAFLCP01. The sequence goes on along the minus strand of JBIKMB010000002.1, from coordinate 20,754 downwards.
AGCCTACTGCATGGCTGCCTGCCGCATGCATTGATCCTCTGTTTCGAAGCAGGTCGCGCCACGGTCGGTGGAATCGATCACGTCCCGATTCCCGAATTGCGTAAAATTGCCGAACTCTTTATGGCGATGGCGACGATTCATCAACCATGCGAAATCATCGGTATCGGCATGAATGGTCGCAAAGTGAGTCCGCAGATTGCGAAAGAGATCGCGCAGCGAATCGAAGAGGATATGAATCTTCCTGTTGTGGATGTGATCCGCGACGGCGCTGAACGGCTGATTGATGTGGCCGAACAGTTTTATCATGCTGGTCGTTGGCGTCATTTCGGAATGTAAACTCGGATAGCGTTGACAGGCACAGGATTGAGGTGAACCTTTGAAGATTACAACTCATTTATTCGATTTGCCCTTACGCGATCCATTCACCATTGCACGTGGAACCGCGACCTCTCAACCCACGCTGGTAGTGGAACTTGCTGATGGGGATCTGAGGGGCTATGGCGAAGCAACTTCCAACGATTTCTATGCTGCTTCGATTCCGACAATGCTTCAAGATTTGCGTCAGGTGCAGCAAGTATTGCCGACGTTAAAGTGGGATACACCCGAAATATTGTGGGATTTACTCGATCCGATTTTGGGCCACAATCGTTTCGCTCAAGCCGCTCTCGATATGGCAACCTATGATTTATGGGGCAAGAAGCTGGGCAAACCGGTATGGCAACTCCTTGGTCTGGACCCTAACGCGGGTCCGCAAAGTTGCTACACACTCGGCATCGACACCAAAGATGTCATGCTCAAAAAAATGCAAACCATGCCGGGCTGGCCTATCTACAAAATCAAATGTGGCACGCCTCACGATCTGGAAACGATTCGATTCTTGCGTGAACACTCTTCGGCTATCTTTCGCGTCGACGCCAACTGCGGCTGGAAGCCCGAACAAGTCGTTGATATGGCAACGCAGCTGAAACAGTTGGGTGTTGAATTCATCGAGCAACCACTCCCGGTTGAACAGTGGAGTGAAATGGCAAAGATTAAAGCATTGAGCCCCTTACCTTTGATGGCAGATGAAAGCTGCCCAGTGCTCGAATCGGTCGCGCGGTGTGCCGAAGGTTTTCACGCGATCAATATTAAATTAGTCAAATGCGGTGGGATTACCCCGGCCCGTCGAATGATTCAAAAAGCCCGCGAACTTGGACTTTTGATCATGGTGGGATGTATGACCGAGTCCAGCATTGGTATCTCAGCAGCAGCTCAACTAAAACCGCTTCTCGACTTCGCCGATTTGGATGGAGCCGTCTTGCTGAAAGAGGATTTAGCCGACGGTGTTCGAGTTGAAAAAGGTTCGATCTATTTGAGCCAGACTCCGGGCAATGGTGTTTTGCTGAAAAACGACTTAGACCATTTGCGGATCCGAATGGCGAGTTGATACAGCGAGTTGATGCAGTTCGATTGGACGTTGATCGCTTTTTAGAAATGGATGGATACGATGAGCAATACTGTCCGCGTACCGGTTCGAAATGAGATTGCAGTCGAGGATACCTGGGATCTTTCCAGTCTTTACAAAGATATTCATAGCTGGGAAAAGGACCTCAAAAAACTCGAACAATTCCAAAAACAGTACGAGCCCTTTCGCGGAACAATGAAGCAATCGGCCGAGAGAGTGGCCGAATTCTTGAAATTCGATTTGCATGTAGATCGTATTGCAGAACGTGTCGGCACATACGCACAACTGCGTACGACAGAAGATCAAGCCAATGATGAAGCGAAAGCTTTATTCGCTCGCTATCAAACCACCGTCATGAAACTGGCTCAAGCCTCATCCTTCTTCCGGCCCGAAATCCTATCGCTCCCTGCTCAGACACTGAAAGAATACCTGCAGGCAGATGCCTTAAAACCTTACCGGTTATTGCTGGAACGAATCATTCGTTTCAAAAAACATACCCTGTCTCAAAAGGAGGAGGAACTCCTCTCGTTGCAAGGCGAAATGGCCTCCACGGCCAATCAGGTCTTTCGCCAATTAAATGATGCCGATATGAAATTTGGTATCGTGAAAAATGAATCAGGCGAACAGGTAGAACTGTCCCATGCGACTTATTCCCAATTCATGATTAGCCCGAAAAGGGCCATTCGAAAAGCGGCTTTTGAAAAATATTACGCTGGCTTCGAGTCATTCGAAAATACCTACGCGGCCTGCTTGATCGGCAGTATTCACAACGATGTCTTCTACGCCCGCGCGAGAAAATATTCGTCTTGTCTAGAAGCGGCCCTGTTTCCCGATAATGTGCCTCTATCGGTATACAACAATCTCATCGCCACCACCCGACAACACTTGCCTACAACCTATCGATATTTCGAAATTCGTCGCCGCAAAATGGGACTGAAAGATATCCATCATTACGATACCTATGTCCCCATCCTCACCGCGCAAGAATCTGAGCGATCTTGGCAGGAAAGCGTACATCTCATTCTCAAAGCCTTACAACCTCTCGGGAGCGACTATGGCCGTGTCTTAGAGAAGGGACTTAAGGGCCGCTGGTGCGACCGTTATCCAAACCAAGGCAAACAAAGCGGCGCATTCAGCTGTGGAAGCTTTGATGGCGATCCGTACATACTCATGAACTATAAACCCAAAGTCTTGAATGATGTTTTTACGCTCGCTCACGAAGCGGGCCACTCCATGCATTCTTACTACTCCGCTAAATCTCAACCCTATCAGTACTACAACTACACCATCTTTGTCGCCGAGGTCGCTAGCACCTTTAACGAGCAACTGCTGAGCCACTACATGATCCAAAACGCTCAATCCAAAGAAGAGAAAGCCTATTTGATCAATCATGAAGTCGATAGTATTCGCGCAACTATGGTACGCCAAACGATGTTCGCTGAATTCGAGAAACGAACTCACGAAATGGCTGAAACAGGTGAACCGCTAACAACCAACTCCCTCAAGAGCGAATATCGCAAGCTACTGGAGGGTTACTTTGGACCGAATTTCCAAATCGATGCCCAACTCTCCCTAGAATGCCTTCGTATTCCCCACTTTTATCGAGCGTTTTACGTCTATAAGTATGCGACAGGCTTAGCCGCTGCGATCGCATTATCTCGACGTGTTCTGGAAGGTGGCACTCGCGAATTGAAGGACTATTTGAGATTCCTGCAAAGCGGCTCCTCCAAAGATCCTTTGGATCTCCTGAAAGATGCTGGAGTCGATATGACCACGCCAGAACCAGTCGATATTGCCCTGAAACACTATCAGCACCTGATTACCCAGCTCGATGAACTAATCTAGCCCACGCTTCCAAGATTCAAACGAGAGTGAGACAACCACTTCGTGGCATCCCGGAAACTGGAATCACTACGTCAGCTTCAGTGGAAAAGTTTGACCTCGTGTTGTCGCTCGCCCATTCAGCGCTCGCTTGATATTCGCTCAAGCGAGCGCGTTGGTTTTCTGGAGAGCCGACTCCGATCCATTGCTGCTTCGATCGAGTTACAGCGAACTTTCCAGCAACAGTCTGAGCTTGCGAAGTTCTTGCCGTATGTCCATACCTTCCATCGGAGTCATCTGAATGCCAAGAGCACGCTCGTAGTGAACTCGCTGTAATAGAGTAATCAGTCGAGCATATTCCATTTCTCCCTGGCCCACTCGAACTTGCAATTGATCTTTCTTGGAATCGCGCAAGTGAACGTGCAAGACGTACTTCATCAGTTTGTCATAATTTTTATGGCGATGCGGTCCCACCCAAAAATGACTTGGGTCCAGCGTCAGACCTAAACCGGTGACGTTGTCGCAGAGATTCTTGACCGTATCTGGATCCTCGCTCAGACATCCAACCTCGGTCTTCAGTGCGACTCGCGCGCCCTCTCCCTCGGCTATCGTGACCAACTTCTGCAGTCGCTCGATCTCTTCGTTGAATGGAGTTCCCAATTCGGAGGATGGTACAGTCAAAATGACTACTTTAGTAGCCTTGGCAAATCGACAAACCGTTTTGAATCGGGAATAGTACTCCTCTCCCGTGGCGTCGATTCGGACACTGTAGCTGCAGATGTCCAATCGATGGGTATCGCGACACAATTCCACCGCTCGATCGAATTGCTCTTCGAGTCGCTTGGGTGGCATTTGTATCTGATCATCGTGCAGCGCAATCTCGACTGTGGAAAACTCGAGATCCTGAAGCAATGAAATTACATCCGGAATAGGTACATCCGGGAAACAATCCGTAGACGCGGAAACGAACACTGAGCCGACTCCTTTTTCGTTCGATTCTCGGCAATTTTAAACCAGTGCTCCAAATTATCGTCTGGGATCGGTTGTGGCAACACCACGCCACGTCCCCCTCCCGCTTCCGGCTGGTAAAAACCGTACTTTTTGGGAAACCGCTTGCTAGCAATCGTTATTTTTCTAGGGTGACAACGGGCATCTTTTAGTGTTCAATAGAGAAATCGACCCGCCTAAACTGCTGCTCTTGCCGATTTGGAGTCCCCCAGCATGCCGATTCGATTCACTCCAATTTCTTGGATGTTTCGTCCGATTATCTCCCTCGGCCTCCTGACGCTTTGGTGCGATCCCGTTTTTGGCGAGGAACCGCCGCGTTCTCAGACTTTGGCCGCGGATCGAGCCAGCGAACCGAGTTCACCCGCTGCTTGGTATGGAGAAGGAGTTCGCCCTACTGAGGCTCGCACTCCGGAACAGGAACGCCAGGGTTTTCATTTACCTGCGGGCTTTGTCATCGAATTGGTGGCTGCAGAACCACAGATTTCCAAGCCACTTAACATGGCATTTGATGCGCGGGGAAGATTGTGGGTCACCGATACTCTCGAATATCCCTATCAAGTTGCACCAGGTCAACCTGCCCGCGATACGCTGCGAATTCTTGAGGACTCCGATGGAGATGGTCAATTCGATCGTTCGACGACTTTTGCTGATAATCTCAATATTCCCATCGGCATTCTTCCCTATGGCGATGGGGCTATCTGTTTCAGTATTCCCAACATTTGGTATCTGCGCGATACCGATGGAGACGGAAAATGCGATGTACGGGAAAAACTGATTGGCCCATTCGATACCAGCCGAGACACTCACGGCATGGTCAATGCGCTTCGTCGTGGCGACGATGGTTGGATCTATGCGTGCCATGGATTCAACAACCAATCCACGGTGGCTGGTAAAGATGGCCATAAGATTACTTTAGTTTCCGGCAACACCTTTCGCTTTCGCCCAGATGGGAGTCGCGTCGAAATCGTTTCGCTCGGCCAAGTCAATCCTTACGGCATGGACAGTGATGAAAGAGGCCAATACTACACGGCGGATTGCCACAGCAAACCCATTACTCAAGTGATACCGGGAGCTTGCTATCCCAGCTTCGGCCGGCCACATGATGGCCTGGGCTTCGCGCACAGTATGATGGATCATCTCCACGGCAGCACGGCCATATGCGGCTTGGTCTTTTATCAGGGGAAACAGCTCCCAGAAATTTTCCAAGACTCTTTTATCAGTGGCAACGTGATGACCAGTCGTCTCAATCGCAACACGCGCAGACGCGTTGGCACCACGGAGTATGCGCTAGAGCAGGGTGACTTCATGACCAGCGACGATACCTGGTTTAGACCTGTCGATATTCGCTTGGGTCCCGATGGTGCCCTGTATGTCGCCGACTTTTACAACAAAATTATTGGACATTATGAAGTTCCACTTCCTCATCCGGGCCGAGACCGTTTCCGAGGTCGCATTTGGCGTATTCGATACGCTCCCAACGGCGAAACCCCATCGCCGGTAGCCTTAACTTTAAATACACAAAATCCGAAAGAGCTAGTCGCCCATTTGAGTTCCGAAAATGCGACACTCCGCCGATTAGCTTTGGATCAGCTCACCGATCGCTGCGGCCAAGCTGCTTCGAACGACTTGCTCGCTTCCGTGAACAGCGAGTCGGTGCATGCCCGATATCTCGCCATGTGGGGCCTAGCTCGCATGGACGCTCTAACGGACCAATCGATTTCAAAACTGGCTCAAGACGCCTCTCCCTTGGTACGATTGCATGTCGCCAAAGTGATAGGCACAATGTCTCTAAACACCATGTCTCTAAACACAATGTCTCTAGGCACTTTGCCATCAGGTACTTTGCCATCAGGTACTTTGCCATCAGGTACTTTGCCACTGGGCAATATGCCCAATAAATCAACCGACTTTCTCTTAAGCTTTTTGAATGACCCCGATGCTGATGTGGTGCGCACAGCGGCGGAAAGTTTGGGCAAGGGAAATTCGTCTGCGGCCTGCATTCCACTGCTGCAGAAACTTCACCAGGCCAATCAACAGGCTTCAGATGAGACCAAAGATACCGTACTGATTCAAACACTCCGCATTGCCCTGCGAAATCTTTTTCTGAACGATGAAACTCGCCAATTACTTATCCAGGCATGGAACAATGATGCCGAACTGCCAGCAGAATTTCAATCGCTCAAACTTTCAGAGAGATTCTCACCTCTCATTTTTTCTATCCTTCATGGAGTGGCTCACCCAGACTCCGCCTTATTACTTCAAAAAGGTCTCGTCTATGGCTTATCCACCAAGTCGGGCGAATTGGAAACATTGCAGCATATTGCGAAATGGAGCCCCCCGGAGAACCTCGCCAGCCTGATTGACTGGATCGCGAAAACATATGCTGAGACGCCACAACGGCAACTTCAAATGCTACAGAACATTGAAAGTGGCTTATCCGCTCGCGGTCTCGATCGCCCCGCCGCCGTTCGACAGTGGAGTAAAAACTTGGCGGTCGGCTTGCTCAATCCCTGGCTGAATGATCTATCATCCTCCACTCCAGCGATCAGCTGGGGTGTCGATACGGGTGAAGTGTGGAACAATGAAAACAGACACTGCGATGATGGGGTCGATTACACCGATTTCCGCAGCAGTTTGACCCGCGGGGAAGCCTATGTGGGAACTTTAAGAACATCGGTTTTTACTGCACCCGAAAAACTTTCCTTCTGGCTTGTAGGCCATAATGGATTTCCAGATCAAACCGATAAAAAAACCAATCGCTGTGAATTAGTCGCCGCCGACAGCGGCGAAGTATTGAAAACGGAATTTCCTCCCCGCAGCGATATCGGTCGACAGATCTCTTGGGATTTATCATCTTGGAACGGACGCCCCGTTTTCGTTCGCTGTATCGATGGCGACAATGCCACAGCTTATGCCTGGATCGCTGTCGGCCGATTTTCTCTTTCATCACTCAATCCGGATGGAGCGATCCATGATGTTCGCGATGCCTTGCGAATCATCTCGCGCTATTCCCTAGAGGAATTAAAACCCGAAATTCAGAAAATTGCCTCCTCCCCTAAACTCGACGAGAAGAGCCAATTGGACGCACTTGCCGTATTGGCGCAAATCGACCGCCTCCCCTTGCTGCAAAGCTTCGCAGAATTCGCGGCACAAGATTTAAACCTCGCAAAAACTTGGAACCAATCGCTGCGGAAAAGCATCAGCCTCGATAGCGAAGCGCACCAGCAATGGCTCAAGACAGAACTTCCCCTGCTCATTAAGCCGTTAACCTCTCGACAACAAACAAGCCTGGTCAAAACGCTCGCTGCACGCTCACCCAATGCCGATTGGATTGCCGACTCGTTTGAAGCAGGCCTTCTCAGCAACGCGGTGCTGCGAGACCAAACATTGCGTGAACTTCTGAAAGGTTTATTCCGAAATACCAAGAATGCAAATCGTTGGGCCAAGATCAATGACTCCCTGCCCAGTGAAGACGAAGCGACCTTAAAGCGCTGGAACCAACTTGTATCGGCAACACCTCCCGAGAACAGAGATAACTCGAAAGGCAAATCGATCTTCGTCGAAAAATGCTCCCAGTGCCATCAAATCGGTGGGCAAGGAAAATTGGTTGGCCCACAATTAGATGGCGTCGGCAAGCGAACCCAGGAAAGATTACTAGAAGATATCCTGCTACCTAATCGCAATGTCGACCATGCCTTCAGGACATCGACGTTATTGCTCGATGATGGCAGCATATTGGTTGGCTTGGTACGCAATGAAACCGACGAGGCTCTCAGCCTGATCGATGGCGAAGGCAAAGAACAAACCATCCCCATCGCCGATATCACCGAACGCAAGCAAAACTCGCAATCCGTGATGCCCGGCAATTTCCACGAAGTCCTGGATGACAGCGCGATTTTGAATCTGCTGAATTTCCTCAAAAGCCAGCCCTAAAGCAAACCTTTGCTAGCCTCGGTTCACCCATGCCACCAACCGTAGTCACCTCGCGCTGGCTGCGCGTTGACATGCTAGCAAATCCCCGTAGAAAAACTGCGAAAATGCTGCAAGGATCGGCCACAAGATTGCCACGTCGGCACGCCCTGCCGAGCAGCGCCTGGCAGGCAAAATTTTCAGCTCCCCAATTGCCTTGCGATAAAGTAAAAAAATTGATCTAGTCGGTAAGGGAGAGATTTTCTACGATCGCGGCGTAAGTCTCGTGGTTCATGGAGGAATATCGTGCAAACGATCAAAACCGCCGCCGTAGTTGTATTGATGATGACCGTACTTTACGGCATCTTTATTGCCCTCAGTAGCAACGAACCTGCTTTGCCCCCTGGCTTAGCGGATTTCGCGTTGAACGAACCTAGTATGGATATTGAATTGGGTGAGCCTGTCGATGGCGACAACCTGATTCCAGCAGTTCCATTAGCATCGCCTGCTTCTGGTGGCAGCAAGGAACTTGGGACAGACGAATTGGCCATTCCGCAAAATGGAGGGCCCGAAATGCTCGAGAACCTCGGTGTGCGAGAGCCAAATACCACGGAGAAACCGGACAGCGTCAACTTAGTTGATATCCCGAAAGGCGATAGTCTTCCTCGGGCTACTGCGGCGACGGAGCCAGAAAATGTTCGCACGACTTCACAACCCGAAGATGAATTGGTGCGTCAAGAGAATCCAAGATCTTTTTTGCCCGTTTCGACACCTGTTCCCAATACGAATCGAACCGATGCACCGGTAAGCGAAGTTGGCAACAGTAGCTCTGCTGTTTCTGCGACTCAAGGCCCAGCGATTGGTACGACCGCACCGTCCGGCGGCAGTCTTATTCCTGCTCCACCCCAACTGGATCCCGCCGGTTCTAACCCAAGCTTGCCCAGCCTTGAATCCGGTAGTGCCACACCTCTGAGCGCACTAACCGACAACCGCACATCGGTCCCCGGTGGTCTCCCCACCTCCACTCCCAACCCCGACTCCAGCGCAAAGCCAGCAGAAGTTACTTTGGCCGAAACCAGTTATGCTGAAGCCAAGGCGAAGGCTCTGGAAAAAGCTCGCGAAGGGAAACTGAAAGAAGCATTGATTCAAATGAGTGCGTGGTTTGGTCGTGCGGAACTCACCTACGACGAAAAAGCTGACCTTACCAATTTACTCAATGCGCTTGCTGCGGAAGTTATTTATTCCCGCCGACACTTCCTAGAAACCTCGTACAAAGTGGGACCGCGCGAATCGCTTGAGGATATCGCCAAACTTCATGGCATCAGCACCGAGCTTTTGGCAAACATCAATCAGGTACCACCGCCGTACGTTTTGCTTCCGAATACAGAATTGAAAGTCTTGCGAGGTCCATTTCGAGCGGAGGTCAATCTGACCACCAAAGAGCTGACACTTTATCTGGATAACATGTATGCTGGACAATTTCCCCTGTCACTGGGATCGGACATGAAAGAAGCTGATGGGGGCTTTAATGTCATGAGCAAGCAGACCAATCGAAATTATTATGCAGCCAATGGTGGCACAGTCAGCCATGCAGATCCCAATAATCCTTACGGCAAATATTGGATCGATCTAGGTCAGGATTTATGCATCCACGGTTCGCCTGCAGCCGAAAATAGCCCATTGAGCAATGCGGGTTGCATCAGCCTCAGCCCACGGGACGCGGAAGATGTGTACAATATTCTGACGGTGGGTTCGAAAGTCACAATCACAAAATAGACCAGAATAAAGTATGTACAACGCCGCTGAACTCAAATCTCTCATCGAAAAGTTTGCTTTAAAATTTGGACAGTTTCAATTAGCCAGTGGGAAGATCGGTTCTTACTATCTCGACTGTCGACAAATCACCTTGCACCCACAAGGCGCCAATCTTATCGGAGCGGGCTTTCTGGAATTGATGTCGGGTCAACTCCCCGATGCTGTTGGTGGCATGGCGATTGGAGCTGATCCGATCACTGGAGCCGTAATTACCCTGGCTGGACAAAAAAACATTCCCATTCATGGTTTTATTGTTCGAAAAGAAGCTAAGGGCCATGGTATGGGCCGCCAAGTGGAAGGCCCAGTGCAATCCGGTATGCGAGCGGTGATCGTGGAAGATGTCGTGACCAGCGGCGGTAGCGCTCTGCAAGCCGTTGATGCGGCAGCCGCATTCGGATTAAAAATCGATACCATTTTGGCTGTCGTTGATCGCCTGGAAGGTGGTCGCGAAACCATTGAAAGCCGTGGTCTCAAGCTACATACTTTATTCACCGTCCGAGATTTCGGAATCAACGCCTAGCATGGAAACGAAGCTGCATCGGCAATTGAAAGAACTCTATGCCGCAACTGCCAGCCAGATCGAAGTTCGCTTCGAAGGTTATATAATCGATGCGATCTCTCACATAGGTGAATTGATCGAAGTCCAACACGCTCCTCTCGGCTCAATCCGTCGCAAGTGTGAAGACCTATTGGAATTGCATCCGCTTCGAGTTGTTAAGCCTCTCATCCAGCGTAAATGGATCGTGGGCCTGAAAAATAAATCAGGTCCTATCCTCCGCAAACGGCTCAGTCCGAAAAAAGGAAGGCTCATCGATATTTTCGTGGAACTGACGCATTTTGTTCCCGTATTCCCCCATCCTCGATTAACCCTTGAGATTCCACTGATCGATACCGAAGAGTGGCGTTATCCGGTAACACGTCGCTGGGGTAAACAGTTTCGTGTTCAGGATCAATATTTGTTAGACGTCCATCAAACGATTCGACTTCAGACTGCGACCGACCTTTTAACACTGCTGCCCATCGAATCCCTGCCCGAAGTTTTTCATACTCAGGACCTAGCAAAATCTCTTGCCTGCCCACGCTGGTTGGCTCAAAAAATCGCGTATTGTTTGCGGCAAACTGAATTGACAAAAGTTGTCGGCAAAAATGGCAATGCGATTCTCTATCAACTTCAACCGGCCGCTTGAGGCACATGCTGCATCAGATAACGAACAACGGGGAGTGATAAAGTATTACCTGCTAGGCTCCACTGTTTTTTCAAAGAACTTGATCCATCCAATTTGAAACCTGACGGAAATCCAAGCAACCGCAGCATCTCTTCTGGAGAGAAGCGACGATATCTGCCGGGCTCTAATTCGACGTACGAGCCTGAGCCAGAAGATACAACGCCGTAACTGGACCCGAAGCAGGCTGTCGGTTCCTCATCTCGCGCCGACGTTAATCGATCCAAACTTTTACCAAAGCGTTCCACAAACGATTCAGGCACTCTGAGCTCCGCCGAGAATTCCTGTGTGATTAGCTCCCGCCACTTCATTTGATAGATGGGCGGGATTCTCCAGGTCGGTAATTGCTGGGTGGTTGCGATCAGGTAAAATCGCGGCCTGCGATTCGGCCAGCCCCAACGACTAGGACAAATTTCGAGCGTTTGCCACTCGTATGCAGACTGCTGCAAAATCATCCGCAATCGGTCGAACATCTCACTTTTGGCAAAACCGACTACGTTCTCTAACAATATCCAGCTCGGTCGCAAATGAGGAATCAGCTGCATCACGTTCTCAAGTCCTCGACTTCGAGGATCCTGGCGATCGCGGCGACGCCCGCGCTGCGAATAGGGTTGACATGGAGGAGAAAGCCACCAGGCGTTTGCTTCCAATGTCTCAAGCCAGTCTTGGCTCACACTCTCCAGAGACTTATTGTAGTAGGCATGCGAAAAATTTAACTGGTAGACTCTTTTGGCCGCTTGATCGATATCGATCGCTGCCACAATCTCATGCCCTTCACAGCACGCAGCAAAACCTCCAATGCCCGCGAAAAATTCAATAAAGCGGAGTCTTTCAGGCAACGGACGTGGATCGCTCACTGTGCACTAAACCTCAGACCAACAAAAGCGATGGATTGCTTCAAATCCATCGCTCGAAGTTTCTCAAACCTATGCCGTTCTACTGCTTTAGATTTCGCTCCAGAAAATCGGTCATCATTTGGTACATATGTCGCCGTTGTTGGGGATCGACGATTCCATGCCGATTGCGCGGATAAATCATCAGCTCGAATGCCTTACCCCCTTTTTGTAACGCATATGCAAGTTGTAAGCTATTCGACATGTGCACGTTATCATCAATCTCGCCATGGACAATCAGCAATCGACCATGCAAGTCCTTGGCTGCCTCTACCACGGAACTTTTCTTATAGCCTTCTGGATTGTTTTGGGGAGTATCCATATAGCGTTCGGTATACACAGCATCATAATTCCGCCAATCCGTCACTGGAGCCCCTGAAATTCCCGCTTTGAATAACTTGCTGTGGGTCAATGCATAGCCGGTAAAGTAACCACCGTAACTCCAGCCCCAAACTCCAATTCGATTGGCATCACCCCACGGCTGCTCAGCGACCCACTTGGCTGCGTCTTCCAAATCCCGCAATTCGACTTCGCCGAGTTTGCGGTGAATGGGCCAAGTATCTCGACCTCCCGGCCCACGCGAAGCGCGGTTATCGCACAGCATGACCACGTAGCCGAGCTGGGCCAAATATTGATGCCACCAGTAATTACCCTCCTGGAATCGATGGACAATAGTCGAATTCTGCGGCCCACCGTAAACATGAAACAATACAGGATACTTCTTATCTGGATTTCGAATATCGACTCCCGGAGGAGCAATAATCATTGTCTGTAAAGTCATACCATCTCGAGCTTGAATGGTCCCAACAATGGGTGGCTGGGCGGCCAAAAACTTATATCGATCGATCGTGGTCGCCGAAAGCGTTCGAATCAATTCCCCCTTTGAAGATTTCAAATCTAGACGAGATGGCGATTGAATGCTGCTGTGTCGATCCAGGAAAAACTGGCCGGTAGGATCAACATCGCAGCGATGCGTTCCCACCTCTGTGGTCAGACGTGTAAGCATCTTCGTTTTGACATCGACATGAAACGCGTGAGATTCAATCGGATTGCCAAAATTGGCTTGAACAATCAGCCATTCACCCGCTGGGTCATACCCAAGAATGTCGGCGACATCCCAATCTCCTGCTGTAAGCGGCTCTGAATTCGCAGCATCAGCGGAGATGCGATAAACATGACGTCTTCCATCCGCCTTATCGCTCATCCATAGGAAATCGCCATTCTTCAACCACTTGGGCTCGATAATCACATCGACCCAAGCCGGACTCTCTTCACGCATCAACTTTTTGACTTGTCCGGTTGTCGGATTGGCTTCGCAAATATCAAGCCAAGTCTGAATCCGATTTTGCACTTGAAAGATTAATCCCGAATTATCTGGACGCCATCCAACTCGGACGATCAATCGATCCGCGGCGGGATACATACCCAAATCCGTCTCAATCAATTCCATATCTTCCAGTTGAACAATGAACAGCTTCACATCGGGTAGCGCATCCCCCGCTTTCGGATAACGCGTTACTTCAACGGTCGATCGATAGGTCAGTGAATCGTCGATCGGGTAACGATCCACAGGCTTCTCATTCAACTGCAAAAAAGCAATCTTTTCCCCATTAGGACTCCACCAGAACGCTTTGAAATTACCTCTTCCATATATTTCCTCTTGATAAACCCAGTCGAGGATTCCATTGAGCAAGTCCTCTTGCTTGTCCATGGTCACAGGTCGAAGCTCGGCTGTCTCAGTACTTACGATCATCAAATTATCATCTTGTACAAACGCCACTCGTTTGCCATCGGGACTGAGCTCAGCGAGCTGCTCCACTTTATCGGGAGTATTGGTAAGTCGTCGAGCAATATCCTTATCCGCATCATAGAAATAAAGATCGCGATCGATGTTCAATACGGCCCAACGCAATCCGGTTTCAAAGCTGTCGAGACTGACCTCAGTCCGCCCACCACGCAAATTGACACCTTCGATTTTTTGCAAAGCGGCCGTCGCCTTATCGATTAGATCCAAGCGGCGCGAAGAGCCGGTCGCCGCATCATAGGCGATTAAGCTATTACCACGTCGCATCACGTATTCCACTGTTTTTCCATCGGAGCTCTGGGGTAACCAGCGCGGTGCGGCCGCGTTCGCAGCCGCCCAGGTAACGCGTTGCTCCGGTCCAAATATTTTGTCTAACGTCAGCAACTCTCCACCTGGAACCTTTTCGATAGGTTGCATAGAGAGTGCTGGACTACCCTGGAACGCCATAACTCGCTGCACGGGGTAGGTCGATCCTGTTTGCATCGCTGGATCAAAAAAATTCCATTTCGCCAAACTATCATCCGAGTGCGGCTCTAATGTGTAGGTAACCAATCGCCCTAACCGCTGAGCCGTTGGAATGACATAGCAACCTGGGGGCAAAACGATGTCTACCTGCGGCAACGCTTCGGTTTCGATTTTCAACAAACGATGCTCTTGAAAATTCATATCCTCTGTGACTTTCTTGAGCGTATAATTGGCAACCGAAACTTTCGCTTCTTGCTCCAGCCGCCAGACCTGGACCCCATGTCGCATCAAGCGATCGACAACCCAGGACTGTTCTGGCGTTAAAACATAAGCCACCGGAACTTCGCTTTCCAAAGTTGATTCGATCTTGGTCCATAACTCGACTGCATACTCCTTCTTGCGCAAACGCTCTAAATCTTTTCCATGATGAAAAAACTCTAACTCATTGGCGCCCTCGACGGCCTTCCCATTTTCATCCCATACTTCATATCCCAGCGCGGTTACCGGCGCATCCCATTTGGCAAGCTTCGCTTGTATGGATAATTTTTTCTGCTCAGGCTGGCTGACCGGCTGGTTGCCAGTCGCTCGCCATGCCTTTGCCCCATCTTCGATCAATTCGTGGATCGCATTTCGATGCTGCGATAGATGATTCAAACAATGCTTCAGAAACGCATAGGTCGCTTCAACCCGCGTCTTATATTCCGAGTAGGAATAGGACTCGGAGAGGATTCCGATTTTGCCCCGCATCCCCATGTATTCCGTGCTATATCTCGGCTCATGACCATAGCTTTCCCAACGCTTGTGGTTGTCTTCAAAATTTCCGTACCAAAAAGATTGAAAGCCCGACTGTTTCATGTCGATTGTGACCGCGGGCATCATTTGAGTGCGCAAATAATCTTGAAGCTTCGTTGCACCCGCTGGATTATTCGGAGTGCTGTAAGTCAATTCGTATTGGTGTAAAGAACCATTGGTAGTGTGGCAATCGATGAGCACATCGACATCCCACTTGTCCAAATATTGAATCAGCGCATTGGCTTCGGGTGATTCAAGTTTGACAAAATCTCGATTGAGGTCCAAACCCTGCGCATTTTCACGAATGCCCATCCCTTCCTCAGGCCCTTTTTGTCCCGGTCGATGACTCTTTCCTATGCGTTCTCCTCCATCCACGTTGTAATTCGGTACGAAGATGATCGATAGATTTTCCTGCCATTTTAAATTCGGCTCCAGCAGCAAGTCTCGAGCAAAGGCCAGCAGCGCCTCCTTCCCATCGTTCTCGCCAGGATGAATACTCCCCAACAATAAAACGACCAGCTTATCGTCGCGTTTCCCCGCGTCCGCAGCATGCGGTGAATGATTCCAGTGCAATCCCCATATCTCGCGCCCTTCCACACTTTGACCAAGCGTATGGAGCTGAACTGTTTTATCTGCATCGGCCAGCGCTTTAAGAAAGGCTTCGACATCGCTGGCCCGAGCTGTTGCCTTGAAGCTTGAGCTTTCCGCAATAGTTGAAAGCTGCTTTAACGTTTCCAATCCGCGGGCACTTTGCGTCTGGGCAACCGCAGTCGGCTCTTGTGCCAAGCAGTTCCCGTCGTCTCCGGCCCACAAAAAACCACAAACCAAGAGGGCATATTTGGCCCAAAAGCAGCGTGCTGGATGCATTTAAATGCTCACCCATTGTGAATAAGGCATCAATTCAGTCTCAAAGCAGCCCTCAGATTAGTCACCTCCGAGCAATATCTCCAGTAGCCTTGCGGAGATGTGCGAGCGTTTGGGTGAGCGAAAAAAGATTAAAAACACCCCGCGCAGTTGGCCAGCGCAGTTGGCCAGCGCAATAAGGTAGGCGTGCGAAAGATGGCAAACCAGTACCGGGCAACCGCAGCGGATGCTGGCGGCAGTTGGTGCTGGCGGATGGAACTAGAGAGTGCGCGGGGTCGGTAGCCCAATCAAGCAGTATGAATCGCGCGTTTGGCTACGGCAAGTGCCGCCTCGTGCAAGGTCTCTGAAAGGGTAGGGTGGGCATGGCAACATCGAGCAATATCTTCGCTGCTGGCTCCAAACTCCATAGCCGTGGCGGCTTCTGCGATCAAATCGCCCGCTCGCGCTCCAATGATGTGCACACCAAGTACCCGATCGGTCTTCGTATCCGCCAGAATCTTGACTCGCCCCTCCGCTTCACCCAAAGCCCTCGCGCGGCCATTAGCCCCGTAAAACCCAATACCTTTGCTGTACGCAATCCCGGCTTCTTTGAGTTGATCTTCTGTCTTGCCAACCGTTGCAATCTCTGGATGCGTATACACAATCGCGGGTATCGTTCCGTAATTGATGTGCGACTTCATACCTGCCAAGCGTTCCATACAAACGATGGCTTCATCCATTGCCTTGTGAGCTAACATAGCGCCGCCGATCAAATCACCGATCGCGTAGATGCCCGTGGCCGCAGTTTGAAAATCGGCGTTGACGGGAATGAAACCTCGCTTGTCGGTTTCTAAACCAACATTTTCTAAACCGATATCGCGCGAGTTGGGAACCCGACCCGCCGACAACAGCACTCGATCGCACTCCAAAGGTTCCGCATTCTTGCAAGTCACGACGCACTTATCACCGACCACCTTCGCGCTCTCGACCCAACTGTTCAAACGGAACTGCAAGCCTTGCTTTTGAAAAGTTCGCTGGGCCATCTGAGCAATCTCACTATCCATACCGGGCAGGATTCGCTCCATCGCTTCCAAAACAATTACTTCGCTACCAAGGCGACACCAGACACTCCCAAGCTCCAAGCCGATATATCCACCACCAATCACCACAAATCGCTTCGGCACTTCGCTAAATGACAGCGCCATGGTGCTGTTGCCGATTCTTACTCCATCCTCTTCCACACCGCGCATGGGCGCTGGTCGACTCCCCGTTGCCAAAACAATATGCTTGGCTTTAACCTTTTCGATTTCGCCATTGCTTCCCTGAACTCGAACCACTCCCACGCCCTCAATCATTCCTCGACCACGATAGGGGGTGACCAGATTCTTCTTAAACAACAGATCAATACCACCGGTCAATGTCTGAACGATTTGATCCTTGCGTTTCATCATTGTCGATAAATCGAGTTTGACACCGGCAACTTCGATACCGTGGGAGGCCATCCCTTTCTGCGCTTCCAAATAGATATGGCTCGATTCCAACAATGCTTTGCTCGGGATACATCCCACCCGCAAGCAAGTTCCACCAAACTGAAGATTCTCATCAATGCAAGCCGATTTGAACCCAAGTTGAGCCGCCCTGATGGCAGCGACATATCCGGCGGGACCACCTCCAAGAACGACCACATCAAATTCGGTAGTTTTCATGTCAATTTGGACCTAAAACGAGCTTGGATAAATCGGACAAAATGTTCCTGACCTTTTTGGGATCATACGCTGGGAACGACTCAGAATGGTGATCCTCTTTACGCCCCCCATCCCTCTCGATCAACGCTCCATCGTAACCTCAGGTCTGCCCAAAACGACAGGGGGGCTGAGGGGTTGCCTTTGTTTTTTATCAATCATTCGAACAGCACCACCTTTGGCTTTGATCACCATTGCGGGCTACTGCTCGGTCAACAAAGGTTCAAGCTGCGGCGCAACCTTCAACAGCTGATCCTTCAGAAGGCTCTTAATTTTTTTGGTTGTGGTTTGCTTCAAACATTTCTTCAAAATGGCCTCCGATTGCTCGATCGTTAAATGGGACGCCAATTCTTTGATCGAAGGGACAAAATGCGGACTCATGCTGAAGCGTCGCAATCCCATCCCAAGAAGTAACATGAAGGCCAGTGGCTGACCTGCCATCTCTCCACACAGCGTGACAGATCGATTCGCTTTACTACAAATACCGATCACGTTGGCGAGAACTCGCAGCACCGGTGGAGCTAAAGGCTGACAGAGATGACTGACTTTGGGATTATCGCGATCCGCAGCCATGAGATACTGAACCAGATCGTTGGATCCTATGGATACAAAATCGACCGCTCCAATCAATTGATCCATCATCATCGCAGCCGCAGGCACTTCGACCATCATGCCAAAGGCCACATTGCCATAAGGTTTCTTCTGTTGCCGCAGTGCCAGCTTGTTGCGATTGACCAAAGCGTGCAATCGACGGAGTTCTTCCAGGTTGGTAACCATCGGAAAGAGCAACTGCACCCGCGCTTTTGGCAAACTGCGACTCGGTGCCGCCGCTCGCAATATGGCTCGTATCTGCGTGCTAAAAAACTCCGGATGCTCGAAAGACAATCGGATACTGCGCCATCCCATAAATGGGTTGGCCTCCCGATGATTGCGCCCTAAAAAGGGAACCGTCTTATCCCCACCAATATCCAAAGTTCGAATCGTCAATTGATGATTGGGAGCCGCCTTCAATACGGCGCGATAATTTTCCACCTGCTCTTCTTCATCCGGCACGCTGGGATGCGTCAAATACAAATATTCGGTGCGATAAAGCCCAACGCCACATGCCCCCATCGCTGTCGCATTACGGCAGTCCGCCACGCCATTGATGTTTGCTAAAAGCTCCAGCTCGATTCCATCCGCAGTACGGCACGGTATGTCGCGATTATGAGCCAATTGATCGCGCAAATCCACAAACTCGCGTTCGAGCTTTCGATACGCGGCTTCCGTTTCGGAATCAGGATTGACGATCACGTGCCCTTCGCGTCCATCGACCACAATCGTGTCGCCCGTTTTGGTCTGTCGAAGAATGCCGGAAACACCCGAGACCGCCGGAATACCACGACTCCTGGCAATAATGGCCGCATGACTGGTCTGACTACCGGCCTGCGTTACGATGCCGTGCACCGAACGAGTCCCCAACATCACCACTTGACTAGGCAATAATTCATCGGCCACTACGATGATGGGCCCTTCTAATGCCCCCGAATCCTGCTGCAACGCCTCACTCAAATAGCTCGACAGTCGCATGATCACATCCCGCAAATCGTCGATTCGCTCCTGCAAATACTCATCGCCCGTCCCAGATAAAACACGCTTGTAGAAGTCAAGCAATCTCGCCAATGCTTCCTGAGCAGAAATCCCTTCGTGCTGGATCCAATGCCGCACCTTGCCCACCAAGGCCGCGTCCTGAAGAATGGTCTCATGCACCGCAAAGATCGCTGCCGCCTCTTTGCCAACCTGCTTTTGAACTTTTTGCTGCAACAAACGGACATCGTCGATCGAACGTCGCCGCGCATTTTCAAATCGCGCCAACTCACTAACGACCGCCGGCCCCACCAACTTCTCCGCATTGGGCTTTACGAATACCTCGTGGATACAGTAAGCCGTTCCGACTGTCACTCCGGGCGAAACGGCAATCCCTCGTCTCACGGCGAACTCCTATTTGCAGCTCAAACCTAAACCTATCACCTGCCCCAAAAGCAACAACCCCAAAAGAAGCAACCCTAAAGTAGTAAGAAACGCCCTTTTCTCCTTGGCTTGCTCACTTTCCGACGAGTTTCAGTTGAGGAAACCAGATCCTACCGAGTATTCTATGGGCGTCCATGCATTTCGCGTCCATTCCTCATTGTATCGACACAACTCAAGTCGATGTGCCGATTGCAAAACTCCCCCCAAACCCTTCCACTCTGATTTTAGGCTACCATGCGTTTTTGTCTGCTCGACCGCATCACCGATCTACAACCCGGCAAAAGTATAACCGCTACGAAACAACTCCGGGGGGAGGAAGGCTATCTGCGGGACCATTTTCCCCTCTTTCCAGTGATGCCCGGAGTTTTAATGGTGGAAGCCCTATTTCAGGCCGCCAGTCATCTGATTCGCGCCAGCGAGGATTTTCGACCGACCACAGTGGACTTGGTCGAGGTACGAAACGTTAAATTCGCGGATTTTGTTCAACCCGGTGAAACCCTGGAGGTTTTGGTCGAGGTCACCAAGCACGCTCCGCCCCTGTACACTGTTAAAGCCCAAGGAACCAAGGGGGGGGCGACCGCAGTATCCGCCAAACTGATTCTCAAGACGGGCAGAGTCTTCGAAGACACTCCCGATTCGGTTGGCCCGGCCATTCCCATTATGGCGGATTATGTTCGCGACATCTGGCGAAAGAATCACCAAAAACTGACACAATTCTAGTTAAAATCGCAGCCTTCTCGGTCCGTTGACCACTGACCCTACGGAGCGAAGTTTGTTACACTTTGAGCTCGCTAAGGTTGAAAACATCGGTCCTCGCCCCCCCCCTTTGCTTGACGCTCGCGTCGCAGATCGGGTCTGGTAGAGTTGCGTTCCGTTGCTTAGGCTCGAATTTACCATGTCGTGAATTCCGGCCTCAGACCAAGTAAGGTCGATTATTCAAGCCACTCAGGGACTGCGAATTGTGCTGGGGCGAACTGTGCTGGGG
>JBIKMB010000275.1:0-7077 GCA_044359485.1 Pirellulaceae bacterium | reverse complement strand
GCTGGCGAAAGCATTAAGACCAGCGGGCGACTCGAGAACATCAGATGTTGTAATTATTCTAAGAGCACTCGCCGATGCGGTCGCAAGTGCCACACCATCACCACCGTGACTCCTTTGGCAAGTCGATCGGGCAATGCGGTTTTTCAGTTGCCTGCATTGTCCGGTCGGCTTCTCCTTTTGCGCCAATGGCACCGCCCCCTACCCCGCTTTTGGGTCCCTTTTGACCATAAGCAAAGCGTGAGGGCGAAAATCAGTCCAACGTTTTATCAACACAGTCCGGCGCTTATGGCGTTTTTTCTTCCGATGTTTTCAACTTGGAATTTTGACAGTCCGATGGCTCAAACATTCAAGCGATTGTTTGATTGTAGTTAGTCGCTGAAATACACTTTGTCCACTTCAGTCGTTGGGGGTTCGGGGGCGCTATGGCTATTGCGATTCGTTGCAGTTGTGGCGTGAAGGTTTTCAAGTCCACCATGATCGAGGGCCGATGCGTGGCATGTTGCTCAACACTGCCTGAAGATGAGGACGACACACCTTCATCCAGATCAGATGAGTCTACTGCGCGGGCGACGATACAACAGGACGAAGAAGGCGGTTGGAGAACACAAAGGCAATCAGCATACAAAAATGGAAAACCATCAAAATGATGGAATTCCAACAGCCGAGCGTCTCGCCCAACAGCATGGCGTAAGCAAGGCCACTATCGAACGTGAAGTGCTACACCGCTGAGGAAGTTGGAGAGGCGGTTGGATTGAGTCTCGACCAAGCAAAAGATGAGGTTAGGAGGATTTCGGAAGATATTCCAAAATCCACCAAAGTCCAGTTTTCAGACGACTACCAGGTGCCGAGCGTATTCTTGCAGCATGGTATGCGGAATGATCTTGAACATCTTTCTAATAGAAAGAAGTTGCAAGGCGGTGGAACTGGTGTTGAGTACACTTCGCGACGTCTGGCCCGCGATCACGAATCTATCTTCGCAAAAGTGAAGTCGGGTGAATTGACGGTAAACCAAGCTGCGATCGCGGCCGGTATTCGCAAGAAGCCTCTCTAAGCCAAAACAGCCCACGACGTTCGCTTCTAACGCGTTCGGGCGAGTCTCTTTGAATCTTCAGTCGCGATGCGTGGCAGATGCGTCAGCGTGTCGTATACAAAGCTGGCAGGAAGTGCTTCTATTCTGGAAATCCAGCGGGAGTATATACACCCGACTATGCTAGCTTTTTTCGTTTTTCCTAGTGTTTTTTTGCACTTTTTGGAACAACCCCAAAAGGCGTTTGATGCGGTAAAACATTGGAAAACGTCGATTTTAGCACCAGTAGCCTGGCACCCGGAATGAACCGCCGCTGAACCCAACGGCAGGGACCCTAGCCTGGCGGCAACGGGTTAAACGATTCGCTGCACAGACACGCGAACTTGGCACGCGAACTTGGTGCCTGGCACCCGGATGAACCGCCGCTGAACCCAACGGCAGGGACCCTAGCCTGGCGGCAACGGGTTAAACGATTCGCCGCACTCGCTAAAATATGCCAAGACTCAGATACCAACCAAGCGTTCGTTCGAATCGCCAAAGCGATCGAGTTCCAATCCGCCCCATTCCATGAGACTGAGGAACAAACTGCACATGCGACGGTTCGGTGAGTTCAAATAATCGAGCACTCGGCCTCCTCGGAGTTTACCGCCTGCGCCACCGAGTAAAACAATCGGCAACTGCTGCGCATCATGATTACCATGCAGCATGCTCGAACAATGCATGATCGAAGTATTATCGAGCAATGTACGATCCCCTTCCTTAACCTCCGTCATTCGCTCGCATAAATAAGCCAACTGAGATGTGAAGAATTGGTTGAGCGGTATCAGTTCGGGTGGTTGAGTGTGAGCCATCTGGTGATGCTGATCCTTAGCTCCGCAGTGGGTATGAGTCTCAGCAGATCCGTCATTGCAATATTTGAGTGTCGCGATTCGAGTGGTATCCGTGCGGAAGGCGAGCAGCACAATATCGTTCATCAGTTTCCAATATTCGGGAATGTCGGTAGGAATGCCATCGGCGGGACGCGGTCGATCGGGAGCAGTCAACGTGGGTTGCCAACCGATGGCATCTCGCTGCTTATCCGCTCGCTTGATGCGACTCTCAATTTCATGAACGCTACCAAGATATTCCTCGAACCGTTGGCGATCAGATAGCGACAACCGCTGTTGCAACGACCTCGCATCCTCAAGCACTGCATCCACTACACGACGGTCGCCTCGATTGCGATCGGTGCGGAAGAGTTGGTCGAAGGCCAAAGCCGGTCTCGTTTCGGTCCAGGTTGGCGATACCGCAGTGCTCCATGAAATATGTGAACTGTACAACAAAGGATGTCCATCTTGGAGGCCTGGAATCGGTCCTTCACAGCCAAGTACAAGCGAAGGAATTCGCGTCCGATCCCCAATCCGCTGGGCCATTAATTGATCAAAACTCACGCCCGTGCGGACTTCCGTTTTCGACATCGGCGCACCGCTGAGCATATTTCCTGTTTGCATACAATGAATCACACCGTTGTTGGCGTTCTCATTCCAAAGCCCACGTAGAA
Organism: Pirellulaceae bacterium; assembly: GCA_044359485.1. Taxonomy (GTDB): domain Bacteria; phylum Planctomycetota; class Planctomycetia; order Pirellulales; family Pirellulaceae; genus JAFLCP01. Next base: position 4,510 of record JBIKMB010000275.1, on the reverse strand, counting down.
AAACCAATCGCTCTTTCCACGCTTCTAGCGGCTTTAGGCAAGGTCCAAGTTCCATTGCAGAACCTTCCCCTTTGGCCCACCAATGCTGCGAATGGAATCCCATGCCTGTGAATGTGACCAGTGTGCGGGTTGGCGGTTGATCGCCAACAAGAGTCTTCTCTCCCATAGCAAACGAAAGCGATTCGAGCCAAGGGAGTGCCATGGCAACACCGAGACCGCGGAGCAAGGTGCGTCGCGACAAAGTATCTGATTTAGAAAACATCAGGAGATTCCTTATGTGGTTGATGTATCACTTCGTTGAGGCGATCGCGACTGTCGATCGAATACAGCGAAATTGTTCGCTTCGCACGATGGCGAGCAGGGCGTCCGACCAGCGACCGCCGCCAGACATAATTTGGGTCACTTCGTCGACTAACTTGCGGTCCGATGTCATCACCGCGCGACCTAAAGCATATCCGGTCAATTTACGGGCAAGCAATCGCAATACATCCTCACGCCGCGGTCCGCCGAAGTAATTTCGAAGTCCCGCCATATCGTCGATCTCGGTTCCATCGCGCAAAATTCCTTTCGCATCACCCGGTTTCAGTTCGCTTTCGGGACGCAGTCTACCTATGGCATCGAAGCGTTCCATCGCCATACCATAGGGATCAATACGAATGTGACAACTAGCGCATTTGGGATCCTCTCGATGACGCTCCGTGATTTCCCGAACCGTAAGACCAGCAGGTGGTGTTTCGGGCAGGGGTGGCACATCGGGTGGAACTTTTGGCAGTCGTTCGCCTAGCATCTGCAACAGCCAAGCGCCGCGCTTGATCGGGCTTGTTCGCGCCGCGGCGGATTGCTTGGAGATCACTGCGCCGAGACCGAGAAAGCCGCCGCGGCCATAAGCGGAAACCTTCTCAACTCGACGCCACTCCGTACCTGTCACTCCCGGTATACCATAATGACGAGCAAGAACGTCATTGATGACAATCGCATCTGCCGCTATGACATCGGCAACGGGTCGATCATGAAGAAATGAATCTTCAAAGAAACGCACTGGTTCCTCGGCTAACGCATCGCGAAGTACTGGCGTGAATTCTGGGAAATGCTGCAGGTTTCGACCATGATTGGTCGCGAAATCTCGCACGCCAAGCCAACGAGCGCCGAACTCTTCCGCCATGCCGCGCACTCGGCCATCTTTTAACATTCGGCGTACTTGTTCTTCCAGCACCGCAGGCTCGTGAAGTGTGGCCGTCTTTGAGCGGAGTTCTTCGTCAGGGATCGAATCCCAAATCAGGAAGCTCAGCCTGGTTGCCAATTCTTCACCCGAAACCGGTTGCCAAGGCTTGCCTGAGCTGGGCTGTTCCACTCGATATAAAAACCACGGTGACGAAAGGACTCTCGCCAATGCGGCGCGAAATGCTGGAGCATGCTTGACGCCCTCGGCTCGGTCAGCTTGATAGGATGCAAGAATTACCGCGCGCTCACTCGGTTCCAGCGGACGGCGCCAAGCTCTTGAGGCGAACGTCAGCAGCGCATCAAGCTGCTTGGGTTCCGCCGCGATTTGGGCGGCAAGAAAAGCCTGCTCCTCTGCTCGAATCTGACGCTCGAATTCCTGAATGTAGAAAAACATGATTCGAGCGCCATCGTTCGGTTTGCGGTAATATTGCACAAGTCCCTCATAGGCGATCGGAGTAGCTAGCGCTTGTTCGCTCACAAATTCTAACTCGCTCCACAGCCGATCGATCTCGGCGCGGCCGGCATCGTCGAGCAGCAGTCGCCGCAGTGGCTCATCTTCTCGACGATACAGAAAGACACTGCCTTGGGCATCGCGCGGGATGATCGGTTGAAAAAGTACCGCAGGTGGAAACATCGCACGAAACTCAGCGGCTGGTCGCGCTTGTTCCTCAGCGACACTCGGATGCACAATGAGTGCGGTCAGTGGATCGCCGGGAGTGGCTACCGCAACAGGTTCTGCCAATTTTCCGCCCCCGCCTGTCGCTGCGATAAGAAATGCTTGAACCGATGCGGTCACCGGACTAGCTTCGTCCAAACTCACATCGGCTCGAAGAAACCTTGGCAACGTTAGAGCTTTTTGTAATTCGACGGAAAGTTTTTTAAGATCGATAATGACCTCGGCGCCCGCTGCGGTGACCAACGCAGACTTCGGTACCGATCGTCCTAGAGGATGTTGGCCGAACTTGAGTCCGGAGGCTTGCTCAATTGCCTCACTGAGTTCTGGATGCTCTGCAAAGACCAGGGGCGGGCCATCGCCACCTTCAAGCCTCAAGCGGTCCCAAACAACATACGTATCGGGCTGAGTGGGCAGGGCGACCATGCGAAACAGGAGCTCTCGAGCTGCTCCTTGCACTCGCTCGCGGGCAACGATGCGCCGAATGTCTTCCCACGCAGGAAAGCCATTGCCCACCGCCATAGCTGCATTTCGGCCATAGTTGCCCTGAAACAATTTATCTTGCATTGCCTTGATGCTGGCTAGGACCGGAGCTGGATCCGATGTTGCTTCGCGCCACTTTGCTCGTACCAAAGCGAGCATATCGGGGGGCAGTCCGATATCGGCCGAACTTCCAGGTGGAGTGGCCAGTTCCGCCAAGGCCGAACCCAAACCGGGCGATGCATAGTGCGCTAATTCAAACGCAATTCCATCCAGACCCGCTGGATGCGCATCAACGATGCGTCCCGAGACTGCCAGTTCGCCCGCGATCGGACTCGTCCAAGCGATCGACACAGGACGTTTCGGGCCTGGATGTACAAACACCGCTTGTGCGGGCAATGTTGTCCAGACTTTGACAGGTTCGGTAGCGGAGTTCACGAAGACCGACGGCTCGGAACCAAGACTCCACGATCTTAACTCGGATCGCCCACCGTTGCTGTTGCGTTTTTCAGCAAGAAAAGTTGGCGTTGAGGTGGTTTCCAGAAAACTCCAAGCTGCCTCATGCTTTCCCAGTAACGGGTTACCTTTCAGAAGATCCGGAACCAGATCTGTAACACTCCAGGTTCGCTGGTCGCCGGAGGTCTCGCGGATCGTCCATTCAACCAGCGTACTGTCTGCTCCATAATTTTCATTTGGAAGTACCGTCAGTAAAAGAAGCTCGCCCTGTTGAATCGTAAGCGTCTGCTCGAACTTCGCTTCTCCACCTTCCTCGACTTTCGACTCAGCCAGCAACCTTTTGGCGGATGCCCATTGGGAATCGATCGCTTGTTTAGCCGCTTTAAACTTCTCTTGCCGAAGTTGATTTTCGGCTTCAATCGCTGCTGCTTTCTCTTGCCACAACTTGGTCTGCGCATCGAGTTCCGCCGTAGCCTTCGACGAATCGTTGAGCCCAGCCCATAGTGCTGCGAGATAAGTGGGGTTGAGTTTTTCTTCGGCGGCGATGGCAGCGATGGCCACAGCACCGTCGCGATTGAGTCTGTCCCGATGTTTCAACGTCGCGGAAAGATGTTCTGCAAGGGGTGGTTCTCCATTAGGTCCGGCGTAGCGCGCGTGAAAGTTGCGCAGGAGCTGCAGTGACTCCTCAGTCCAATCCGGACGTTCTGTCGATGCAGAGAAACGGAAGCCGGTGGGGAGCAACACGGCTCGCGCCGCGACATCTCGCGCGGTTTGGTGATAGCGTTCGATCAATTCGGGAGTCACCGGCATTGCATCGCCAACGTTAGCAAAGCCCTCACCTCCGACACTATCGGTAGGAAATTCGCGAGCTCGTGTAGGTCGCATATCGATACCAGTAAGATCGCGGATCGCATTATCGTAGGCCGTGTTACTCAAGCGTCGTAGCGTTACCGGCCCAGGATCACCCGCTCGCGCTGCTGCCTCTGCATCGAGCGCCGCTGTGATCCAATGCAGAAGTTGTTCCCGCTCCGCTTCGCTTGGTTGCGGAGCTTCCTTCGGTGGCATGTCTCCCAGTCGCAAACGGTCTGCGACGTCACTGAGCACCTTAGGTTTAGCAAGTATCGCTTGAGCTGAATCAAATCGGGTTAAATCGAGATCGTTATCCTTTGGCTCTTTTCCGTGACAATCGCCGCAGGTTTTTACCAATAGCGGTTGAAATTCTTTGGCAAATCTTTGTGACAAATCTTCTTCGCCTCGCGCTGAAGAAGTTGAAATCATCAAGCCCACAGCGAGTTGCATGATGCATATTGAGTGACTGAGCGCGTATGGAAAGGGGGAAGGTGGGGGCATAGCAGGCTTTAGGGGTCAGGATTCAAGCTTCAATTGGAAGGAGGGTCTATTAGCCCATGTGCCGCAAGGCCAGGGTTCTTGATGACTGTTTAATTGTCGTCCATAACTTGTAGTACAAGTTGGATTTCGGTTTTCATTGGAATTTTAGATCAGTTTTGGGAAGAACCGCTTGGAGTTTCAGTTTGGCCGAGGGGCTCAGTGGTTTTTTAGGCGAAACCACGTGGAGTGATTTTAAAAACGACAATGATTGTATTGCGATTAGTCGCTCGTCGGAAAGCTCATTCAGGCCGAGCGATAGCTCTTCGAGTTGCGTCGCACCAGCCAATCTTA
>JBIKMB010000274.1:0-7082 GCA_044359485.1 Pirellulaceae bacterium | reverse complement strand
TGTGCCGCCATTTGTTTTTTATCGAAGCGTTTTCAAGAGCCAACGAAACTTTCTGGAGTCGAGTATCTGATGATGAGTTATGAAAAGTTTAGCCGACTTTGTGCTGCTGTCCGCCGAATCTACTGGTACGGAGGACGGGTCGACTACGAGTCAGATTGCAATCTGGCGTTGCTGGAGTGGGCCGCTCAGCAAAGGGGAATTTCCATCGATGCGGCGATCCAGCAAATCGACCCTGAAAATCTCCCGCCGCAATTCCTGGCGATCTTTCACTACAAAGCCGTCGACGATTATCGGAAAGTCCAGCGGTTACCGAAACAGAATCTCGATAGTCTGATCGGGGACAGGATCCCTGTTGATGCTGAGTGGGAGGACGCAGAGGAGCAAGCGGAACCAAGGCTGCCGAGTCCATGGGCCATCGCGCTGGAAAATTGTTTCCGAACCGCAAAGCCAGAAACACGCGAAGCGGTTGTGCGGCATTTGAGAGACCATTGGACCTGTCGCGAAATTGCCGAAGAGTTGGGCCTAACCCAGACCGCCGTCGAAACGCGAATTTCGCGATTCCGAAGAAAGGCGCGGAGAGAATACCGACGACTCCGCCGAGCTTAGGTCGCGTTGAAGCGTTGTACAATTCGCTCGAAGCGGGCTCAGCGATTCGCGTGATTGCGATTGGGGGCCCTGTTGAGTGATTGACCTGCAGTAGCCCAAGCGATTTGAGCTTAGCACCTAGATCGATGGACCGTTAGTCTGATACAGACGAGCACGAAGATTCCGTTTACAATAAGACCACTAAGCTGGAGTCGCTGATCCATGTGAGGGTGACGGCGAGGGGTGCTTCCTGGGGTGGTATTTTTTGAACGGGATCTATCTTGAAGCTCGCCGAGAAACGTACTGCAAAACCGATTGGACAGTGGGTTTTCCTTGTTGCCATTGCAGTGGGGATGCTCGGTTATTTTCGGCTTTATTTCTCACAGCAGATCACTCCGGAAGTTCCGCAATTGGGGACGCGAGGCATCGTGTTTTTAAGGGCTTTGATTCCCGATGCGATGTATCGCGATTGGACGGCTAATGGGGAATTAGCTTTCGGATTTTTTGATCGTGTGCCGCTCTGGTTGGCTGCTGCGTTTTGGTATGGATTAGCTTGGTGGATTGGCGATGTGCTGCTCAAGTGGCTGCCGCTGACGGCCTGGCAAAAGCCAGCGGAGATAAAGCATAGGTTGTCTGTTCGTCATCCCCTGGCGATAGCGCTTGGTTTGGGGATGTTATCACTAACCACTTTTCTTGTGGGTTGTGCAGGTTTTTTGCGGCCAGCTGCCGGAATGATGATTGCCTTGAGCCTTTGGATCGGGGTAGGCATTGTGAGTTGTTGGAGGAGCGAGAAGTGTGGCATCGCTCGGCGTTCTGGTGCGGTGGATTCCCGGCAACCGTCCGTCGTTCCGCTGATGCGACGCTTGGTTCAATTGATGCAATTGGTTCTTGTCGTCTGCTGTTTTTATTATTCGGTAGCAGCCACTATGGCGCCGGTGGAGTTCGATGTACTGGAATACCATCTTCAAGCGCCGAAAGAGTTCTGGCAGCAGGGGGCAATACAATTTTTGCCGCACAATATTTACGCCAATATGCCGCTCGGGATCGAAATGCACGCGTTAGCTTGGATGTCCTTAATCGGCGGTAGCGATGGTTGGTGGTGGGGAGCTTTGGTGGGTAAGGTGATAATCGGCTGGATGGCACCGCTCACCGCTTGGCTGCTGGCCTCTTCCCTATTTGAGTACAGTCAGCGTGAGCAAGCGACAACCATAGAGCGGGATCATGGGTTGCTTGTCGCTCTAGGGGTTGCCGTTTTGTATTTGACGTTACCTGGTATTGCCGAAGTATCACAGTTCGGACAGGTCGATGCGGCCTTTGGTCTCTACATTTTGGCAACAGCCATTGTGGCCTTTTATTATGCTTTCGGTATCGAAAATGGGAATCGCCAGACGACGCTGGTCCTGCTTGGTTTGTTCGCTGGCTTCGCGTTTGCGGCGAAGTATCCTGGGTTGATGTTTGCGGTTGTCCCCGCATGCGTTGTCGTTGGGTTTAAACAGTTCCGCAGGCCACTTGATCTGCGATTGCTGTGTCAGCAGTTTGCGTGCTTTGCTTTGGGAATTCTTATTGCGGCAGGTCCGTGGCTAGCCAAAAATGGAGTGCTTTGCGGCAATCCGGTTTATCCTTTGGCGGGAAGCCTATTCGGTGGCAAGACACTGGATACGGAGAAGGTTGAACAGTGGCAGAGGGCCCACGCGATACCCGCTTTGAAGGATGCTGAGGGAAAAGAGATTCGCTATTCGTGGCGTCAGGCGATCGGATCGCTGCAGCAACTGGCCTATAAATCTCCCGTTCCGAGTTCGATTTTGGTACCGCTGTTGATCGTCGGTATTTTATGCAATCCGCGACGTGAAATATGGTGGTGGCTGTGTTGGCTGGCAGGCGGTTTAGCGGTATGGTGGTTCATGTCTCATCGTTTAGATCGTTTCTGGTTGCCGTTGTTACCGATCGCATGTTGGTTGGCATCGCAAGCGATTGTGCCTCTTTTCAGGATGGCCGCTGGAATACCTTTGGTGGTGGTGTTGACGATCGGAGTTTCGCATTCATTGCTATTCTTCGCTTCGCCACCGCTCAACGATCCTCGATATCTGGTCAGTCTGCAAGTTCAGCGATACGACTGGAAAGGGGAGGAGTTTACTCGCGTTTCCAAGGTCATTGGATGGCTCAATGAGAATTTGCGTTCGGAAGATCGCGTGCTTATGGTGGGTCAGGCAGCGGTGTTCGATCTCGCAGTTCCCTTCGATTACAGCACTTGTTTTGACGAATCGAAATGGGATGTTGTCGCAAGAGCGAAGGATGCCGCTGAGCGTGAGAGAAAATTTAATGAGTTAGGGATAACTCACGTCTGCATTCATTGGGGTGAGATAGAGCGTTATCGGAGTCCTGGCAATTACGGCTTTCGCTCTAAGATTACACAGCAACAAGTTGCAGAGTTTATGGCAGCAGGTATTTTGTCGGAGGCTGACACCAACAAAAAGTTCGATGGTGTCAGTTTATTGAAGGTCAATCAGAAGCCGTGAGGAAGTGTGAGTCGATCAGGATGTGAGACTACCAGATACTGATCGGCAACGTGTGGCTTAATTCTCTGGCGGCATGCACCGTCACGTTTCCCTACATCAATGTTGCTTGGGCTGGCGAAGTTCAGAAATAGGGATGATTTTGACGGCATCTTCATCGGCCGAGTTGCGCGGGGTACTGCAGCGAGAAGGGCAAGTGGAACAGCCCGACTGGCATCCGCCTGATGCTGAACCTTTAAAAAAGAGAAAGATTCGTCGGAAGATCAACGCGAAGGTACCGCTGACAATCAGCAGCACGGCGAGTCCCTGTAGTAGTTGCCCAAAATCAGCCATAGGTTTTTTGTCAATGCAACGGTGGAATGGGGACGATGTGCTACGAGAAGCTGCTGGCAATCAGGAATGCGATCCAGGCACCGAAGTAAGCCAGAGTGGTCATGTAAACAAAGGTGAAGATGGCCCACTTCCACGAGTTCGTTTCTCGCTGAATGGTCATGATGGTTGCAGCGCACTGTGCGCACAGTGCGAAGAACACCATAATAGATAAGGCTACAGGGAAGTTGAAGACAGGCTTACCATCCGGCCAGCTTGCTTGGACCAAGGCATTGCGCAGTCCTTCATCCTCTTCAGACACTTCACCACCTAGGCTATAGATGGTACCCATCGTGGCGATGATGACTTCGCGAGCCGGAAAAGAAGCGATGACTCCAACGCCGATCTTCCAGTCCCAGCCGAGTGGCCGCACGAGCGGTTCAATCGCGTGGCCAGCATAACCCATAAAGCTATTTTCAATGGCTTGACCACCAAGAACACGTTCTTCGGAGGCCAAGGCGGCGATTTGCGAATCGACTTGAGCGATTTGTGCAAGCGTAGCTGCATCGGTGGTTCGTTCCAATGTAGGGAGAGCGGATAACTCTGTTTCGAGGTTTTCGCGAGCGGTTTCAAGTTCGTGAATTTTAGAGCGATCGGCGGGGAAGTAGCTGGCTGCCCACACGATGACTGACGTGCAAAAAATCAGAGTACCGGCTCTGGTGACGAAGGCCAAGCCGCGTTCCCAAACTCGGAAAAAAATGACCTGCAAAGAGGGCCATTTGTAAGGAGGAAGTTCCATCACAAAAGGTGGCATATCCCCTTTGAAAAATGTCTTTCGGAGGATGAATGCAATCGGTACGGCGATCAACGCGCCGAGGCTTTGCATGAAAAGCAGAGTAAGGCCTTGTAGGCCGACCCAACCACCGAACCAAGTGGTTGCGGGAACAAAGGTGCCAATCAAAAGCAAGTAGACAGGCAACCGCGCCGAGCAACTCATCAGGGGAGCGATCAAAATCGTCACGAACCTTTCGGTGCGATTTTCGATAGTGCGAGTCGCCATGATTCCTGGAACCGCGCATGCGAATGAGGACATCAGGGGCACAAACGATTTGCCGCTCAAACCTAAACGCGTCATGAGCTTGTCCATCACAAACGCTGCGCGAGCCATGTAGCCGCAATCTTCTAGGGCTCCAATAAAAAGAAATAATAGCAGGATCTGCGGTAGAAAGACCATAACGGATCCGACGCCCGCAATGATCCCGTCGACCAGCAAGCTACGCAGCATGCCGGGCGGGACGACTGTGCGGACGCTTTCACCGGCGATGGCTTGAACCCATTCGATCAAGGCCATGGCGGGCTCTGCCCAACGGTAAATGGCTTGAAAGACGACAAACATCACGAAAGCAAATAGCAGCATGCCCCACCAGCGATGCGTGACTACTTTGTCAATGCGATCGCTCCAAGTGAGTTGTTCTTGCAGTGGCCGGCGTACTACATCGGTGAGTATTTCGCGAATCCACTGATAGCGAACTTTTGTTTCGACTGTTGGGACGCGACAGTTTTGAGAGGCCAGTACTTCTCGAACGGCAGTGATCTTGGTGGGCAATTCGGAGAGATTGTGATTTTTGGCGAAGATTTCTAAGCCCTGATTGCCAACATCCAGAATCAGCCGTTCGATCCATGGTAGGGGAATGTCTTTAACATTCTGGGTTGTCATCCACTGCTGTAATTCGAGTGCCTGTTCGCGCAGCGGCGTAGGAAGTGGACTGGGACTTGATACTTTTTCAGCCTCGATTGCTTGGCGAATTGCAATTCGCAAGTACTCGATTCCCATTTTCCGAGCGGCGGTAGTGGTCACAATTGCCGCGTTGAGTCTTTTCTTGAGCGTTTCCAAATCGATTTCAATGCTCTCGTGTGCGACGCGATCCCACATGTTGAGGACCAAAAGCGTCGGGAGACCCAAGTCGCGAACCTGGGAGAAAAGATAGAGATTTCGATCGAGATTGGTGGCATCTGCAACCACAATTACGGCATCGAGCGTGGGAATGTCAGCTTGACGACCGAGCAAGACGTCGACAGAAACTTGCTCATCAAGCGTTCGAGCGGCCAAGCTGTAAGTGCCGGGTAAGTCGATGATCTGGACTTCCCCGTGAGCATCTCGATAGGTGCCGATTTTTTTCTCGACGGTTACCCCCGGATAATTTCCTATTCGCGTAGGTACACCGCATAGCGCCGAGAAAATCGTACTCTTGCCTGTATTTGGATTGCCAATCAGCGCGACCCGCATCGGAGCTAGACGCGATTTGGTGTTCGAAGTAGGCGGGATAGAGTCGGGCGGAGACATGAGATGCGAAAAACCTGATTCAGGTTGATTCCTTCACCAATTCGATTTCGACTCGAACAGCTTCTTGTTTGCGAAGTGACAGGCGCGAACTGCGATAGGCAAATTCGAGTGGTTCGCCCATCGGAGCAGTCCCCAGCAAGCGGACAACCTCGCCTTCGATCAAACCCATTTCCATCAGTCGCAGGGCTAGTGAATCTTCGCCGATGACTTGAGTGATGGTGCCACGTTGGCCCACCTTGAGATCTGCCAAGTTCATGCCGTTACCGCGACAGTCGAAGCCGCTGGAACAACTTCGACTAAAATCTCCGTTCCTTGCTCCAAACGCAAGCTCAACCGTTTGCCGGCCATGGCGACAATGCAAGGAGAGCCTGGATGAATCATTTGAACTTCGGTGCCGACGTTTAGACCCATTTCATCGAGTCGATGGAGGGTCGCGGAATCTCCGAACAGATCAACGATCCGAGCGCGTTCATTGCTGCGAAGGATATGGATAGGAAGGATTGCAGAATTCTGTGGCAGGCTGATCATCGAAGGATGGTCCCGTGAAATTGAGACTCAGTTTCAACTGCGTCATGGAAGTATATTCGATTCAGGGCTTTAAGAAAATGAGTTTTCTTCAACCAGGGCTGTGAAAATTCCATTTCTCAGGGCATGTTTCTACCCAAAAGTAGTGGTTTTTAGGTTTTTTAGCTTCAGTTGTGGCCATTACTGGATCCAGTCGCAGCTTAAGTGGTGAGGTGTCGTTCTTTCGAGGTAGTTTTTTAGAGTTTCTCTTTAGTTTTGATCCCAGCAGCTGCGTAAACTTGCAACCGCGTTAGCGGCGGGTTTGTCACCGCGCGTCGCTCATCAGTTCATGTGCTGCGATTAGCCGTCCACGTTAGCTGTGGTTTTCGCATTCCATCGGTAACCCAGTCAGGGTTCATTAAGTGCCAGGCACCTTCGTTACCAGGCACCCTCGTTAGGCCGTCAAGAGTACTGGACTTTGTTCACTAGATCTCTTGTGTCACCTTTTTGGTCTAGTCGGCAGAACGCCAACCTCGTCTGGTGCCAGGCACCCTCGTTAGGCCGTCAAGAGTACTGGACTTTGTTCACTAGATCTCTTGTATCACCTTTTTGGTCTAGTCGGCAGAACGCCAACCTCGTCTGGTGCCAGGCACCCTAGTTAGGCCGTCAAGAGTACTGGACTTTGTTCACTAGATCTCTTGTGTCACCTTTTTGGTCTAGTCGGCAGAACGCCAAGGCTCACCGTCCATTCGCACTCGAAATCAAGCAAAATAAGCCTGAATCAATGGCGTTCTAGCCAAAGTACTGATCTAAAAAACAGTTTTTTA
>JBIKMB010000273.1:0-7087 GCA_044359485.1 Pirellulaceae bacterium | reverse complement strand
CGAGCCATGACAATCCAAGCTAACAACGAACGCAAAACACAATTTCGTGAAAATTTAGAAACCACCCAGAGTTTTTTGGGGGTCAGCGATACAACTCTGGCAAACATCCACGATCTGCTCACCGAAGCGCGTGCGACAGCCGTTCAGTCTGTAGACAGCACACTCTCCGACGCCCAGCGAGAAGCGATTTCTCTAGAGCTAAGCAACTCGATTGATCGACTGGTTCAGTTGTCTAATTCGAAGTTTAGAGACCGTTACTTATTGTCCGGTGGTGCCGTGAAAACACCACCGTTCGAAACCAGCCCGGACGGCGGTATTATTTACAAGGGTGACTTTAATTCGCTGAGCACCATGGTCGATTTCCATACGTCGATCGAGATCAATGCTTCCGCTCAGGATGCCTTGGGAATCGTGTCAGAAGGTATCATCGGTAGCACCGACTTGAACCCCGGTATCTCTCCCACCACGCCCTTGGCTGATCTGAATTTGGGACAAGGTGTTGGCAAAGGCTTGATTTCCTTCTCAAATGGCACCGATTTGGTCGAGCTCGATTTTACCGGAGCTTACGACCTCAACGATATCGTGCAAACAATCAACGGAATACAGTTAGGCAACAGAACCCTCAGCGCTAGCCTCTCACCCACCGGTTTGCTAGTCAACTATGCCGACAATTTCGGTGGCAACTTGAGAATCCTCGATGTGGGGACTGGCACGACCGCAAAACAATTAGGTCTTCGAACTCAGCCTCTAGGTGCGAGTACCCCCATCAACGGTACCGACTTAAATCCTATACTGAGAGAACTAACCAGACTCGATTCACTAAACAACGGATCGGGCATTAACCTTGCTTCTGGCTTGCGAATTCAACAAGGAAGTAAAACCTACACGATTGCCACATCCGGGCTCACTACCATCGAAGATCTGTTCAATGCGGTAAAAGCGTCCGGAGCCAAAGTGGTTACCGAAATTGCAGATAACGGTAGAACCATTCGTATCCAATCGATCGAAAGTGGAACCGACCTGACCATCGGCGAAAATGGTGGTAGCGTGGCAACAGCTCTAGGCATCCGTACCTTCTCAGGCACAACCGCCTTGGCAAAGCTTAATTATGGTCAAGGCGTTACGTTCGGACCGAATGCCGATTTAGTCTTCACTCGCTCCGATGGCACAACTTTGGAACTAGACCTCAACGGAGTGACCACGGTCACCGACGTGATCAATCGAATCAACAATGATCCACTCAACCAAACCGCTGCCACCCGCATCACTGCATCTCTTGCCACCACCGGCAATGGCATCGTTCTTACCGCCCTGCCTGGCACACAACCTGTGAAGATCAGCACGGGTGGAGCGAGCCAAGCCGCTTGGGATTTAGGTCTTGTACCACGTGGACAAGATTCTGCCACTTTCACCAACAGCGGCGCTAATGTGCTGTTGCAGGGAAAAGATGTTTCCGGCCAAGAGGTTAAAGGAGCGCTCAATACCATCCTGAAATTGAAAGCGGCCGTCGAAAAATTTGACCTCGCGGAAATCGAACGGCTCACCAATGTGGTTAATGCAGATGTCGAAAGAATGGGTTTGGCTCGAGGCGAACTGGGCATGCGCCAGCAACGAATCGAAAAATTGATTATCCAAACCGACGACCAACAAATTGCCCTCACAGCCGCCGAATCTAAAGAACTCGACGTCGATTTAGCCCAGGCGATTTCCGACCTGCAAGCGCGACAAGCCGCTATGCAAGCGTCCCTAAACCTGATTGGTACCACCGCGCAGCTTTCCATTTGGAACTACCTCTAACCCATAATTTGCCACAACCTTTTTTTCGCGGTCGAATTCACTCAAGCTCGAACGAGCCGAAGGTCGAAAAAGAGAGATGAGATTTTATCCAGGAGGGATGCTATGCAACTAACGACCACCCGCTTCGGCACATTGGAAGCAGACCCAGGTGACATGCTTCTGTTTCCTGGAGGTCTGATCGGATTCGAAACATGCCGCCACTGGCTGCTGCTTCCCGATCCCTCGAGTGAACATGTTGCGTGGTTACAAGCTGTTGCCCTAGGACATGTTGCACTCCCTGTGGTCAGCCCTCGTCGATTCGTCCCCAGCTACAAAGCATGTATTCCGCGACGTCAGTTGTCCCAATTGCAACTTCGCAACACCGATGAAGTTTATATTTTAGGCATTCTGAGCAAATCGAATTTGGCGCTCACGATCAATCTCAAAAGTCCCCTCATCGTTAACGCAACTCGTCGCATCGGTTGCCAAGCTATCACGAGTGACGACCAACCATTGGCATTCCCGCTGCCGCAGCCGCAACTCAGTCGAGTGATATCCGAGCAAAAGCGAGCAGCATAAGAGTCTGGGCACGGCCCGCCTAAGTATCCTTTACAGCGGCCTGGCCAGTATTTTCTGTCATCCTGAGCCCACTGGGGTCAACCCACTGCACAGTTGGGTAAGGCACCGCATTGGTGTATAATCCCGCGTCGCAGTTTCCGAAGCATCCGCTTTCATAACGGGGAATCAACGCCGTGGCCAACTTTGCAGTCATTTTGGCAGCAGCTGGAAAAAGCACTCGTTTCGGCGATTTGTTCTACAAAAAAGTGTATGCACCCCTGGCCGGCAGACCTGTATGGGTTTACAGCGCCGAATTTTTTAGCAACCGACCTGATGTCAAGCAAATCATCATGGTGATCGACTCAGAAGATCGAGAAATGTTCTCGGAGAAATATGCCGGCGTCGCCGCAATGCTGTCCGTGGAAGTGACCTTTGGTGGGGCCCGGCGAAGCGACAGCGTGATGCGCGGCCTGGAGAAAGTCCGCCCCGATATCGATTTTGTCGCCGTCCACGACGCAGCCCGCCCTTGCTTAGCCTCGAAGTGGATCGATGCACTTTTCGCCAAAGCCGAACAAACCGGCGCCGCCATTCTTGCCGAACAAGTTACTAGCACCGTCAAAAAGTCCAACGACAAAATGAAAATCGTCGAAACGGTCGCTCGAGAAGGACTCTGGCTCGCGCAAACACCCCAAGTCTTCCGCAAAGATTGGATCATGGAAGGCTATGCCAAGTTGAATCAACTCGAGGTAACGGATGATTCTCAACTTATGGAGCATGCAGGACGCTCCGTTAGCCTGGTCCCCAGCAGTCCCATGAATCTGAAAATTACGACCAAAGAAGACCTCAAACTCGCTGAACAATTGCTCAAGGCACTCCCCAAAGCAAAAGGCTTCCCATTTTAGTTGGCTCGCCTCCACCATACGCCGTTCAAGAAACAATCTCCTCCTGGTATTATAAGCGACTTGATTTGGGTCGACATACCATCTTGTGGAGAGTCCTTGAGTGAACACAGTTCAGCACGATATCATCGCCGAACTCCAGTGGCGCGGCCTGCTTCATCAAACAACCGATCGCGAAGAACTCCGCAAATATCTTTCTCAACCACGCGCGGTTTATGTCGGTTTCGACCCAACCGCCGAATCGCTCCACGTCGGCAGCTTGATTCCCTTAATGCTACTCCGCCGTTTCCAAAAAGCGGGGCACTCTCCCATCGCCTTGGTCGGTGGCGCAACCGGAATGATTGGGGACCCAAGCGGCAAGAGCGATGAACGCAATTTGCTTTCCAAAGAGAGCCTGGCCCAAAATGTCGCTGGTATGCGCCGCCAAATGGAACAATTTCTCGATTTCAGTGGCCGCAACCCAGCCAAAATTGTTAATAATTTTGACTGGATGGAAAAATTCTCCTACCTCGACTTTCTACGCGATATCGGAAAAAACGTTACCGTCAATGTGATGCTCGCCAAGGATTCCATCAAAGGCCGCATTGAACGCCCGGATAGTGGCATTAGTTACACAGAATTCAGTTATATGCTTCTTCAAGCATATGATTTTGTCCACCTCGCTCGCAATGAAAATTGCTTTTTACAAGCTGGTGGCAGCGACCAATGGGGCAATATCACCGCCGGTATCGATTTGGGGCGACGCATGCTCGCTCAAGAACTCTTCGGCCTCACTTGCCCACTGCTCCTCACCAGCGACGGCAAAAAAATGGGCAAGTCCGAACGTGGAGCGATCTGGCTCGATCCGAAACGCACCAGCCCCTACGCATTCTACCAATACTGGATCAATGTCTCCGACAGCGATGTGCTAATGTGCCTTCGCTTCCTGACAGAACTTTCAGAGGAGGAAATTCAGCAAGTACAGGCTTCGCTGCAAAATGAACCTCACTTGCGAGTCGCTCAAAAGACTTTGGCTCAATGGCTTACAAAATTCGTGCACGGCGACGCCGGCCTGCAAACAGCCCTGCGGGCTACAGAGATTCTCTTCGGCGCCGCAATCGAATCGCTTGATGATTCCCAACTGCTGGACATCTTCGCCGATGTTCCTAGTGGCCAAGTTGCAAGGAGCCATTTAGAAGCAGGTCTCTCCGTCCTAGACGCCTTTGTTTTGGCAGGTCTCGCCAAAAGCAAAGGAGAAGCTCGTAGGGCCATCGAACAAGGAGCAGCAAACGTCAACAATCGTCGCGTAGAATCGGTCGAGCGGATCCTCACGCTGCAGGATCTAGCCAGTGAAACCGTATTGGTTCTCCGGTCAGGCAAAAAGAACTACGCATTATTGCGACTGGTTTAACCCCAATCGTTCGCCCCCTTTTTCAAACACCCATTTTCGAGCCGCTTCCCCGAAAGACACCATGCGAATTCTTCTCACCAACGATGATGGTATCTATGCCCCAGGCCTCGCCGCCCTCGAACGACATCTTCACCGACTGGGCGAAGTGCACCTTGTCGCCCCTGCAACCGAACAAAGCGGAGTAGGACACTCGATTACTTACCTGAGCCCCTTAGTTTGCAAAGAAATCTATGACGGTAAACGCTTTCGTGGCTACGCCGTCGAAGGTAGCCCCGCCGATTGCGTCAAACTAGGAATCAGTCAACTCATTCCTAAAAATGTCGACCTAGTTGTCAGTGGTATCAACGGCGGCCTGAATGCGGGTATCAACGTGCTGTACTCTGGAACGGTTGCGGCTGCCATAGAAGGTGCTTTCTTCCAAATTACCAGCGTAGCGGTCTCGCTTGAATACGATCCACACGCCGACTTTGATACCGCAGCCGATATCGCTACCCAATTGATCACCCAAATTCTTAAACAGAAATCGACTGGCCCCGAATTGATCAATCTCAATATCCCGACAATCGCGTTAGAAAATGTCCGCCGCGGAAAATGGCCCGAAGTGCATATCGTGCCAATGGGTGTGGAACGCTACGGCGATCACTATATCAAACGCCAAGATCCCAAAGGTAGAGATTACTACTGGTCTACGACCGATCCCCCCCCACGCAAAACAGAGCATGAAACCGACTTAACCGCTCTAGCTGAAGGCCATGTCACGATCACACCACTTAAATTCGACCTTACTAAAGAAACGCTGCTGAAACAGATGCAATCCGAGTGGACACTTCTCCTGCAAGACCCGCCCACAAAACTCTGAATGCCTAGCCAATATAACGGAGATAATATGTCAACGCGGCGATGGTCTTAGCATCTTGTATTTCTCCGCTCCTAAGCAAACTATCAATTTCAGTCAACGAGCAGACTCTGGTCCGAATCAACTCACCAGCCTCAAGAGAAGTTGCACCCGGAGTCAAGTCGCTGGCCACATAAACATACATCGCTTCATCCAGAATCCCCGGTGACATGTAAAAGCGATGAATCAGACGCAACTGCGCCGCATGATATCCAGTTTCCTCGATAAGCTCGCGAATGGCAGTTACCTCCGGAGGCTCCGGCGGCTCAAGGGTCCCCGCGGGCAATTCGAGCAACGTGCGTGAAACGGCCGCGCGAAAATTTTCAATCAAACAGACTTCTGTGGCGGATACCAGCGGGATAATTACACAAGCCCCAGGATGCCGAACAATATGCTTGATGTGCCGCGCACCATCCTCGTCCGCTTGTTCAACTTCCTCAACTCGAAATCGCTTTGCTTGGAACAATACCCTGAGTACAGTCGCGACAGGCATATCACACTCCGAGGGGTTATTCCACCCAACTATGCGGCACGACGCTCGGAATCCGTTTCTTCCAATTCTGCCGCACTGGGGCGATATCGGAATTGCATTAGATAGGCGTCTTCCGGCGTGTCTTCGTAGAACTCGTGCAGCACAGTAATCGCCTTGAATCCCATCGACCTGAAGAACAATTGCGCGTCCAAATTGGTCTCACGCACCTCCAACATCACTCTCGTTCGCCGCTGGTATGATAATTTGCTCACCAGCTTCTCTACCATGACACGGCCAATACCCTGTCGCCGCCACTCGGGATGCACACAAAAGTTGAGAATGTGCAAACGAGTTTTATGCAATTCGTAAATCATAAAGCCAACGACCTGATCGCCCACTTCAGCGACCATGCCAATACAATTTCGCTGTCGCAAACAGCGAATGAAGTCGTCTTCCCCCCAAGGAAATTCAAAACAGGCTTGTTCGATATCAATGACAGAGGGCATATCGCGGCGAATCATCCAACGAATGTGAACACACGCTACAGATTTTTCGATGTTTTTCATGCCGCGCTCCGTCATTGCAAACTCACTCCCTACTCCACTTTTTGCCAGAGGAAAGTTGAGCAAATCTCCTCATTGGTAAGGCGGCAAATTAACAAATCAACGCTCGCAAGCCAATACGAATTAGATCCCAAATCTCTCACGCTCTATGGATTTGCAAGCATTTCAATTCGCGCCGTTATTGTTTCTCCTCTGAAGCCTCAATTTGATCCTCCAGGGCCGAGAAAAATATCGTTTTACCCCGCTCGTATTCCACAGAATCCACCTGGGAATTGAGCAAGTGCAATTTGGCTTGCACCAACCGCTGTAAATCGTGTGGACGTTTCTCAAACCACATCCTCATTCTCAGTAATCGATACCACAGAGGCCCCTTCCAGTCCGTTAAGATCACTTGATACGACAAAGGCTTCTGACCATCCTTCAAAAAAACCAACGCATTTTTATCTGATATCCATTTCGGTAGCGGCAGTCGCTGGAAATTGAGCCCCTCGAGATAGTCAGCCGTTTCAAGCATGTTTCCCCCTTCCACCAAAC
>JBIKMB010000001.1:0-75698 GCA_044359485.1 Pirellulaceae bacterium | reverse complement strand
ACTGGTTTCTTGATAGGAAGCCAGCGATACTCCAGAAGCATTTGACGCTCCTGCTTATTGGTATCACGACCGCAGTCGCTCCCGGCGACGCTGAATTACCACCGCATTCCGGCGATCTAAAAGAAAGATTTGACTCTCGAATGCCCTTTACTTCCAACAAGCCGCTGCAGACGACTCGCACCAACCTGGGCCTGGAGTCGCCGCCAAAGGTCTGCCTTTTAAACGGCGTTCCGAGCCATCGCTGAGCCCGCGAGTTTGCTTAGCATTTGATCCACATCGTTGGCAACAATCACGCCGTAGTTAATCGCCCCCAACCAACCGCTCATAATGATACCCACACTCCCTGCATGATAAAGTCCACGCACTTGGTCGGGTAAACTACGACTTACGGCTAACCCTTCAAACTTTGTCCCAAAGCTCGCACCCGTCACATGCTTGGTGTAATGATGAAACGTGATCGGAGTCGCAGCATCAATCAGCTCGATACGTTCGCGGCAATTGGGAACATATTTTTCCAAGGCATCGAGCGTGGTTTCAATCAAATCCTGCTTGCTCGCGTTATACTCTTCTTCGCTCAAATTGGCCCAATCCTCCCAGCGTGCATTGGTGCTGCTGACAATCGCATGTCGGGTCTTGCCATGCGGGCGGGTACGAGGATAGTAGAAACTGAAGGTTCGACTAGTGATGTCACGCGACAGCAATAGCTCGGTCTTGAAAGAGTTGGCTGTCGAACAAAAAAGCAGGTCGCCGGTCTCTTCCGGTATATGCTCATCAGGCTTCAGAGCCATGTAGACTTGCGTGCTGCTATTGTTCAACCGCACCGCACGAGCTTGTTCGATAAAATCCTGATCAAACTTATCTTCACCCACAAATTGAAAAATCGTGGAGCGTAAATTGGAATTGCTCACCACAGCTTTGCAACCAATTCGCTTGCCATTGACTTCAATTCCTACGACCGATCGATCTTCGACGATGATGCGTTCCACATCGCAGCGAATGCGAACATCAACACCGTTTTTTTCCATCTCCGCCTGCATTTTACCTACAAGATCGTCCGTGCCACCTTCGTAGATGTAAACACCTTTGCTCATAAAATTAGAGAAGACGATTCCATAGGTAATCGCTGGGTCCTCCAGGGTGGAACCATTGGCGTAGGTGATGGGTTCCATCAACAAGCGAACAATATCTTCACGCCCAGGAAAAAATTGATCGAACAATTCTCGAGTGGTCACGTTTTGATCGTCATAGAAGTTCATACCACGGGCAGTATCAAAAAACTTCTTGACCGTATCTTTTTCGACACCGAAACGATTGACTAGCAACTCCGTAAAATCTTCTCGATTGTAGGTGGTCGTCAAAGAGAACATCGGGTTATCGAACCGAACATTCTTGAGTGGAACAATGTTATCGGCGATCGAATCGTTCCAATAACGACGGCAGCTCTTCAGCATTCCAGCAGGGAAGCCATGCAAAGAAATATCAAAGATATGACTGCCTGGCCGTCGAAACCAAGTCGCCAAGCCTCCAAGCTTGTAATGCTGCTCCAGAAGCAGAACCGAGTATCCGGAGCGGCCTAACATGTTCGCAGCAGTCATGCCTGCTAACCCACTACCGATCACCACAATATCGTAGGATTCTTTTGCACCTTGTAGAAAATCGCGTGGCATGGCAACCCAAAAATCTGGTTAAGGAAGACTCGAAGAGCCGAAGACTAAAAAGGTTTCTCAGTCAGCACTATCATTCAATACAAGCCGAACCACGACCGAGACCGTTAAATCCGAGCGAGTAAAGCTAGGCGATCGACACCGACGCAGCAAGCCAACCTACACGCGCTGACACCTTGCCGACTGCTCTCCCCAAACGATCGCTTCCGCAAAAGTTGAACGCCATTTCAATCCAATGACGCCAGGTAAAACAGATCGTTTCTGCCGGCTGCAGGTCTTAAGTCCCAGCACTTTATGTTCCAGCACTTTATATTCCAGCACTTTAAGTCCCACAAAACCAGATTTGCAACAGCCTCACTCGCAATGCCGTCACGTACCAGAATCAGCTCAGCCAAACTTGCAGGCTGCGGTAGAGTAGCACCCTGACAAGTCAATGATCTCGCCCCCGCCGTGAGCCGCCCCACAGTTTCTAACAAGGCTAAGTTCTAACAAGGCTAAGTTCTAACAAGGCTAAGTTCTAACAAGGCTAAGTTCTAACAAGGCTAAGGGGTGAGAAGGAAAAGTGCGGATAAGAGGAGTCGAACCTCCACGACCTTTCGGTCACTAGAACCTGAATCTAGCGCGTCTGCCAATTCCGCCATATCCGCAGGCAAAAATCAATTATCTCAGTATGCCCGACCCCCGTCAGACTGTCCAGTCCTATTGCCAATGCTCGTGGTCTGGGCAGCCTGTTTCTGCTTGCCTAGTGGTACTCTATCGCAAGTTATTTGCCATTTTTCCGCAAGATCTTGATCGCGGGGAGTCATTCACCGAACATCAATAACGAGGCACTTCGGGGTCGACTTCAACCGACCACGCATCGATCCCCCCCGCCATGTTGATGCAATTGAGAAAGCCATTCTTTCTCATCCACAAGACCATGCGCAAACTTCGGCCCCCGTGATGACAATGCACAATGATCGACTTTTCCTTGAGCGGTTCCAACTTAGGTAAATGCTGTTGGACTTCGCTTAGTGGCATAAGTATCGAACCATCGATATGAGCGATTGCATATTCATCGGGTTCACGACAATCGATCAAGACGATGTCAGGATTTTCCTGCATCATCGCCTTTGCTTCTTGGACGCTGACCTCTATCGGCTGATATTCGGAAGCCATATTTTACCTATCGTTACCGGAAAGAAAGCGAACCGATCTCGGCAATACTTCATGCGTCATCCAGGAGGTCGACTGCTTCGAAGCGTTCACCTTCCAGCATCGATAAACTGGCACCACCTCCGGTGCTTACGTGCGTTACTTTATCCGCATAACCGAGTTGTTCAACGGCGGCAGCACTATCGCCACCACCGATGATACTGGTTGCACTGCTTTCTGCCACAGCATTAGCGACAGCTTTTGTACCTTCATCAAAGGGTGGCATTTCGAAGACGCCCATCGGTCCGTTCCACACGACCGTTTTCGCTTGGCGAGCGATATCGGCATAGAGCGCGGATGTCTTTGGTCCGATGTCTAGGCCTTCCCAGCCATCTGGTATTTCGCCCGAGGCGACGATCTGCTTGTTGCAATCCGCACTGAAAGCGTCGCCGCAGTGTGTATCGACGGGCAATTGCAACTTTTGGCCCCCTTTTGCCAGCAGCGACTTCGCCAGTTCCACCTTATCGGGCTCCACTAAACTCTTGCCAACTTTGCCCCCTTGAGCTAACGAAAACGTATAGGCCATGGCTCCACCGACCAGCACTTTATCGCAGATGCCCAGCAGATTATTGATCACATTGATTTTGTCGCTTACCTTCGCACCGCCAAGAATGGCGACAAAGGGCCTCTCGGGATTGGCCAAAACGTCACTTAGATACTGAATTTCTTTGGCCACAAGAAAGCCGGACACCTTGGGTTTGTTGCCCATGGCTTTGGGGACCGCAACCATCGACGCATCCTTGCGATGGCAAGTTCCAAAAGCATCGTTGCAATAAATGTCAGCCCAACCAGCGAGTGTCGCGGCGTAGGTCGCATCACCAGTGGACTCACCCGCATTGAATCTCACATTTTCCAAAATGCAAACCTCCCCCGACTTCAGAGCAGCGATGGTCGACTTTGCAGACTCTCCAACGGTATCATGAGCGAATGCCACCGTTTGATTGAGCATTTCGCCTAGACGCAAAGCCGTCGGACGCAAGGTAAAGGCGGGTTCAATGCCTTTACCCTTCGGTCGGCCAAGATGCGACATCAACACCAACTTCCCCCCCCGCTTCAGCACCGATTCAATCGAGGGAAGTGCCATGCGAATACGGCGATCGTCGGTAATATTGCCGTCGTCATCTTGTGGGACGTTGAAATCAACTCGCATCAAAACGACTTTGTCCCGAACATCTACATCGGCAATTGTCTTTTTCGCCATTTCTATCCCCTGCTCTATGATAAAAGCTCTATGATAAAACTGCAGCGTGCCAGCAATTGATGCCATCCACCATGGTCGTCGATTATCGCCGATTCGAGTCCGCTGTCGAGTAGACATCAGTGGATCGCGATACGCTATCCTGATAGGGCTTGCACCCGCATTTTGTTCGCTTGCACTATCCTCAAAATGACCTCATCGGCCAGAACGGCCAGAAGAAGGGCCAAACCAATGATTACAAATTCATAGGGTTTCGGAATGCTGAGCGCTTCAATACTTAAATACAGCGCCCGCATCACCGCAGTCCCGACAACCACACCTACAATGGATCCCGAGCCACCTCGCAAGGAACAGCCTCCGAGAACGGCTGCTGCAATCGCGTACAATTCGTAAACATTGCCCGTGCTGCTTGGTTCCACCGAATTTAAGTCAAAGGTGAAGAGTATTCCCGACAATCCAGCCATCGCTGAACAAATCACATAGGCGGCGATGACCATACGGTCGGTCCTAATACCAGAAAATTTTGCGGCTTGCTGATTGTTGCCCAGGGCCAACAGGTAACGACCAAACAAGGTCCGGGTCAGCAACAACCAAGCGACAATCGCCAGTACCAACAGCAGGATGCCAGGAATCGGAATCGCGATCCATTGCCAGAAGTCCAACGCAATCGCCCGCCCTTCCGTATTGCGAGCATAGGCCTTGGTAGAAAAATCCCACACATAGGGACTCCAGTTCCCTTCACTGATCCAGCGTACACCGGGCACAGGAATCGAAAAACCGTTTCCGCGAAACCACTGCTTGACTCCATCCAGCGTATTGCCCAATCCTAAAGGCTGGTCTTTTGAAAGGACACGAGCCATACCTCGATAAATGAGCAAGCCGCACAGCGTCACCACAAAGGGTTGCAACCGGTACTTCGTGATCAGAATGCCGTGTGTCAAGCCGATCAGCATGCTGATTCCCATCACCGCAGCAATCACCAGCGAGAGTGGCCGATGCGTAAACTTTGACCATTGCATCTTGGTTTGCGGCGCTACCTGCAAAGCGGGTTCGCGAAAAGTCACCAGCATTTGGTTATTGGACATTTCCGTTGCATAAACTGTTCCCACAACTTCTCGATTGCGCATATCTCGAAACCGAAAAGTATCATCCACTTTTGGGATCGCCTCTCCGGGATCAATAACAACTTGAACCGCCTCCCTTCCTTCCCTCAGTGTCGATTTTTGAACGGCTATCACGCCCACCTGAATGTCGGTCGGAACATATCGCTGATTGAGCAATAAAACCAGAATACAACCCGATAATCCGACCAGCGAACCGATCGACAAATCGATGCCACCAGTGATAATGACAAACGCAACGCCGATACTGCAAAAACCGAACAAACTCGTCCAGCGAACTAAGCTTTGCAGATTTCTATCCGCCAAAAATGCTGGGTTTTTCCAAGCCGTGAACAGCAGAATAATCGCAAGCAATAAGAAAATTCCAACATTCTTCAGGTTCATTGCAATTCAGTTTACCTTAATGAAATGTCCTACTAATTTGCCGACTCCGCGCTTGTCGTTAGCCTGCAGAGTTTCAGATAGAAACTTTGCCGCTGGCCGCAGGTCCACCTACGGCCAGCCCCATAATTGCCTCTTCGCTCAATTGAGAACGAGTTAACTCACCGGTGATTCTTCCCTCGTGCATCACCAAGGCTCGATCCGCCATGCCGAGCACTTCCTCCATCTCGCTGCTGACAAAAAGAATCGCCACACCATTGGAAGCCAATTTTTCCATCAAGGAGTATATTTCCTGCTTCGCACCAATGTCCACGCCGCGGGTGGGTTCATCGAGCAACAAGACCTTGGGCGTATTGAGGATCCACTTTCCAAAGACAATTTTCTGCTGATTCCCACCCGATAGAAATGCGGCGGTTTGCTGAAGGTGAGGTGTCTTGATTTTCAAAGCATCCACTTGCGACTGAGCCGCATTTCGATCACCGCGCCGATCGAGCCACCCCAACCGACTTCGCTGATCACTCGAAACGACGACCAAGTTTTCCTCGACGCTCATCGGCGTCATCAAACCTTGATGCCTTCGATCCTCGGGAACCAAAGCTAAACCTGCGCGGATAGCCGCTTTAGGGTTGCCGAGAGAATACGCTTTCCCATCGATAGTCACCTTGCCCGCCAGAGCTGGCCGCACTCCCAGCAGTGTTTCGAGCACTTCCGTCCGCCCCGCGCCCACCAGTCCTGCCATTCCTACCATCTCACCACCCCGTACTTCAAACGAAATGGGATGTGAGCTTCGTCCGGCAATCACCAAGTTCTCGACTTTCAAACGCACCGTATGCAAAGGGTGAGACTGATGTGGAAAATACTGACTGAGTTCACGTCCAACCATCAAGCGTACCATCGCTTGATGATTGATTTCTTCTTTTTTCAATCGTCCAGCGTTAGCACCATCGCGCAACACCTCAACTCGATCGGCCAATCGAGCGACTTCGCCCAAGCGATGCGAGATGTATACAACACTGACGCCTCGGTTGCGCAGTTGCGCTATCAACTGAAAAAGCTTTTCCGCTTCCCCGCTGGATAAACTGCTGGTCGGTTCATCCATGATGAGAACTTTGGCATCGCAGGAAAGCGCTTTAGCAATTTCAACCTGCTGCTGCTGGCCGATAGATAATTCGCCAGCCAATGTTTTGGTGGAGATATTCAAGCCAACTTGTTCTAAATACTGGGCCGCTTCGCGATGAATTCTGCTCTGATCAATCCAGCCGAAACGATGCGGCTCGCGTCCTAAAAAAATATTAGCCGCCAAGCTTAAATTGCCAGCAAGGTTCAATTCTTGATGAATCAAAGAGATTCCGCAGGCTTGAGACTCGGAGGTATTTGCAAACGATACCGGCTTCCCATACCAACGCAGTTCACCGGTATCTGGCGGTTGCACCCCCGCCAAGATCTTCATCAGAGTGCTTTTACCAGCCCCATTTTCTCCAATGACCGCGAGCACTTCCCCTTCCATCACATCCATGCTAACTCCCCGCAGCGCTTTAACGCCCGGAAAGCTCTTTGTGATTTCGTGGATTGTCAAACGCACCGTCATCATGGACCTCAACTGAGAAAAAAGCCCGGCATTGATGCAAACCTTACGGCCGCTCCCTACCGGGCCCCATACGACTATTCGGGCTTGTCCAGTAACTCATCGATCACGCCGCGACTTCGTTCTTGCGCGTTGAGAACTTCAAGCTTACCCACGAAAATCATCACTTTGCCACCGTTGGGTAAGGCTTGCTTGACCAGCTTGCCCGCCGCCCGACCTGCCTGATAATTGCTTGTGCCAAGATAAAACAAGCGATTGCTTGCCGGAGCATCAGAGTCTTGGCAGAGAACGGGCATCTTGGCGGCCGCTTCGTTAATCATGTCAACTTGATTGGCAGGGTTGATCGGACTGATTGCTAATCCCTGTCCACCATTATTAATGAACGTTTCGATCGACTGCTTTTGCTGCTCCACCGTGCCATTGCTAGGCATGATAACTTCACAAGTCGCATTGAATACAGGTTCCGCTTTCTTGCAGCCTTGCTGGGCCAACACCCAGAACGGATCAATACTATTGGTGATGAAGGATAGCTTCACAGGATTCGTAATGTCGTAATCAGTACGATCTGACGCAGGAACTGGACCTTCACCGGCATTAATTTTTTCAATATTCGCTTTGAATTCTAAAACATTGTCGGCGGTAACTGTTGTGTGCGGAATGTAAAGCATTTTGTCATCAGGAATCTTCACATCTTGCTTGCGAGCCAACGCAGCAAGATATTCCACCGACTTAAATCCAAACAAATAGGGCTGCTGAACGATCGTGCCAACCATCGTACCGTCACTGATACCCTGCAACGTTTCCGGATGCTCGTCGAAGCCAACGATTTTCACTTGCCCTACCTTCCCCGCATCCTGCAACGCGGAGAGGATCGCAGGGGGATTGTATGCCCATAACCCCACCATGCACGCAATATCAGGATGAGCAAGCAAACTGGCTTGAGCGTTGGCCTTGGCAGCACTGGAGTCTTTGTTGTCCGTGCGGATATCGATGATTTCGTATTTGCCCGCTTTTACCGGAAGCGCGTGACCAACGCCCTCATACATCGTTCCTTTCGCATCTGTACCAGCCGCAGCATACGCCGGCGAAGGTGATGGAGACGACTTCGATGCATTGGGATCCACCGGAGGAGGCTCGCACCCCACAAACATCAAGCATCCGAACTGCAATCCGAGAACACCGATAAAACCAAGAAAACCTCGTTTTGTTCGTTTCATTTTGCGCACCATTTCTGGGAGAGCCATTTGTGGGAGAGATTGATCGGGCAGAGCAGCGGTGGATCGGTTTTCCCATTCCTCCATTCACCCTGCGGGATTGTAATCGCTAGCCCTGGATACAGCAACGAACTAGCGACCAATTATCAATCCGTACGACGTTTCCTTAGACTCCCCAATCGCAGAACGCATGCTTCAGACCGAGCCGAATTCTCCTCAGTCCTCCAGAAACCAAGTCAAATTATTCTGTCTCCACAATTCATACCAATTTTGGCGATTGCTCGACCAACGAACCGATATCGCGCTCAGGATCGAGACAACCCACTGAATATGTTCAACGTTCGACGAAAGAAGATGCCGACAGATAACCCTAACCGATAGCCTCAGGGAAAACCTTTTCCCTGACCTCATCGTTCTAGGCGATGCAAAACCTCCTGCGGGCCGAAGCCATGCAGCAGATCGATTAGTGGGATCTCATCACGATGCAAGACTCGAATCACGCCCGAACAAATACTATTCATACGAACAGAAGTGCACAGAGTGATTTTCGCTTTCCGTCCGGCTACTCTCTGGGACAATGGAAACTGGTTTCACCAATCGCTCGCGGCACTCATTCAGAGGTGTATCGCGCTTCGCCAATAGATCGCGGTGAATCTTCCACGGCAGACTACGCCGTTAAAGTCGCCCGGCCCGATGTACGGCCCGAGCAAACGCGACTGTTGCTGGCCAGACAAATCGTCGCTGCGAGTGCTCTATCGGCACCGGAGATTATCCCCGTGCTGGCCGCCGATTTGGACCACGAATTTCCTCACATCGTCATGCCTTTTATTTCGGGACACAACCTCACTAGCTGGTATCAAGACAATCGCTCACAACCTTTACCGGTAATCCTTTGGCTAGCCAGACAGATCGCGCAAGGTCTTCAATCGATGCATCAAAACGGCTGGGTTCACAGCGATTTGCAACCCGCCAATGTTTTGATCAACGAGTCGGGACACCTGTTTCTCACGGACTTGGCATTCGCTCAAGCGATTCATCAAATCGACGCCGACTTTGGAGTGGGAAACTGCTTTTATGCTGCCCCAGAACGCTGGCAAACTGTACCAGAGCTTTCCCCAGCAAGCGATATTTACAGCTTCGGCATCATCTTCTTCGAACTCCTGGCTGGGCAATTGCCCGTCGACTGTGGCACCAGTTCTCAGTACCTCCCAGAAAACATGCAACTCAGCGGCCAACGCTTGCGGTCAAATATGCCCCAAATTCCAAGTGCAATTGAACGCGTGATCGCGCGACTACTCTCGCGACAAGCCTCTCGTCGCCCGACAGCTGATGAATTAGTTCCCGTACTTATGGCTTTGGAAATCGAAACCTTTGGCCGTCATATCCAGCCTCTGCAACGACATGGCATAGCAGCCTAAAAAATGCTAGGACACCTGCTGCGGCCACAGATTCTTTCGCCCATCCAACTTCGCTAGAAAGCCATCTGCGGCCCGCATGTCTTTCTCGATCTCTACCTGCCCAGCAGAAACTGTGCTCTACAATAAGTTGACTCTCCGGCATCGATCGCTACAGAGCCAGCAATCGCGCATCGCCAGCTACAGGCTCTAGCTTGCCGTTGATATTTCTGTTTCAATAGTTATATGATTGGCTGCGGTCCTACGTCATAGATCCTGCGCCATAGATCCCGTGCGAATCGCATTCATCGCTGTCGTTTCGGAATACAATAGAAAGCAAGCAGTCCCTTGACCTCTCCAACTTCGGATCGCACTTCGGATTCGCTTTTTGCAACGGCCATATCGTTTGAACTTGCGGTGGGGTTTGGCGGTTTGTTGTTGGGGCTTTTTCTAGGCCCGGACGCTCGCGATTATGTGCCGGAATGGTTTGAGCACCGAGCTATATTATCCGGCATTCTCTGGGGAACTGTTGCCGCACTGCCTTTGGCTCTCGCAGTGATCATGCTCTCGTTTGTGCCCCTGAAATCAATTCGTGATCTGCAGCATTTAGCCCAGCGACAACTGATGCCGATGTTTCGCGGCTTTTCCTGGATTCAATTGATTTTGACCGCGATAGCAGCCGGTATCTGTGAAGAACTCCTCTTCCGTGGTTGGCTCCAATGCTGGCTCTCAGGCCCCATCGATCCTACTGCACCCTGGCAACCTCGAGTCGTTTTGGCCGTCGTGCTGGCGGGCGTCCTATTCGGGATTTGCCATTCGCTGACACCGATGTATTTTGTTTTGGCAACACTGGCGGGCATCTACTTTGGAGTTCTACTAGTTGAAACCACCAACCTGCTGATTCCGATAGCCGCACATGCCGTCTACGACATTCTCATGTTCATTCGCTTGCGCAAACTCTCACTTCGTGCCGAGGCCCCCACCACATGACAACGGCTGGCCACTGCAAGAAAAAAGCCAAAAAGTTCTGACCTTATTGATCAGAACTCTTTGGCTGTGTTAGCACGAACGTATTGCGAAATCGTTTGAGCCGAGCGTTATCCAAATCTAGCGGTGAAAAAAGTCGGTATGCCCAACTACTGCTTTGCAGGAGCGACTGAGTAATTTGCTTCGACTTCAGCCATTAAATCTCCAGGCAAATCGGTTTTGATGATCAAGGCCGACTTGCTGCCTTGGATCGACTCACCCGCGGTGATTTTAACTGGAATCAGGTGCACTGCTTTTGCTTCATCGCTCGCTTGATAGTCGATGGTGAACCCATCCAACGTGATACTGTTGACGCGAAATGGCTTAGCTCCGCGAACTACAATGCGTTGCTGATAGGAACTCCCTGGAGCAATCTCTTTCAAATCGATCGTTTGCGGGCTGACCGACAGCGTTGGGCGGACATCGGCCGAATAACGCAGAGCAACGTTCTTCAAGCGTCGATCATTGGTTTCCAAGATCAATTCATTTTGAACCGGTCCAGCAGGTGCGCCTTCTTTGATCGAAACTTCCAACTCATACTTCACTCGGCCGTTACCGCGATTGGCCTCTTTGATTTCCGCCGACACGAATTCGCTAGGTGTTCGAACGTTGGTAATTTTCCAATCGCTACGCCCTGCGTATTCCAAATCAACTTTCTTGGTTTGCGACTCGCCCGTTTCGACCGTGCCAAAATTCACTTCACCCGGGTTAAAAACCACGTCCGTTCGCACATAACCTTTTACCTGCAACTGCACTTCGGCATACCGCGGCCGATCGATGACCACCGTCAAGGTTGCCGATCTTTGCCCAAAAAATGAGCCGGTGTTAAACTTTGCATTGATAAATCCAGTATCACCCGCTTTGACGTTCTCGGTTTCAATCGAGGGAGTCGTACAACCACAACTCGCTCGGACTGATGCGATGTGAATGTCTTGCCCTAAATTATTCTGAACCGGAAAACGAAACTCCGTTTTTGCAGCTTTGGCGACAGTGCCAAAATCATGGGAAGTTACGGGAAACAAACCCTTTGCCCAACTCTGAGCATGGACCTGCGTCGCAGCGAAGCAGACCATCAATAAACCAAGCGCGACAGAACGCATGAGAAAATCACTCCACGGTATTGAGAGACCCAGGACCTCTTCACCAAGAGAGGAGAAATCACAACTTATCGCCACCTAGCCAGTTTCATCGTGCCAAGTCTTTTGAGTTACTGTCTCATGAGTTACTGTCTCATGTTTTGCAGTCTCATGAAACCTAAACCACATCCTGACGAACCAAATGGCTCCTGCGAAACATCGTTTGATCATTTCGCTTCACACTCTCCCGCCACGCTCAACGCTCATTGTCCTGCCAGCGAGCGAAAGCTCGCTAGACCGGAAAAATTGCCAACGGGAACGGGCTTGCCCGACATTCGCTTCTCCAGGCTTTTGTCCAGGAGAACGAATTTCGACAGCGACGTAAAGCTACTGTTATCGGCTGTAGGTTTCGGAAGTTGCGTATTCTCTTTTGGGCTGATGCATTTTTTTCGTTGCAGCGAATTCAATGCTGGTGAATAGTCCTTATGCCCACGCCTTGTTTATCTTAGCGCCTTGGGGTATTTCTCGTAGCAATCTATGCCAAAAATCGCGTAATTTTTCCCAGCCATCCTACTCGCAGCAAAACCGGATGGGTGGGGAGAACCAACCGATTTTCGCCAAATGTCAGAGCCCGATTAGACAGTTAGTTTTATCCAGTCTACTAACCAGTTACGGCTAAGATGTTAAACTTTGCTGCTCATTTCCCACTTTCACTCGAACCACGGGGGCACGGAACTCGCATGAATTTTCTCCAGGTTGACGGCAAGAAATTCGTGGTGGCAGGTGTTGCCAACAAAAAGAGTGTTGCTTGGCATATTGCGCAAGGACTCACCGGCAACGGCGCTGAAGTTATCTACACCGTCCGATCTGCAGCACGTAAAGAGCAATTGACAAAATGGGTGGGTGATTCATCGATCTATGTATGCGATGTGGAATATCCCGACCAAATTGCAGCCCTGACCGAGTCGCTGCGTGAGGACGGGCACACCTTGATCCACGGTTTGGTACATTCGATTGCGTTTGCCAATTACCCTGAAGGAATTCGCCCGTTTCATGAAACAACGGCAGAACAATTCCTGCAATCGACTCAGATCTCCTGCTATTCCTTGATCGCCCTCAGCAACGCTTTGGCTTCGCTGTTGGACAAACAGGCATCGGTTGTCACCATTGGAATTTCGACTACCACCATGGCGAGCGAAAGCTATGGCTTTATGGCCCCAGTTAAAGCGGCTCTGCAATCCTCTTTGGCCTTTTTGACAAAGTCATTCTCCAAATTCAGCGAAGTTCGCTTCAACTCCGTCTCGGCCGGCCTGCTTAAAACCAGTGCTTCGGCAGGGATCCCCGGTTATATCGATGCCTATCTTTTTGCTGAACAAGTGATCCCACGCAAACGCGCCTTGTCTACGGAAGAGGTTGCCAACACCGCATTATTCTTATTGAGTCCGCGATCGTCGGGTATCACCGCTCAAACGATCGTTGTTGACGCTGGCATGGCCATCAATTATTTCGATCGCGATATCATCAACAAAGTTGTTAATGGTTAATCGCGTTGACTTTGAGTCCCTGAGTTCTCCAATCCTTCCGTTTTCCCTATCATTTCGTTTAAAGTGATGTTGTATGTCCCAAGCTGAAATCTTGAACGCGATTCCTCACCGGCCACCGATGTTGTTGGTGGACCAAATCCTTGAGTCGAGCGAAAACCGGATTGTCTGCGGTAAAACCTTTAGCCAAACCGAACACTTTACGCAGGGGCATTTCCCCAATTATCCGCTGGTTCCAGGCGTGATCCTATGTGAATGCTGTCTGCAAAGTGGTGCAATTCTGCTGAGCCGTTTCACTCCGCAAGATGGTTCGGTGCCGGTGGCAACTCGTATGGATGGTGTGAAATTCAAAAAAATGGTACGGCCTGGAGACACCATTCAAATCGAGGTCACGCTCAATGAAGTCATCGGGAGCGCATACTACATGACCGGTAAAGTTTCGGTGGATGGCAAATTAGCTGCCCGTCTCGATTTTGCATGTACTGTTGCTGCGCCGCAGTAGACGCTCGACCTCGGGCTGAAGAAAATTTCACAGAAGCAGCCACTCACAGAGACGTACACCTGCCCAGTCAACCAAGAACTAGGCAACTGCGTGCACTCATTGTGCTGCTTCTCGCTTTAAGTCTTGGGTTCAGGTCGAGTTATGACGGGACCTTGGGGAACTTCGGCTACTGTAGCCGAACTCAGTTGGCTGAACCTTTGTCCCGGCAATAGCCGATGTCCGCGTAGAAACTCATCCGCTCCCATTTCCCGTTTTCCGGAGGGTTGCACAACCTCTAGTTGCAAATAGCCCTGTCCGCAGGCGACCCAAAGATCCGGTTCGGTCTGCACTATCATTCCGGGAGGAACGGAGGGTTTTTCACCAAGTTTCATCGCCGTGGCTCTGCGAACAATCAAACGAATCATCTTTTTTGGGTCGCTTGTCTCGATTTCAGAAAACGAACCCGGCCAAGGTTGCAGAGCCCGAATCTGACGCGACAAGTAATCGGCATCTCGCCTCCAATCCAGCTCGCCATCCGCTTTCTTGAATCGCGGAGCTTTGGTTACTAAATGCGGATCTTGCGGTTGTCCGAGTGGGGCAACTCCGTTCCAAAACCGCAGTTGCTCGATGGCATCCACCACGGCATGTACGCCCAGCTCACACAAACGCTGTTCAAGTTCGCCGGAAGTCTCATGCACTCCAATTTCGGCCACTCTTTCGGCCAAGATTGGACCGCCATCAAGTTTTGGAGTCATGTGGATCACGCTGACTCCCGTGCGTCGATCACCAGCCAAAATAGCCCATTGTATCGGAGCTGCCCCGCGATACCGAGGCAAAAGCGAACCATGCAGGTTGATGCCTCCCAATTTGGCCGTTGCCAAGGCTTGGTTGGACAATATCTGCCCATAGTCACAAACCACCAATAGATCGGGCCGTAATGCTTCCAGTCTTCTCACACTTTCGGCCGCATTGATATCTTGAGGAGCTTCCGTCGGCAAATCATATTCCATGGCCAGATCGAAGACTGGATTGATCGGTTGCTTTGCTTTGCCTACCGATGGTGGAACGGGGCGGGTCACCACCAAAAGCACTTCGTCGTCGCTCTCCATTAATCGTTGAAAAGAGGGAACGGCGAAAGGCCCGGTTCCCATCAAAACCATGCGAAGGCGTCTTCCTGTCTCCATATTTCAAAAGCACCTTTCATGCAGAACGTCGAAGCCCTTTAAGCCTAGCAATATTTTTCTTCCCACACTCGAGCGGCTTGCATCAATTCTTCGTCGCTTTTGAGTATGCCCGTCCTCTGCTTACTCTGATGGTCCACCTCTAACGTGTACATATCGCTATCGATCGCGTTGCGTGAGGCGGGGGTGAGCCGATCGACAAAAAGCACTCCATCGAGATGATCAACTTCGTGCTGAACAATACGAGCCATATAGCCAGATATATCCCCCTTAACCTCTTCGCCTGTGTGCGAGTAGGCATTGAAAAATACCGTTTTGGGGCGAACGACATTAGCATTCACACCGGGTAAGCTGAGACAGCCTTCTTCCATCTCTTCATTTCCGCGCGGTCTGGACAGCACGGGGTTGAGAAAGACAAGTTCCTTTCCCTGCCCTTGCTTACCCGCCTCGTTCATCACAAACAATCGCAGCGGCACACCGACTTGATTCGCCGCCAAGCCGACTCCCTTATGCTCGTACATCAAACGAAACATCTCAGCAACTAGTTCACGGAGTTCTTTATCCACTCGCTGAATGGATTTCGCAGGGTATCGGAGAGTTGGATGCGGGTAAAAGATGACTTCCACGGCAGACCTCAAACAGGACTCTTGCAAACGGATCAACCCGCACATTGTGAAACAAAGTTGCCACTTCGTAAACCAGGATTCCATCGGTTTCGAATTGAATTCATAGCGTTTCACCACGGGATCGCGTAAATTATAGACAAGAGTTCGATTTTTGGGACAAAACGCCGCTCGGAGCGATTCCGGATGAATCGTAAGCAAAATCCTCCCGCCGATTCAATGAAGCTCGGCAGACGCAATTTTCATGAAATGCTGCCCGATATCGAACCGCGACGACGGACCCCGGCTTGGATTCTATCCTGCACTTTTCATGTCGCCGTACTGCTTCTTTTGGCTTGGTTTTGGCAACCGATTCGCAAGGGGACAGGGGAATCGAGCGATCGCCCCATTGGAATCGCGATCGCCTCAACAACAACGGCCGGGAGGGATTATTTTCTCAGCCAGAATGCTTCCAGCGAATCGACGGGATCCGAAACGAGCGTTTCGAATTCGGCCGATGCAGCGGGAACCGCTGCCGAAGCGCCACTTGATATGGGCGATTTGCTCAGCGGTCTAGAAGCGGCCGCTGGTGAAGCCACAGGCGATTTGAACAGTAAAGTCGGCAGCAGTGGCCTGGGCGATATGGAGGCTGAAATCGGTTCCGGAGGGAATATTCCTAAAGCCACAACCACCGTATTCGGAGTGACCGGCACCGGAACACGATTTGTCTACGTCTTTGATAGATCCGATAGCATGAATGGATATGAAGGAAAGCCACTCGCAGCCGCTAAGCGCGAATTGATCAACTCACTCAAATCCTTGCAACAAGTCCATCAATTTCAAATCGTGTTTTATAACGATGCACCGACCTATTTTCGAAGCGTGATCAGCACAACGCCTCGAATGCTTTACGGAGATGAACCAAGTAAGCTTGCCGCCGCCGATTTCGTCCGTTCCATGATGGCCACCGGGGGAACCGAACACGCCAATGCGATTCGCATGGCACTGGCAATGGGACCAGATGTCATTTTCTTCCTGACCGATGCTTCAGATCCACCGATGAAAAATAGTCAAATGCAGCAGATCATCGACCGCGCGACGCGCAATGGAACTACCATCCATTGCATCGAATTCGGCGCTGGCAACTCCAGCGGCGGCGGTTGGATCGCCGAATTGGCACGAGAAACATCAGGCGAATATCGCTACGTCGATCTTCAACAATTGGATGGAACCCCTTGATGAGGATATTTCTACTACCACCGAATCGTTGCGTTTGCTTGCTCTTTCTCGTCCTAGCACTGCCTGCGACAGTAGCCGAGTGGAGTTTCGCGGAAGCCCAAGAGTCCGAAACAAACGAATCGATTTCAGGCAGAATTGAACCTGTGGATCAAATTTGGTTTGGCCCAGCCAAGCCCAATCTTGTCGAAAGCTGGGAAACCTGGAACTCACACTCCGTTCGCTGCCGAATCATCCGACTCGATGCCGAAACTCTGGACATCCGAGACGAACAGGGTACCCTGAAAAAATTAGAACTCAATCGCGTTATCGCGGTGCGACCAAAGTGGAATAACGCACAGGCCGAAGAATTGGATCAGCTTTACTACGCAGGTAAATACGCCGAACATGCCAAAATGGCCGCCACTGTTCTCAAAACGGATCTACCTCCCTACCAACAGCGATTACTGCTAGCTCAGGTTGTCGTTTCTGCAAACGGAATCGGCAACCGAGTTCCCGCTGGCAATCTTTTTGTTTCTCTCTGCAATAACTCCCCTCCACCTTTTCTATATTCCGTCGCTCCCTTGAACTGGGTCGAAAGCCAGAACACTCAATCGATGGAGTCAGCCGCGGAGAATTGGCTTGCGCAAAACGATGAAGGTTCTCAACTCTTGGGAGCAAGTTGGTTGCTATCTGGAACCAAACGCCAAGAATCGATCGCAACTCTGGAAAAATTGACCCGCTCTACGAATTTGATGATTGCCAATCTAGCGACATGTCAATTGTGGCGAGTCGTTCCGATTTCACCTGCCAATGCGCCAACCGTGGTGCAATGGCAAACCGTTCGTGACTCACTCCTCCTGCCACTCCAACTCGGCCCAACCGAATTGATCGCCGATCGCTGGCGGGCTGCGCAACAACCGAGTTTGTCAGGGTTCGAGTATCTGCGGATTGCCATCCTTCACCGCGACCGCTACGATCGTGTCCGTTTCGCTGCTGCCTCAGCCGAAGAGGTCTTAGGTAAAGAAACGGTCCAAAAAGCGGCAGACCGCTGGAATATGATTTTTCCCTCGAAACCGTAAGCTTTACCTCCATTGTTTTTCCGCTGCACTCTGAAAGAATAGGATTTTGCAGATGCTGCTCTGGCTTGCCCAAACAACTGCTCCTGCCGCCGCGCCCCCAGATGAGACCAGTGGTGGATTCTTCGAAATCGTTTTCAGCGGTGGGATTGTTGGCATCAGTATCATGATTAGCTTAATCTTGCTATCGATGCTGACCGCTTATTTGGTTTTCGAACAGCTGATGACGCTGAGAAAGAAAGAAATCATCCCAGAAGGTCTGCCCGAACAGGTTCGACAATTGGTCGCTGCTGGCAAAATCAAAGAAGCCGAACAATTATGTCGAAACCAACCGAGTCCATTTTCCTACATTCTCGTCAATGGCCTGGCCGAATCCGATCTCGGCTGGACCGGAGCAGAAAAAGCTCTCGAAGATGCCATTGCCGAACAAGCTGCGCGATTGTACCGGAAAATTGAATACCTTTCGGTGATCGGCAATATAGCCCCAATGATAGGCTTGTTGGGAACTGTAACCGGTATGATCTTTGCATTCCGAGAGGTCGCGGTGTCCCAAGGAACCGCAGGTGCCGGAGATTTGGCCGAAGGCATCTACTCCGCCTTAGTAACCACGGTTGCCGGTCTACTGATCGCGATACCCGCTCTCGGAGCGTTCGCCGTTTTCCGCAATCGTATCGATCAAATCATTGCCGAAAGTGCCTATTTGGCCCAACAGATCTTTTCGCCCATCCGTCGCCGCACCCACGCCGGAACATTCCGACCTCCCCAAAACGCTCCACCCAACGCTCCACCCAACGCTCCCCCTCCACCTCGCTCATAATGTTTAACTCGGTATCATCCTCCCCGACAGCGATAGATCTAAACAAATGAGAATGCCGAACTACGGACAACGCGGTGATGTCTCCATCAACATGACACCCATGATTGACGTGGTTTTCCTATTGATCATTTTTTTTCTCGTTTCTAGCCACCTCGCGAAACAAGAAGCTAACGTCAAGCTCGACTTGCCCGCTGCTAAAACGGGAATCGAAAATGCCGCAGATCGCCCGCAATTAACACTCAATATTGCGGAGGACGGGAAATGGATGGTGGCGGGTCAATGGATTTCTAAGGATCGATTTCGCGATTTGGTGCGTCAACGTTGGCAGGATGAAAATGGGGTTTTGCGAGTCAAAATTCGAATTGCTCGAACACAACCCTATGCGCGGTTGGCCGATGCGTTAAAGCTGCTCAATGAAGAAAAAATTGGTGATATTGTTTTCGGCGTTTATGAATCAACAGGTGAAACATGAAAGCCGTCTACCATCGCAATGACAACCGACGGCCCGATGTGATGATGACACCGATGATCGATGTCGTTTTTCTGCTACTAGTCTTCTTTTTGGCAACCGCCAGCTTTGATCGTCTCGAACAAATCCTACCCTCAGGCACCGTAGACTCGGCAGAAAAACCAAACGCCGGTGGATCTGCAAGCCCCTCAGAACCACAACAGACAGAAGTCGATGAAATTGTCATTCGGCTCGAATTAGCAGCCAATTCGTCTTATGATATTTTTTTGAATGATCAAAAATTAACGACGCTCGAAGATCTAATGAATCGACTCGCCGCTTTGATCAAGATTCGCCAAGATGTCCCGGTCATCATCGATCCAGATCATCAACTGCCTATCGAACGCGTCATCGACATTTACGATCAAGTCCGAAGCGTCGGCTTCACCTCATTGTTCTTGACAACCGAGTCCTAAAGCTCCGCAGCACGGATGACAAGCCCAATCATTGAGTACCACCAGGAGTGCCGCAACATGAGCAACGCAAATCGCAACTCAACCCCTGCGACAATAGCCTCGACGCCCGATTCGACAGCCATCAAGGATACCCATCTTTCGCGATTGTTGTCGATCGATGCCTATCGTGGCCTAGTCATGTTTCTGATGATGGCCGAAATGGTACGACTGAGTTCTCTAGCGACTCTTTTTCCGGAAGTAAAGCTATGGGAATGGGTCAAATTTCATACGACCCATGTCGAATGGATTGGTTGCTCTTTGCACGACCTTATCCAGCCAAGCTTTTCTTTTTTGGTAGGCACATCGCTCGCCTTTTCGCTGCTCAAAAGATCTGCCCAACAATCTAATAGTCGCATTCTGCTCCATGCCGCTTGGCGCAGTTTATTCCTCATTTTTCTCGGTATCTTTTTGCGCAGTCTGCATCGCGATCAAACCAACTTCACCTTCGAAGATACCCTGACCCAGATCGGCCTTGGCTACTTTCCCCTGGTGCTGATAGGCCGATATCCCACTTGGTTGACCCCGACCGCGATCGCAATCCTGCTGGGCGGATACTGGGGCCTGTTCGCGGTGTACCCACTGCCGCCAGCCAATTTCGATTCGACGACCGTAGGTGTTCCCGCAGATTGGCCCCATCGTCTCGAAGGCTTCCAAGCGCACTGGAATAAAAACACCAACCCCGCTTGGGCCTTCGACCAATGGTGGCTCAATCTATTCCCGCGCGAAGAAAGATTTGAGTTCAATCGAGGTGGTTATGCGACGTTAAGCTTTATCCCCACTCTGGCAACCATGCTGCTAGGCTTAACGGCTGGAAGATGGTTAGCCAATAATGACTGGTCGCCCCGCAAGAAAATGCTGCTTTTCTTGGGAACATCGGCCCTCTTGCTGCTCGCCGCATGGGGTATCGCGACTCTCGGTCTTTGCCCAATCGTCAAACGAATATGGACACCCACGTGGACTCTGTGGAGCGGAGGATGGTGCTTCGCGCTGATGGGAGCATTCTATCTTTTACTCGATGTTGCCCAGTGGAATAAACCTTTTTATCCACTGCTGGTCATCGGAGCAAACTCGATCGCCGCTTATGTTCTCACCGAAACCATCGCGGGCTGGATCAGCGATAACCTCATCAGACACTTCGGGCCGCGCCCATTTTTGCTCGGAGGAGAAAGCGTACAGCCGCAATTGCTAGGAGCCACAACCTTGTTTTGTTTGTGGCTTAT
Source organism: Pirellulaceae bacterium (assembly GCA_044359485.1). Taxonomy (GTDB): domain Bacteria; phylum Planctomycetota; class Planctomycetia; order Pirellulales; family Pirellulaceae; genus JAFLCP01. The sequence goes on along the minus strand of JBIKMB010000001.1, from coordinate 54,746 downwards.
TTTGCTGTGGCTGTATCGCCAAAAATACTTCGTCAAGATCTAAGCCGCATCGTTGGCCGCTGCTAGAACCGGAAATCGCATAATAAATTGAGTACCCCGTCCCACAGCACTTTCGACTCGAATACGTCCGGAGTGACTCTCAATGATCTCGCGACAAGCAGACAGCCCAAGCCCCGTTCCACCCTTACCGCTCGCATCGGGACCCGTCTTGGTACTGAAATAGGGATCGAATATCTTGGGCAAATGCTCCGGTGCAATCCCCTGCCCCGTATCGCGTATCGCTAAACTAACCGTACGCCCCTCATCTTCGCTGCTCAACTGAATCAAGACCGTCCCACCGTTAGGCATCGCTTGTCGAGCATTCACGAGCATATTGATCAAAACACGCTGCAATTGATTACCGATCCCCAAAATCGAAGGCACATTCTCGATTTTCTTTTCCACCCCAATTCGATACTTCTGCAGCTCTTTCTCCATCAGCAACAACGTATCCTCAATCACTTGCTTGAGATCGGTAGGCTCCATTTGGCCACTGCGATTGCGAGCCATTGCCAAAATGGTTCCGGTAAGCTTGGCAGCTCGATTGGATGCGTCCAAGATACGCTGAAACGCTTTGTCTCGGCTCGGCTCATCGCGATAGCGCAAACCAAGTTTGGCATAGTTTAGAATCGTGGTCAGAAGATTATTGAATTCATGCGTCGTGGTACTAGTCAATTCACCCAAAACCGCCATCCTCTGCATTTGCTCCACTTTAGCCCGCAGCAACGCGTTTTCTTCTTGCAGTTCGTCCCGAGTTGATTCACGCAGAGTCATCAATTCCACCTAAATCGAACGAAGATCGCAATCAATGCGACCCAGAATTATCAAGTTAAGCTTAGAGACTTTTTCTTTTCCCAAAAAGCAAATCACCCATTCGCCCAAATCACCCCAAATTAAAGCCCAATGAGGAGTTGCGCGAAAAGTCAGCTTACTGGGAGCTATCGACTGATTCTGGGAGGATTCTGCAGTACGAGCGGATAAAGTTGATCTTGAATCTAAAGGATCCAATCGAGATGATCGCCAACAGCTTCATTCCATTGGTGCAAGCAACTTCGTTGTAGCGGTGGTCAGCTCTTTTGTGGGTATATTTCTACAGGCTTATCATGCATTCTTTAGACTTGCTTCAGATTGCCCTAGAGACCGCGAGAAAAAATGGTTTCAGCATTCGCCGAGAATGGCTCGCTGGAGTGGCAGGAGGAAAGTGTCGGCTTGGTGGCAAGAAAATCATTTTTGTCGATAGTTCGCTCTCCATATTGGAACAATTGGAGCAGGTAACCAGTAGCTTGGCCACAGAATCGAATCTTTCGCTGCTGGACTTAGATCCTGCGTTATCGAAGGTTATCCGAGCGACCCGGGAAGCCCGATCAGACCTGGCAAGTACTGCGACCGCGACCACTTGAGCAATTCCCAGCCATCGCCAAAGTATTGGGCCATACCTTCAAAACCGCTCTGAGCATAAGCGATCAGCAGCGAGACCGCTATGACATTGGCGGTGGGTAAAAACAGCCAACAAAAAAGCCATCCCAGCTTCTTCAGGTCCGATTGGTCGCGATGCGTTTCAATGTAGGTAGAGATTAAGTGGAATCCGAGTGCCACTCCTAGAGCCAATTGCGACCAAGGCAAAAAATTGAAGGGCATCAAAAGTGCCGGAACAAGCAAAAGAAAAGCGGATGTCGGAAAGAAATAAGGCGCTACAGTAATCAACCAATTTCCTCTACCCACAAATTCAATCTTACCACCTTCACTGCCAAACCACTCTTGACGAAGAACTTTGTGGCCCGTCATCCATGCGAAGATTGCGTGCGTGAGTTCATGCTCCCAAACAATCAGTTTATTGGCGCCCCAAGCGAACCAGCGCAATTGACGCCACGCGAGCATCAAAGCGGTCGCTCCCAACAACAAAGGCAATAGGTCCATCGGCTCAGAAAAACAGCGGAGGACTAACTTAACAAATGCGTACAATCCTATGGGCAAACTGAGTAAACTCAAAATGGCGGCCGGCCACTTGATTGCCTCCAGCGATCGATCGAATGCTTCGGCAAGACGTATTTTCATTGCTTAAGATTGCAAAGAAAGCTTGGGGAGAAAGACATCCGCGGGCACATCTTGCGTTTCAACAGATCCGAAAAGTGTTGTCGCACTCACATCGTGGATGAGAATGTCTAGCAGTTCGCCCGCCTGCCGTTCATTTCCGTCCCAAACCACAATGCGATCGCATGTGGTTCGACCCGTCATTTGTCGGAGCGGTCCTGTTTCACCGCGCTTGATAGAAACTTTGCTCGGTCCTTCGGTTAAGACGGTCATACGACTTCCGAGGAAACGACAGTTATCTTCAGCACTGATCTCGTTTTGAACACGCAGTAGTTCGTTATTGCGCCATTGCTTGACATCCGCAGGAATGTCATCGGGAAGCAATTCGGCCGCTTTCGTACCTGGCCGTACGCTGTATTGAAAAATAAAACTGTTCTTAAACCGACATTCCTTTACCAATTCCACAGTCTTTTCAAAGTCTTGATCTGTTTCGCCGCAAAAGCCAACGATGAAGTCGCTGCTGACAGATGCCTGCGGCAAAATTTCTCGTATTCGCTGCATCATTTCCATGTAGTCAGAAATGGTGTAGCCGCGTTTCATGCGTTTCAGTATCTCGTCCGAACCACTTTGAGCTGGAACGTGGAGATATGGGCAAACTTTCGGTAGATCTCGAACCGTTTCCAGCAATTGGCGCGTCATATCTTTTGGATAATTGGTCACGAATTTAATTCGCTCCAGACCGCTGATAGGATGTAACCGCCGAAGCAGTTCCGACATATCAACAATGCCACCTTCGTCCTTGTGACGATAGCTGTTGACGGTTTGTCCAAGCAACGTAATCTCTTTACATCCTTGGTCCGCCAAGATTTTTGCCTCTTCGACAATTTGATCTGGCGGCCTTCCCTGTTCCGGCCCGCGCGTCATCGGCACAATACAGTACGTACAGAATTTGTCGCAACCAATTTGGATGCGCAAATAAGCTTGGAAGGGAGTGGGACGCATCGTCGGATCGCGAAGTGGATCGAATGACTCGTGACTTCGCTTGATCTCATCCACCGTCCCACCCTTGCGGGACAAACTGACCGCCATCTGTTGGCCGCCACCACTCTCAACTTTACTGATCAACTCAGGGATTCGATGCAACTGCCCTGGCCCGACCACAATATCAACGTACGGAGCACGCTCGAAGACAATCTTTTGATCTTTTTGAGCCATGCACCCCATAACGCCAATCACTTTTTGGGGATACCGCTCCTTTAGGCGTTTCAGTCGAGTCAACGAACCGTAGACTTTCTCTTCCGCGTTTTCGCGAACGCTGCAGGTATTGAACAAAATGGTATCCGCAACCTCGAGATCACGAGTTAACGAATATCCCTGCCTTCGCAAGCTGGCAACCACCATCTCGCTATCCAGAACATTCATCTGGCAGCCCACTGTCTCGATAAAAAGATGCTTGGTGGGTTTCTCATTCTGCTCGAGTTCGGTTTCTTTCATAACTCCATCAACTCTGTGACTTAATCCCCAGACTTGCCTTTACTTTTCTCTAGTTTATCTTGCTTCTCCTGCATCTTTCGCAGGGCAAGCGCACGTGCAATTAGCCGGGCCCGCGACTTTTGGTCTTCGACAAATGCCCGTAATAGTTGTCCTAATTCTTTATGTCTCTGCAGCGCAAGCGACCCTAAGGCCCAGCAACCAAAGGCGACTCCCGCAATGAAGAGCATCATTTCAGGCGTGATCATGGCTTATTTTCCTCTGTTCTCACGCAACCCATCCCTGGACTGATTTAAGCATCGTAGCATTGATCGATTTTTTCGTGGAGTGAGAATCAGGACAAACCCACAAAACTAGCGCAAAACCGTTCACTTCCTCCATAAAAAACTACTTCCTTCCCCCTCTTTTCGGAGGACAGTCGCTTCCAAAGAAGTTATCATACTCGCAGTTGGTTCCGTTAACTTTTAGGAGTATTTCTCTATGCATGCATTGGCTCTACCCGTTTTGATGTTGGGGATGCTGTCAGATACCGGTGTTGACACAAAGTTCGTTGATTCAGGTGTCACGGCTCGCGTTGGCGGTTATCGACCCATCCGCGCGGAAATGACCGACAACGCGGAAGGAGTCACCAAAGCCCCCGAGGGGCTTTCTGCACCGAAGTACGGCAAACTGCAATTCGGCAACAAAACATTTATGTTCATATTGGACGAGCCTGCCGAAGGGGCCGCAAAACTGTACATCGATACCAACGCAGATGGTGATCTAACCAATGATGAATCGGTTCCATGGAACGCTGACAAACGAGGAGAACTTACGCAGCACAGCGGGAGTTCCAAAGTGGATTTAGGTGATGGAAAAATCGGCGCGATCAATATGTATCGCTTCGATCCCAGCGATCCTAACAGAGCACAACTCAAAAATACGCTGCTCTACTACGGCGACTTTGGGTATGAGATTTCCTTCAAGCTCGATGATCAACCATTTTCTACTTTTGTCTCCGGCGCAATTGCCGACAAAACTCCTCTGACGATCGATCGCAATGGCGATGGTCGTATCAGCGCCAAACGCGAAGTGACTCGAATTGGAACGCCATTCAATTTTACAGGGACAACTTATCAACTCACATTCAAGGATGGCTCGCTTAGTTTAGACAAAGCGGAAATGGAGTTGCCGATGACTCCGCTACCACCGAATTTGGAAATTGGACAGAAAGCAATCGAGTTCGCTGCCGAGGATATGCAAGGAAACAAGATTGAGTTTCCGAAAACCTTCGCAGGTAAATTGGTGATGCTGGACTTCTGGGCGACATGGTGTGGACCTTGCATCGGCGAAATTCCACACATGAAGGAAGCATATGCAGCACATCATGATGGTGGTTTCGAGATTCTCGGCATCAGCTTCGATGCTCCCAACATGGCTGACAAAGTGACCACTTTTACGCAGGAACGCGAAATGCCATGGGCACAGATCTATGAAGGTAAGCTATGGGATACAACCCTCGGCGAAACCTATGATGTGAGCGGCATTCCTTTCGTGCTTTTGGTCGACGGTGATACGGGTGAAATCTTGGCGACTGCCCGCGAACTTCGCGGACCAGGTCTCAAGGAATTCATTGCGAAAAAACTTGAAGAAAAAGGTAAGTAAGCTCCCTCGTCTTCACATCGCACGCTTTTCATCCAACCTCATGGCTCTTTCAGGTCATGAGGTTTTTTTATATCAACTTGTGATCCTCAAGCTCCGTTTGGTCGCTATCGTCAGATCGCCTCAATATTTTATCCGATTGAATCGGTCCCGCCTGTCCGGTGTGCCTTCTCGAAATATGCGATATTTCTCAGTCGATTTGACTCGACTACTGCCTTCTGAATTCACCTTACCTCTACAAGCACACTAGTCCCCGATGGATCCTGCCCATTTACAGGAATTGTCCAACTTTGAGGACAACTATGGAAGGCACTTTCCCAAAAGTTAATATCCGCGAGATGTAGACAAAGTCATTTGAGCAATGCCCGAAACTCATTTTCGTTCGCAAATAAACAAAAACAGGGTACTTCCGTATTCGTCAACCCTTTTTTAGACCAATGCCCCAAACATCTAATCCCCATTCCGTCCAATGGTTTGCAATATATACCACAGCTCTCATAATAAACTGCGTCGTCGTTGAAGGGAACCACTGCGCTGCACCTCTCCTGCAGATCGCCTTAACTGTTTTTTAGAAGACTAATCATTCGGGACTGGGGCGATAACCTTAGGTTACGCAACAAATTCTCGTAGTCACGGTATGCGCATGCATCAGCTACGCAAGCGTATGGCCGCGTATTCAGATTGGTCGACTTCTCAGGAAGCATGAATTATGCAACCGGATCCGTTGTCGCTGAAAACCATTTTGCAAGAGACTGCACATGAAGATAATCTCAAAGGCCATCAGATTCTACAGTCGCTCGATGGAGTTCGAATTGGCCCCTTTCAACTAATCAAACTGATCGGCATGGGAGGCATGGGGGCTGTGTATCTAGCACAGCAAAATCATCCCATGTCCCGATTCGTTGCCATCAAGTTGATTCAGGAAAATTTGGAAACACGTCAAATGCTCCAGCGTTTCCAACGAGAGCAACAGACGTTGGCAGACATGGATCACGTTAATATCGCCCGTATCTTTGATGCCGGAGTCACCGAATCAGGTTTCCATTACATTGCGATGGAGCATGTCCAAGGAGAGCAAATCTTGGATTACTGCAATAAGCATAATCCATCGATCAAGACAAAAGTAAATTTACTACTTCAATGCTGTCGCGCGATCCAGCACGCGCACCAAAGAGGAACCATCCATCGAGACATCAAGCCCAGCAATGTTATGGTCACCATTGTCGATGGTGAACCGATCGTAAAGGTGATCGATTTCGGAATTGCCAAAGCGATGTCGCATGAGACGCATCGTCATTCCAGTTTGCCTGCTGACTCCGCAGAGTTCGCCAAAGCAGCATTGCATGAAACCGATGCGCTGACGGGTACTCCGCTCTTTATGAGCCCCGAGCAATTTGAAACCCGCGGTAAGCAGGTTGATACCCGCAGCGACATCTATTCGCTCGGAGCGTTATTTTACAACATTTTGAGCGGCAGCCATTACTTGGACAAGTCGAAACTTGCTGGAAAATCGGTTGCTGCAATTGGAGAAATGATTCGTAGTTGTCCTACCCAATTGCCAAGCCAAAAATCGCTCCGTCATGCTGCAGAACTACGCGGTGATCTAGATGCCATCGTACTAAAAGCCATGCAACCGGATCCCGACCTGCGCTATCAATCTGTAGAACAACTACATGAAGATTTGCGATGCTATTTGACCGATCATCCTGTCAGCGCGAATCTCTCTTATTCTCTGACAAACCTGCGTAAATTTTCAAGGCGTCATAAGGCACTCCTTATCGCCACATCGTTCGCCTTAGCCGGACTATTGGCTGGATTGCTTATTGCGATCCGTCAGGAACGGCGGGCGGTAAAGTCCGAAGTCATCGCCAAGCAGCAAGCGTATGCCTCGGATATGTTGCTAACCAGCATGGCCCTTGGCCAAAACAACTACTCACTAGCCAGAAATATTTTGGAGCGACATCGCCCATCACAGCTTCAAGATCTCAACGAGAATTCGAAAACACCACTTCCTCGCCTGGATTGGCGATTATTAAATTCCAAATTGCCCGTTCCCACAACAACGCTCGCCAACTTCCCCACCAAGATCTATTACGGAATTTCTTTGACCCGAGGGAATGAAATCGCTTGCGGCTGCAAGGATTCTCATCTCAGAATTATTGATTGCTCCACGGGTAATGTTCGCCTTGATATTGATACCAACCAGAAAGAGATCAACGGCTTAGCTCTCTCGCCCGATCAAACACTTATTGCCAGCGGTGGTGATGATGGGACGGTCAAAGTATGGTACACGGAAACAGGTCAAGTCTTCGGTGAATTCCTGGCTTCAAAAACAACGGTCTTTCAACTCGGTTGGTCCTTCGACGGGAAATCCATTGTAACTGCAGGTATTGAACCTGACGCGGTCATTTGGTCTTTTCCGGAATTTCAATTCATCCGCCGCTTGGACTCCTCTCAGGAATCTCTGGAATGTTTGAACGTCGGTAAACATGGCGAAGTGGTCTACGGCAGCGAGAAAGGTATAGTCCGTATTGGGTCTCTCAATCCCTCCGTTTCATCCGATATTCAAACGCTTGCTCTTTCTACCTCGCGTGCCTTTTCTGTCAATCAATGTTCCACCGTAGTCGTGTCGCCCAGCGGAAAGTTGATCGCTATAGGCTTAGATAATGGCTATCTAATTCTGCTCAAAAAAATCGGAACGACCTATCATGCGGTGGAACGGACTCGTTTCAAAACAACGGTTTCCGCTATAGCCTTCGATCAGGATGAGTCGCGTCTTGCGCTGGGTGAAGATAGTGGCACCGTTCATCTAATGAAACTCCCTCAGCATTGGCCTACACAGTCCAGATTACGCTTCTCAGAATTTTTTATGGATCAAAACGCAGACTCCGTAGAGAGTCCGCCGCGTGACATGGCTGATTTTTGGAAACTTGTCGTGCGATCCGAACCCACGCTCGCACAAGAAACTTTGCCCGTCGATTGCGACAGAATTTACTTAGAATTTGATAAACCTCTTCGCAATTTGCTCTTCGCAGATAATTACCTCCGCGAATGGGTAGATGAAGCGGGCAACACCAATTCCAATTGGATAGAGATACCGACATCCGTTGCCGTCAAAGGGGAAGGTATCGAAATTAGGTTTGAAAACCGTTTCGATGGCTGGAACGCTGCCGAAGATTTACTCCTCGCAGGAAGATTGAATACCTTCCCAAATCATTCCAAGCGAGTAGCCAGCATTCTGTGGAATCACGACGAATCAATGATCTACAGCGTTAGCGAAGATGGGAAGATCAATCGTATTCAGACCGATTTCCTGGGCCAAAGTATTGTATATAAAACCAATATCATTGGAATTTTGCCCTTTGCGGAAGATCGTATAGCCGTTGTTTCGTCAGACCAAGCGCCAGCGATTCTGAAGTGGGATCGATCACAACCATCGCCCAGTATCTCTCAACACTTTCGTCAAGATTTCGACGCTTTTGCGGGAATCGCTCCGCAAGATACAAAAAACCTTTACGTGTGTGGTCGTAAAAAAAACAGGGACTTTCAAGGCATCTGGAGTATCTATCGCTGGGATCTACTGGCTGATCGTGGAGAGAAAGTAACGCAGTTCCCCGCTACCATTCAACCTCAGTTCATCCTAGGCGCGATCGATGGGAATCGATTTGTTCTCCTCTATCGCAATCTTGAAAATCCTCAATCATCCCCAGAAACTCACTTCTCCTTGGGATGCTGGGATGGGAGTCGGGAAGATTTTATCTGGGGCACCGATGTCATTGCCGAACCAATGCGTTATCAACAACTCTCGCCGCAAAAACGGTTTATCTCCTATGCCAAAGAACGCGAGATTGTTTTGATCGAAGCCCAAACCGGAAAGATATGCTCCTTAATCAATCTAGAGGATATCCCCATTATGAATATGAGATTTTCCATGGATGATCAATACTTGGCCGTCGCAACTGCAGATAACCGAATTTTGTGTTTTCGTACCGATAATTCCCAACCTGTCTGGACGCTGCAACTACCAGGCAGCGCGGCCTCAGATATCCTCTGGTCAAAGGATCTGCAGACAATTGTTTGTCTCAGCCGTGACGGATTTTTGAGAACTTTTGATGTTACACTTCGTCAAATGACGGCCGAAATATTTCTCTCGATAACGGACCCAATCAGCGTGCGGAGTTCAATCGATGAAGACATACTCTACATCCTTGGGCTCGCCGGCACTATGCTTCGTGTCCCATGCAACGCCTATTCAAAAGAATCGATTGACCGAACTGCCTCTCGATAGAAGCTTTCATTCCACGCATTATTCTGTGTGCGTTTTTTTACCCAATCGCTCCGAACAAATTCGGCGGCCCCCAAAATTAGAAACATTTATAAAGCGATCGGGATGTCGGTAGTCCAATCGCAGGGTTCCAAGCCGTGCAATATCACGGCATACTTTCTCCTAGATTGAGAAAGGATAACTTTAAAAATGGCTCTTGGACGAAATGCTCGAAATCTACTTTTTTTGCATCTGCCTAAAACCGGTGGATCTTCACTGAGCGTAATCTTAGAAAACTATTATTCTGTGAACGATCTTTCGCCTCATTTGGTTGGGCGGGTTGCCAAGACCATTCATTCGCGCACGCAGGTTCCAGGCAAACTGATCATGGGGCATTTTGCCCACAATCTATGGAAATTATTTGGCGACGACTTCGCAAAAGTTACGGTACTTAGGCATCCTGTGGAACGTTATCTATCGCAAGTGCAACATTGGATTCGTGCCGCTCGCCGCACTCCTGACGACCCTTTGCTATTCAGTTCCCCCGAACAAGCTGATGTCGAGCTGAACTTGCCGGATCGCAATAAGTTTATCGAGTTTGAACAAGAGAATTGCCAAACGCAAAACTGTTATCTTCGAGCCGTTTTTGAACAAGTCGATTGGAGCACGATCCCCCTAGATCGCTGGACCATATCCGATGTTGAGCTTAAAAAATTTGATTTGATCGGCATCGCTGAAGACTTCAAACGCTTTCTCTACTTATTGTGCGATCTATTTTCCTGGCCCGCTTCATTCCAGCAATTACGCTTAAATCAAACTCCCAGCCATCAAGACCAGCGACAAGTTCACGAAATGCTAAAGTCTAATTTGCATCGTTTTCGCGACGATATGGAAACCTATAATCAGGCGAAACGACTTTTTGATCAGCGATACCATGCGTTTCTGCGTTCGCTTTTTCCCGATCACGAGAATCTCGACTTAGTGACAGATTCTATGGTCGAAGAAAGTCTCAACCACAGGTTCGTCGACAATATCCAATTTCATTTTCCAGAGCCGCTGGAGGAACTCCATTGGTCAATGGACCAACCAATGTTCGGACAAGGATGGTGGTGGCGACAACATAGCGGTAAAGTTTGGTACCGCTCAACCGGTCCACAAACAACCAACATCGTTTATCTTCCGCCATTGCGCGGCGGAAAAGATTATCGATTCGAAATCGATATCGTCTATTTCGCGAGTGAAACGATCGCACAAAAGCTCGAAGTTTTCGTCAACGGTCTTCGTTGTTGCCATTCGATCCGCAATGTTTCACAAGAGTGGGATGAGGTAAAATCGGTTATCGAAGGCTCACTCCCAGCCAATGTGGCTTATGGCACTGGCCCCGTCATTCTTAAATTTAAGCTGCCAGAGACGAAACCAATCTTAGCCAATGAGCGGATTCAGCACAGCGAAGCGACATTCGATTGGGACACAAGACTTCTCGGGATGGGAGTAGCGGACATACGAATTTTTTGATGGATCGTTTTTGGTAACGAGCAGATCAAGAAATTCAATTAATACCCAATTGCAATAATTTCGCCTCACGATTTCTGCACGAGCTCCCCAGGTAGGATCATCCAATCCACTTCATCCAGCGGGCCAAAACCGATTGCACCCATGGAGTTAGGCGTTGCCGATTGTATAAATCACCCAGTTTACGAATTGCGTCAGCATGCGTGGGGTAAGGATGAATAACGGCAGCCAGCTTCGCAAGCCCTATCCGATGCTTCATCGCTAACACTATTTCGCCAATGAGGTCACCCGCATTTGCAGCTACTACAGTGGCACCCATAATCTGATCGGAACCTTGGCGACAATAGACGCTGACATATCCGACATCATTCCCTTCCAACACGGCGCGATCCACAGCGCGAAAGGGTTGTGAATACTGAACCAATTTGATCCCATGTTCCGCAGCCTGACGCGGGAGCATTCCGACTTGCGCTATCTCCGGCGAAGTGTAGGTGCACCGAGGAATAAGAAGCTTGCTCATGCGTTTTCTTCCCATAAACAACGCGTTTTGGATGACGATACGGGACATGGCATCGGCCGCATGCGTGAATTTGAAGCGGCTACAAACATCCCCTGCCGCATAGATGCAAGGATTCGTCGTGCGTAAAAAATCGTCTACCGCAACGCCACTCTGCAGATCGTGATCAACACCTACAAGTTCCAAACCTAAACCTGCAACATTCGGAGTTCTCCCCACACTGAGAAGGATTTCATCGAAACCAATGGTGGTCTCTTTTTCGTGATTCGACACGACCATCGAACGCGACATTCCTACTCTTTCAGCTCGAATCAACCTTGTCGCTAGCAATATTCGTACACCATCACTTTCCAGAGCAGACTGAACAAGTGCTGCTGCCTCTGGCTCCTCTTGGGATAGTATTTGGTTTCCTCCTTCGATCAAAGTTACTTGCGATCCAAAGCGAGCAAAACATTGCGCCATCTCGCAACCCAGAGGCCCTCCCCCCACAATCACCAAATGCTTGGGAAGTTGTCTGAGTGAAAAGAGGGATTCATTGGTAAGGTATTCCGACTCATCCAATCCTGGTATGGATGGAATAGTCGCTCGGGCTCCAGTCGCTATGACGGCTTTCTTGAACTCCAGGTTTTGGTCCCCAACTTCAATAGTATTTTTTCGAGTGAAGCATCCAGCACCTAGATATACGTCGACTCCGAGCCCACGAAATCGTTGGACCGAATCATGCGTGCTCAAACCAGCCCTCAGTCGGCGCATGCGTTCCATAACGCGTGGAAAATCGACTTGCACCTCACCGATGTTGAATCCACTGTCGCCTGCTCCTCGAATCGCCTTACATTGTCGTGCTACGCTGATGAGCGTTTTAGATGGCACGCAGCCAACATTCAAGCAATCGCCTCCCATGAATCCCCGCTCGATGAGCGCGACTTTGGCACCTAAACCAGCCGCCCCAGCAGCAGCCACCAAACCGGCGGTGCCTCCCCCGACCACTACCAGGTTGTAACGACTGGAAGGTATCGGGTTTTTCCAATCCCGAGGATGGACGTTGGCAAGCAATTGTTGATCGTACTGGTCCAAAGGTTCCGTTAATTTGAATTCACTCATGGCTAACCGTTATCAACCTATTTCCCAGCCTGTCAGAAGCATCACTAGTTACTGGCCCCAAAACCCGTTCGGTGAAAAACAGTCGTTACGCTCCCTCCCTTGCCTCATAGACCTTTCCATGTTGAGCAAGCCATTCAAAATCCCCTTGGTCAGCATGAAGTTTAACCTGCTCGAGTAATTCGACCGTTTCGGATTCCAGGCATGGTTCGCTGTCATCCTCTTCGGGAATCACCATTTCAACTTCAACTGCAACCACGTATTTTTCAGCCTGGACGAGTCTCGTACGCTTCATTCGTTTACCTGGGATTCGCATCTGTTTTCATTGCTCGTCAAAGTAGTGCACAGTGTGTCCGTCCAGAATGCCAATTACCGCCTGCCAACTGATTATACCAAGTTCATCGAGGCGTTCCGATGCACGCTATCCGATCAAGTAACGATTCTCTTTCTGACAAGCAGCTAAGTCAGATATTTGCGGACAACATTGACAAACCGATTCCTTTCGCTTGTCGGAGTCCATGGAATGGTTGCAAAGCTGAGTTTGGTCGAGTGCATGGCGGCGGTCGAATATCCCCGGGTTGATCGAATTAAGGCCCATGGTCTCCAAGGCATCCTCGATCTGTCCGTTCTCGCGGTGCTTTGTGGTACTGACGGTTGGGAGGACAGCGGTCAGTCGTCAGGAATCGCCTGCAATTGAGTCTCTCTTCCCATTCGCTTCCCCTTTTGTTTCTCCCGATCGAAGATCGCCGATAAAGTTTATTGATTTCTACGCAAATGATAGGCCGTTTGTGGCAAGGATTCGCATTGATGAGTTGGTTAACGAACTGGAATGCTCTGACTTTCTATTCACTGAGCGGGTTCTACGGCAAGCGGTTCAGACCGGCAATCTGTTCCAGCTATTGGACAAGACGGAAAGCTTGAAACTGGACATCTACCCAAGGGAGTTGATACCCGGTGAGTTGCAGCGGTCTCAGACCATGGAATTGTTTCCTGGGATTTTCCTGCCGGTTGTTTCGCGCACCGATGCAGAAATCTCCAAACTCATCTGGACCAACAAAGGGAGCCAACGTAGCCGCCGCGACTTTCGCAGCATCTTTCGGAGTGGCTCGGAAATACAGCCAAGAGACATTCGAGCCCAAGCTGAAAAGATTCGGTTGATGGAATTGCTCGAAGAGGTACTGAGCGAATCCGACGAAATCCGTTGACTCGATACGTCAGCTGTTCATCAAAGGCCTGTATCACAATTCCACTGAGTCGACCTGCGGTGGCCATGTTCTTGGGTGTTGTTTTACGCAATTGGATCGTCATTGTTCCGATCCGAACAGTACGACTTGTGCCATCGGTCAAGAACAGGGCTTTCGCTGGTACTTGGTCAGACAACCCCAAAGTGTTTGCTGCTTGAACTCCCGATGACTGCAAGCGGTTTGCCGAAAAACCTATAGATCAACGTACAACGCTGACCAGCCACGGCATCATCCCTCAGGGTTTGAACGAACTAACGCACGGTTTGGAAAAAAAGAAGACTCCATCAGCACGAGTCAACGCGACCAACCGCTTTTGGTTGACCAGGAGCTTCTCGAATTGGAAAGCCATCTGCCAAAGTAGAGCAGTAGAAAGTAGAGCAGTAGAAAGTAGAGCAGTAGAAAGTAGAGCAGTAGAAAGTAGACCGAGTAGAAAGTAGACCGAGTAGAGAAGAGAAAGTGGAACAGCTCGAAACGTCCACTACCCTAGAAAATCTCTCGGGCGTGGCAGCTCTACTGCTCTACTTTCTCTTCTCTACTCTCTACTTCGGCTCGGTAATTCGAGCTCCGCTCGAATTACCGAGCCGAAGTCGGGGTGATAGGATTCGAACCTACGACCCTCTGGTCCCAAACCAGATGCGCTAGCCAGACTGCGCTACACCCCGAGTCAGCACCTGCCTATTCGCGAACTTGGAACTTGAAGGGGATCCAAGACGTTGAGGCTGACGACAACTTTTCAAAACTCTAACTTACAAGACTCAAACTGACAACCCTGGTTCATCGATAACGTGGCAGTTCTTTAAGCGACCCTCGCCAGGCGTGGCCCGGAGGCTGTGGAGAGGAGCAAATCGCGGATCCGTTCGAACTCTTCCTCTGAACCGAATTGCACTATAATCTTGCCCCTTCCAGTGCTGTTTTGTTTGATTTCAACCTTGGTACCCAAAGCCGACTTAATTTCTTGCTCGAGCGACGCTATTTGGGGCGAAACCACCTTTTTTCTTGAGGTTGTAGGGGCTTCTCGTTCCAAAACTTCTTCCACGTCCTCGGATTGTAAAAATTCTCCGACGCGTCGCTCCGTCTCGCGTACACTCCACTGCTCGTCTTTGATTTGTTTGCAAAACCGCGATTGGAGCGTTTCGTCTCCCAAGGGGAGCAATGCGCGAGCGTGGCCGGCCGAAATAAGATCCATTTGTACATCATTCAGGATACTGTCCGGCAATTCCAATAAACGCATTAGGTTCGCAATGGTGCTGCGGTCGATTTTTAGTCGTCGCGCGAGATCCTCCTGCGAGCAGCCATGTTCATCGAGATAGCGGCGGAAAGACATCGCTTTTTCAATTGGATTGAGATCCTTGCGCTGCAGGTTTTCGACAATAGCTAATTCGGCCACCAAGCGATCGTCGGCCTCTCGTACCTCGGCTCGCACCGTTCTAAAGCCAGCTCGAATAGCCGCCCGCAATCGTCGTTCACCCGAGATCAGTTGGTACCTACCAGCGACTCTCCGCACGAGAACGGGCTGCAATTGCTGGTGTTCTTTCAGACTCTCCGCCAGAGAGGCAATTTCTTCTTCATTGAATTGCCGCCTAGGCTGAAAGGGATTGTTCTCGATTTCATCCACTGAAAGTTCGATCGATCCCCCTGGGGATGTGGTCACATGAGCCGAGGCAAGCAGCGCGGGTGCGACCGTATTGGTTCGCCCTTCGCGCTGAGATGGCGCAGTCTGGTTATAGGCATGCTCTTGGGCGGAGTTTGCCAAACCACCTGTTGCAGGTGCCATCTCATCCAAAGGGGTCCCAAGCAAGGCCGCTAAACCTTTTCCAAGTCGACGATCTTTAGTCACGTTCCAGTACCTCCATGCATAGTTCAATATAGGCTCGGGTTCCCTTGGATCGCGGAGCATAGTCCAGAACACTTAATCCATGACTGGGTGCTTCCGCAATCGCTACATCCCTAGGTATTACCGTATCAAAAACAATCTCACCAAAAAACTCACGGACCTCGCGATCTACCTCGTGAGTCAATTCCAAGTAGGGATCGTACATGGTCAATACGATTCCGCCAAAGGTCAATTTTCCAGGTTGATGCTGCATAACCTGGCGAATTACCTGAATCATTTGACTCAGCCCTTCCATCGCATAGTATTCGCATTGAATGGGCATGAGTACTTCAGTACTAGAGGCTAGAGCAGCCTGTGTTAAAGCGCCCAGCGATGGAGGGCAGTCGATGAATACAAAATCGAAACTCGACATCCCACTGTCTAAATGCTGCTGCAACACTGTGGATTGGGCATTGCCACCTTTCGCGATGTAGTCAACATCTTGAAAGTTGCGGCAACCGGGCAATAGCAGGAGTAATTCCTCGGGTGTTTCGAGCAGACTTTCTCGCAAGGGACGGTCTAGCAGCAGCGGATGGCGTTCGGCAGGCTTGTGCCCCATACCTCCGGTGGCATTGCATTGCGGATCGAGGTCGACCAGCAGAGTACGACAACCCGCTTTGGCAGTAGCAAAGGCCAAATTGATGGCGGTTGTGGTTTTACCCACGCCACCTTTTTGGTTTGCCACACAAAAAATCCTGGCCACACTGCATCCCCGCCGAGCTTGTTGGAATCCATCCCAAACACGTCGAGAGTTTACCGCAATTAGGTCACTGCTGAAAACGTCAGTTTTCGCCCTAGGATAGCGGTTTCACGGGAAACGATAGCATCAGCTAGGCAAATTGTTCCACGCGAAACGCTATCTATTCGAGGCGGTGAAAAACCAAGCCGCTTAGTAACTTCGGAAAAAAGTACGTGCTCTTAGCGGGCATCCGTTCCTGATGCAAACTTACTTGCCGGATGTGCTCTAAGGTTGCCGGCATCACCAACGCAGCCAGAGGATAGTCTTTCTCTCCCTCCAATCGCCCCTCGATACCTGCGAGGACTTCTTCTAGCAAATGAACGTAGGTTGGCTTAGGAATTTCGTAGAGTCCCAAAAGATCCTGGATGACAAGACGGTGCAAAATGGCCACTCCCAAGCCGCACCAAGCCGCGCTCTGATCGGGTGCGAGCTCTGCCATTTTTGTCAAAGCTTCCTCTCGGGCGGAAATCGTGATCCATTTCCTATCTTTGGCACTGTAGAGCGCCATCATGGTTTGGTCATCAATTTCTTCCATATCCTTCCAAATCTTGGCTGCTTGAGCGGGCGAGTGATCGGCGAGATCACAATCGAAGTAGGGGCTCAATTTTTCGCAGATCTCGGCCGCTCCTAAATCCCGAACTCCTTCGAAAAGCCGATGGGTTGGTAGCACCAATAAGCCCGGATCATTCATACCGATTAACATGGTCAACACAAAATTGGCAGGATGATCGGCCGCTAAGTTACCCTGAGCCGCAAGTTCATCCCGGTAGTTGCATGCTGTCTCATAGCGGTGATGACCATCCGCGACAAACATGGGCAGATGACATACGGCCGCTGCAACATCTCCAATGACTCTTGGGTCGGTAATCGGCCACATGCGGTGAATGATCCCGAGATGATCGACCGCCTCCAGCGGTTGAACATTCAATACATGCTGCTCGAGCATTTCTTGGATATCGTTGTGTGGATCGGGATACAGTCCAAAAATCTGACTCAAATTCGTGCGAGTCGCGCGGGTCAATTTGAGTCGATCTTCTTTCGCCTTTGGATAGGTCTGCTCATGGGGATAGATTGTACCCTCGCCGAATCGCTGTAGACGAACTCGGGCCATAAAGCCCTTGCGAGTATGCCTAGCTCCTGCGTGTTCAAACTCCTGATGATAAACATAAATTGCCGGATCTCCTTCCGACTCCAGAACCCCTTCGCGGATCCAATTTCGCAATATGCGTGAAGCTCGATGATAGACCTCATCCTGCGTCGTGTCGGTAGTCTCGGGTCTGTTTAATTCCAGCCGAATCACATTGTATTCCGAGCGCTCATAGAGCTGATCTTGCAACGACGAATCGATAACGTCATACGGGGGCGCAACAATATCGCTAAGCGATCCGACTTTCGCCAAGTTATACCGCATTCCTCGGAAGGCTTGAATTTCAGGCATGTCAAACTCTTTTTCTCGGGTCGTATGGACTAGGACTCTTGTATGTGAAGCAATGAAAAAAATGCGATCGAAAAAATAATTCTTTACGGAAGGGACAAGCCTTGCGATGATCTAGGCCCACATCATTTTAGTCGCAAGTTGCTCAAGGCATTCTTGGCACGCAGCACAAAATTCTGCATCTTGGTTTTATCTTTTTTCCCGGGCTCACTCTCCACACCGCTCGCAGTATCCACTGCGGCCGGTGCAACGATCTGAATTGCTGAAGCCACGTTTTCGGGCGTCAGACCTCCAGCCAAAATGAGCGGCTTACCTGCCAGCGCGACAGGTCGAGGTACCAAAGACTTCCAATCCGCCTGCTTGCCACTGCCACCGCGTAAATCTGTCGAAGGAGCATCAACAAGAAATGCCGCCAATCGATCACCTAAGATTTGGTGCCAACGCAAAAGCATCGCGTTCTGTTCCAAACCTCCATTCCATCGCACCGCTTTGATCAAAGGCGCATCATCAAAGTGTCGCCAATCATCTGCAATTTCCTCACCATGAAGTTGGACATAGTGTAGAGAAATGATACCTAGAACTTGGCGCACATAATCGGGAGTAGGATTCACGAAGATGCCAACGAGCTTGACGTTTGCCAGTCTTTCCTTGGATACATTCTCTCTGCAAACGGTATCTTTCCAAAGTTCGCTGGCAATTTTCGGCAAAATGTATCGCGGACTTTCTGGAACAAAATTCAGCCCGATCGCTTCGACATCGCACTCGATCGCATCCCGCAAATCAACGCTTGTCCTGATGCCACAAACTTTGGTATGGAACAACTTCCCCATGTTCGAATATCCTTGATCTTCCTATGCCGCACACCAGTACACTAAATCTCTGCATCTATCAGTTTGGTTGAGTAAATTGGTGCTGGATGTCGATGACACCATAATAGATTACCAAGACAGGGACGTCGCTCAGGTACCGTCAAGATGACATCAGTATCACCACCCTCCAAAACAACTCGCCCCACAGCATCCATTTTGTGGTTTACTCTTCTCTGTTCTTTGTTAGGAGCATTGTGGGCCTTAAACGTTTTTCCACAAGGACCTTTATCCTTCCGCACCCGAACTACTGTAGTCTTGAATAGTAGTCGCCTCGATCGGCTCGAACAGATTTTGAGCCAAACAACTGAAGGATCAACTTATCACGATTGCGTTTTACTGAAAATCGCGGCACGGCAGGAACTGACATCCATTACCGACCAAGATCCAGTCCA
The DNA here is from genome assembly GCA_044359485.1 of Pirellulaceae bacterium. GTDB lineage: Bacteria > Planctomycetota > Planctomycetia > Pirellulales > Pirellulaceae > JAFLCP01. Next base: position 35,601 of record JBIKMB010000001.1, on the reverse strand, counting down.
AGCTCGCACGCAATCCGAACTGCCTAAATTGTATCGCGTCACATTGGACAGTAGTTGGAAAAAAAGAATTCCTGTAACCGAATTGAAGGATTGGCTCAGTGAACTCACCGAACCTTCGGCCAGAGAGTTGCGTCAATCAACGTCCGCCTCGGAACTACGCTGGACGCAATACAAGATCAATCTCGCGAAGCAATACAAAGCGGCGGATGAAAATCGCGTTTCCTGGAAACGCGACACCAATCTCTCGGTACAAACCGCTAGCTTTACTTCCGGAAAATCTACTTTGGAATCCTCGCAGCTCCCGACTTCTTCTCCATCGTTGCTGAATGTCGCTTCGCTACAAGAACGAGAAACCGCTTTGAGAAACCAAGTAGCTTCCGAACATAAACAACTTATAGGAACGGCATCTATAATTGCTATGTCACAGTGGAGTCCATTTGTAGCTTCCGACCCTCTACTGGCTCCCATCCTCGGCTTAGTGCTCGGTGCGTTGACTGGCATAACCATCGCCGCTCTGTTGCGACATCGACAAAGTGTGGACCACCGCTTTCTCGCAACATCCTCCTACAGAGAAACACTCCAAGAATTAGGCATTCCGCTGTTCCATATCGCAGAGAACAGCATAGAACAAATCGCTTCTCGAGAAGTAAGGTCGAAGAAAGATCATCTGAGTTGGTGGATCAATGGTTGCGAATGGTCGCTCTTATTTTGGATCGCAGCAGTCGCTGTTAGATTTGCCTTCGATCCGATTTGGAGGGATATGAGTATTTCACAACCCTTACTGGCTCTGGCTCGTCTCTTTACGGTCATCTGATGTTAGATTGTTACGAAAGATGAAAATTTAACGATCTACAAAGTAAGGACACTTAAGAGCCAGGAAACATTTTTCCGATTGAACAAACACCTATTTCAACGAAATGCTTCGAAGGGCTTCGGACTATGTACGAATCGTTTTACGGTTTCAGTCGCAGACCATTTTCTGTCGTACCCGATCTGCAATCTTATTTCTCGTCTCGAAATGAGGAACAGATCCGTGGTACGCTCACTCGTGTTTTGCGACGGGCTGAAGGCCCAGCTGTGGTTCTTGGGGGAACTGGTTTTGGCAAAACAACTGTAGCTCTTCGACTTGCAAATGATATAGTGAAAGACTTCCAAGTCGTCTTTTTGCAAGGAGCCCAGCTTTGCAGTCGTCGAGCACTGCTGCAGAGTATCCTCTCCAAATTGAAGCTCCCCTATCGTGATCTGGGCGAAGGGGAACTGCGTCTAAGTTTGTACGAATACTTGCAACCGAATCCCCGAACCCCCACTGCCCCGCTGGCACTAATCGTCGATGAAGCTGACACTCTTCCCATCAAGTTACTGGAAGAATTGAGAGCTCTCAGCAATATCGTCATTCAAGGTGATGCGCGGGTTCGCATCGTTTTGATTGGAAGCATGAGACTTGAGCATCTTCTAGCAAACCCACAACTCGAAGCCTTAAACCAAAGGCTAGCAGTTCGTTGTTATTTGACAGCCTGGAACTTTGATGAAATTCAGCAGGAAGTTCGTTTTCAAATCCAAGCGGCTGGTGCAAAATTCGAAAACGTGTGCACCTCGGAAGCAGTGGCAAGCGCCTATCGAGCCAGCGAGGGGATTCCACGACTGGTTCATCAATTGCTCGATCATGCACTATTGCTTGGCTTCAACTACGGACAAAAACCTATTTCCTCATCGCTCATCGAAGAAGCCTGGGCCGACCTACAGCAACTCCCATCCCCATGGTCAGAAAGCGCTGAGATCGGAAAATCCAGCCAAATCTCGATCGAATTCGGCTCTCTCGACGAACCAACCGTTATCGATTCGGAAGAAGAATTCGGCATGTCGACCACTGCAGTTGGTAACGATCCTCCTATGAATGCCGACACCTCTTCCCGCTCACAGACTGATCCCTACGTAACGCGCACTGCAGAAACAGTCCGTACTCCAGTTACAACGCACGCGAAATCCGCGCAATCCGTTTCACGCAATGTATTCGGAGATGATTTTGAAGAGGAGATTCAAGTCATTGGCCCAACGCAGCGAAATCAGTGGAATCCTACGGAGATTTTGGTCTCTGGCCCATTAGACTCCTATCGCGAAAACGTATTCTCCCAGTGGTCCGATCTGAGCGAAGTATTTCCTGACGAACCCAATCCCAATAAAAACACTCATCCAGTTTCTTCGATTTTCCCAGCCAGTGAAATCGAAGAGGAACTACATGAGACCATCGGCTCAATCAATTTCTCATCGATCTCACAGGAATTCGAAATACACCGATTGAATGATCTCGGTGACAGCAGCCAATTTGAGCACCTATTTGGTAATCAAAACGCTGCGTCTAAAATGGGCGACGATCGAGACATTCTTATTGTCGAAGATGATCTCGACGCACAAAAATTGACCAAGGACATCAGCGGAGCGAGATTCCAACAATCTCAGCAACCATCGCGTCTCTTTAGTCAATTGAAGCAGTTCTAGAGACCTACCTCAACCAGGCCGTAAAATGGTCTGTAGGATGGATGTGTAGATCATGAGTTTACCGAGGATTTCCGAACGAATCGCGAATGTTCATAATTTTCACAGCGATGGGTCCACGCGGTATGCTGAGGAAGGTTCCAACTCAAATCCAGAGGATAATTCACTAGATGCTGGATGGAAAAGTTCAGGTTTTTTACCGTCGGACTTGGTTCGGCTGTTGAGATCTCGTCAGAAGGTTGCGGAAGTATTGGTTCTGGGAATCACACGTTTCACTCCCTGGAATATTCGGTATGAGCAATCTTTTTTTGACATGTCAGAAAAGATTCGCTTGAGCCTCGGCGTTTCAAATCCTTTAGTTATTACACCTTGGGCTCTTTGTTCTGGCCTACCCGCGTTTCCCAACGCACTATCTCTCGGCGGATCGGAAGCGAAGTTTGATCCAACACTTATCAGCAAGATTTTACGTGAATTTCCCATTTGGAAGAAAAATGGATCGCTGGTTATCTGTGACATGGGGAAAATGAATTCCGATCTTGCCAAATCTCTCTCACCTTGGTGTGATCTGACCCTTCTGTTGAGTCAAGAAAATTCCAAAGTTCAAGCCCAAGATCTGCGACTGCTAAAAAATTGGCGAAAAAATGGATTTCCGCTTTCCGCTGCAGTGCATGTGGCTTGAAACTTTCTGCCAAATTCAGCTTGGACGGAAATTGCGTAACAGATAGCCAAACAGAGTCTCTGGATTTATAATCTTGCCTGGGTTTGGTTTTCCCATGACTCGCTTTTTCACTCTCTATTTTTCATGCTCCTGATGACTTGGGCGAATTGCGAGTCGTTTCCTACTGCCATTCTTTGGTGCGAATGCTCACTCTCTTTTCGGTGTCTTGTTTATGCTTCCGGAATATTTCGGCCCCTACAAGATCGAAAAGATCATTGGTCAGGGAGGGATGGGAAATGTTTATAAAGCGTTTCATGCTAAATCGGGTTTGACTGTCGCCGTAAAAGTGATCTCCTCTTCCATCGCGAACGAAGTTCGATTTAGACGAAGATTCGAAGCAGAAATCGAGACACTGAAACGTTTGAAACATCCCAATATCGTTCAGTTGATTGGATACGGAGAAGAAAACGGCAATCTCTTTTATTCGATGGAATACGTCGAGGGTGAGTCGTTGCATGAGTGTCTTAAAAAAAATGGTCCCGTTCCCTGGGAAGATGCGCTACGAATTGGAATCGATATCTCTTCTGCATTAAAGCATGCCCATGACATAGGAATCATTCATCGAGATCTCAAACCGGCCAATTTGCTGATCAATCATGAAGGGACAATTAAGCTAGTGGATTTCGGGATTGCGAAATTGTTTGGAGCAACCGAAATGACGATGGCCGGTTCCATTGTCGGAACAGCAGATTTTATGTCTCCCGAACAAGCAGATGGGAAACCCGCAACGCCACGCAGTGATCTATACAGTTTGGGGAGTGTCCTCTACGCGGCAGTTACGGGGCGGGCGCCATTCGCAGGAAAATCGGTCCCCGAGACTCTTTATGCCCTTAAGTTTACAGATCCCATTCCGCTTTGCCGCATGACGAAAGATACACCCGTTGAGTTAGCGGAATTGATCGAGCAATTATTGCAAAAAGATCCAAGCTTGAGGCCCCCGACCGCCTTAGTCGTCAATAATCGTATGAAATCGATGCAGCAGGGCCTGAAGAAAAGGATCGAAACAAATGACTTGGAACAAATCGGCTCCCTGGAAACACACACGAGTCTTGACCTCAACGAATTTCAAGAACGATTGATCGACCTACCACTCGGGACCTCGGACCGACTTACTATTGATGCTCGCGAATCTTTACCAGATCAGCCAACGGATCCCACACTGCTGGCGCGGCCACAAACCATGTCCGACGTAAAACTGGATGTAAACTTGGAACTATTGCACGCATCAGTGACTTCAGAGTCCCAGAAAAAGTCAGAGTCCCAAAGAACATCTGATTCCCAGATCAGTTCTGGTCCTGGCACTGAGGTGACTAGTGGTGGCGGAACGCATTTCACCACGGTAGGCGACAAATCTCATCGCCACTCCTCATCGTTCGAGGATGAACTCCAAACCGAAGGAAACTACAATCAATTGATTTCGGTGGCCATGATTGTCATCGCACTCATCGCCTGCATCAGTGCGCTATGGTATCTGTCGCGGCCTCCATCTGCAGAAGACTTATTCGCCGAATTCGCAACCGACTTAGAAGCCGACAACATCGAACAACTCAGTGCAAAATATGATTCTTTGGTTGCCTTTGAAAGGCAATATCCGGCAGATGCACGAGTTGAAGTGGTTCGGGCAGCCATCCAAGAAATCGAAACCGATCGACGTATTCGCTCTCTGCTAAGGCGTAGTCGACGAGAATCAGCATCCCCCGCAACCTCGGTGATGGAAGATTCCATTTTCGAAGCGATTCAACTCGGAAAATCCGAACCTGATAAATCGCTGAGGTTGCTACAAGCTATTCTCGCGGTGTACGGAAGCAAGCAAGACCTGTCTCCATCACAACTGGAACTGCTCCAAATCGTCGAAAGTAAGCAACGCCTATTGAAACAGTATCGCAGCCAGTATGATTCCGATGCAAGGAAGGAATTGAATCAATTGATCAGCTGGGGAATTGGTAATTTAAAGGGGGCAGAATTGAGTCGCTTTTTAGAAGGCATAATAGAACTGTATGCCAAAAAAGACTGGGCCGCTGCAGAAGTTCAACGCGCTCAAGACAATCTTAACGCTCAACCGAGGTAGGAAGCGTTATCGTCGGTTGACTGGAACTGGCAGTCACCGCCTGTTCCGAATTCGTCTCGGGTGACGCTTCGGCGGTAATCACTTCCCCGCTATTCTCTGGCTCAAAATTCGGGTCACGTGCATAAACCCATTCCCCGCCATAATCCACTACAGGATTATCATCTGGCTTTAGTGTGCCTCCTGCAATCGGGCGACGAAGTTTAGCACGATTTTCGGCAAGGCTTGCTGATTCTTCCACCGTCCCCCGACGGAAAGGTCCAACTCCCAGTACCCACGTATCCAGGGCTGTGCTCTCAGCCTGCACCAATCCACTTTGCCATACAGGCTCCAGACTTCTGCGATCGTAAGCGAAAACTGCCAATTTAGCCGCAGCCGATTTTTGATCCTTTTTGGCCAAAGCGATTTCCGGAATGGTGGGGACAGGAGGAGCATTGGGAAGCACAGAAACCGCACGATTCAAAAAACTGTTTTCCGGGACTCCATAAATGATCATCTGACCATCTGTCCCCAGAGCACCAAGTCGAGCCTCAGCAACAATATCGGCTTCATCTTTTGTTGCAACGAGATGACATCCCGCGGCCATCATCTGCTGACGCATAGCACTAATTACGTAATCCGTATTGATCAGTTGCTGCGGATTACGGTTGGGAACAACATAGGTCGTATCAAGAAAAACCTTGTTGCCTGCTAAAGGCGTAAAATCGAAATCGGCCACCGTCCGGTCCACTGCATCGGACATCAACAATTGTTCCGTGGCCACATTTCCTTTCGTAGAACTACATCCACAACTCCACAACAGGCATAAAACCCAAATCAACCAACAATAGGGTTTGATGTTCCTTTCCTGTCTTTTGAGTTGTTGGCGGATCATCTTCAATGTACTTCCTTGCAAGATCAAATAATCATTCCACAGAATTCCATTTCTTTTTTCTTGAAGACGAATCACTTGAAGCAACCCATCCTTCATTGCGTTGAATTCATTTCGAAAAATCCAAGCCCTGCTGAGGTAGATAAGGTTTCCCATCTCTCCAATAACGCTTGGTAATTTCCAGGGAAGACAGATGTAGTTTGGTATTGGATGCCAAACAACTAGTGCGTTCGATAGGAAGTTCTCCACCTTCACAATCTGAAATCAGCCCACCCGCCTCCTCGACGAATAATCTTCCGGCTGCAAAATCCCAGGGGTGCAGTTGATACTCGAAATATGCCCCATATCGACCAAGCCCTACTTGGCACAAATCGAGCGATGCGGTACCGAACCGTCGAACGCCATGAATGTTCTGCCTAAAAAAATCGCGAATTGCCATTAACGTGGCTTCCATCATCGTGCCGCGATCGTAGTAAAACCCGATGCCAATCATTGCTTTTTCAAGCGATATCTCATCCGATACCTTCGCTCGCGTTTGTCGATACCATGCTCCTTGATTCCGCACCGCAAAAAACCAATCCGATGTCACCGGATTTAAGATGACACCCACCTCAGGCACACCATGATGGTAGTATCCAATCGAAACTGCAAAGTGCGGAATGTGATGAGCAAAATTGTTCGTACCATCCAAAGGATCCACAATCCATAAATGCTCCGACGTCACATCGGCTTGATGCCCTTCTTCACCAAGTATGGCGTGATCCGGGAAACTATTGTGAATCATTTCAGCGATACAATGCTCCGCATTCACGTCGGCATCTGTCACTAAATTGAATGATTCTTTGGTACGAATCACGGTTCCCTTCACAAAGTAATCCGCAATGATCTGACCAGCTGCTGCCGCCGCTTCAATTGCGACCCCAAGCTGGGGATGGTTCAGCTGAATCGGCACGTCAGCTTCACGGACAACGATCTTGTTCATAAGGGTGGGTTTCAGCTCGAGGTGGGAGGCGATGATTTTCCTGGAACATCCTCTAGCGTAAATCCAACCGAGTTGCAAGAGAAATGAAACCAACTTCCGTGGCAACATTCCCCAGAAAATTTCAGCAATTCGTCAAATTCGTCCTGCATTCCTTTCCATTTCCTGCTAACCCAATCTTCAAGGAATCATCACGACTTCGGCACTTTAATGCTTGCATTGGAAACGGATGCCCATGAAACAGATGGCTGCGAAATTAGCAAGCAATTGGCTGGTGCGAGCCGGTGTACCAACTCTGGCTGTAGCAGGGCTGGCAACCTATTACTCCCATGTTTCTAACGATGCACCATCACCCCTAGCCCAAAAATCAGACACAACACAGCAGCTTGAGGATCCAGCGAGCCCAAGGCCTTTAGAGCCATCCGAAAGCTCTGCCAATTCACCGCAAACGCTTCCGGAAAGGCAGGCCGCCGCAGCAGCTTCGCAAGTTGCTGAGTCCGTTCCACTAGCAGCCAGGCAGCCCGATTTGCCTAGTGGTGCGTCCCTGGTCAGAGTCTATTACGCGACCGACCGAAATGCGGCTGACCTACGGTCTCAAATACCTTGGCTAAATGGCGTTCTCCCTTTATGCGTAGCGATTCTTGCAACCTTTGGCATGATTGGTATCGCCCCTTCTTACTTTAAACGTACTTGGCCACTCTTCGCCGCCGTTGGCTTATTAATTGTCAGTTTTCTCTGTCACTCTGTCTGGATCCGGACGGCCACGCTATTCAAAATGTCTCACCGATACAATTTGGTCTTCGGTTCTCAACGTTACCAAGTCAGTGGGCAGCGCTATCCTCTTCACCTTGGCTATTGCGATGTAACCATCCCCCCCAGTCATACACGAGGACGCCTGGAATCTCCTAGCTGGATTCGAATGGAATGGAAACAGGATGAACGCAAACACGTGATCTTGCAATCGATAAAGCCCGATGATGAGCCGAACTTTTTCAAGAACTTAGCTGTGCGATTGAATGCTTCACAAACCAACGAAGCGTTGGTTTTCATCCATGGCTACAATGTCCCATTTGCAGATGCGGTTCGAAGAACGGCTCAACTGCACCATGATCTGGCCTTCCCCGGCGCGCCGATTTGTTACAGCTGGCCTAGCGCCGGCACTTTAATGGGCTATTCTCAGGATGAGGCGACTGTGGGATGGACCGTTGCGCACCTGGAAAAGTTCTTGGTGGATGTCCATCAGAAATCGAGGGCACAAAAAATCCATCTCATCGCGCATAGCATGGGAAATCGGGCCTTAGTCGGAGCCTTGGAGAGATTGGTTCTGCGCGACAACGATTCACAGAAATGGCTGGGCCAAATCGTGATGGCAGCCCCAGACATCGATAGTGGTGAACTATCCAATCGCTATATTCCCACGATCGCAAACAAAGTCGATCGCATCACTCTTTACACCTCGCAAAACGATAAGGCCTTATTGGCTTCAGCCACCTTACATGGTGCCACCAGAGCCGGATACCAAGAAGCCAGCCAACTTCTGTTTCAAGGTGTGGAGACCGTTGATGTCTCCTCGATCGACACGGGTCTGCTGGGGCATTCCTATTACGGAGAACATCCCGACTTGATCAAGGACTTGCAAGCGCTGATCGAGTTGAATCGCCCGGCAACGCTGCGTGACTGGCTCTCTCCAATCCAAGTCAATGAGAATCAGGGTTATTGGATCTTCTTACAAAAAAAGGTTGCGAACCAGCAAACCGGCTCGCAACCTTCGAATCGTTAAGAGAAAGGAATTCCAATCCGAGCAGACCTAGGGGGTTTATGTGGAATTGAAATTTATTTCTTTCCGTAAGCCTCTGAGAAGACCTTAAACTGTTCTTGGGCAACCGAATTCTTTTCAGCCACTTGATCCAATTCTGCTTGAAGCTTTGACATTGTTGCTTCAACCGCTTTCAACGCGGTATCTTGCTGCCCCTTAGCCGCATTCATCTCGTCCATTTGCTTCTTCAACGCATCCATTTGCTGTTGCAACGCTGCTAGGGCGGTGTTCATTTCCGTCATCTTGGCCACTGACGCATCACGCTGGGCTTTGGTCTCTACGACCACCTTCTCTGCTGCTGCCGCTTGCTGACCCAATTGTTCTGCTTCGGACTTCAAACGTGCTGCAGTGCTTTCAAAGTTTGCCAGAGCGGCGGTCGCCTTTTCCAGTTGTGCTTTGGCTGCAGCTAATCTTCCTTGAGCCGCATCATTTGCTTGCTGAGCTTTGTTTCTCTGATCGGTGATGCCTGGCAAGGCGGCTTTGATCGCTTCAACCGCTTGGGTCGCAGCAACGCGTTTGGCTTCCTGGTTTTTCACCTCTTCTTGAAGTGGCGTGATCTTCGCAACCACTGCATCCAGTTCCGGTTTGACCTTTGCAATCTCCGTCTCGGTTTCCGTTACCTTTTGGTTCGCGGGAGCAAGCAAGCCTTGTAGAGTTTGCTTGGCCGATTCGTCGGTTGCCGCGGCCAATTTGCCGTTGAGATCCACTTGCACCTGTTTAGCCGTGGCTAAAATCGTTTCCAGTTCTTTCATCCGCTGAGTCATTGCGGCCATCATTTCGGAAAGCGGTTTTAGGTCCGCTTGAGCTTTCGCAGAGGCCTCAGTCGCAGCCTTCAAAGCCGCATCTTGAGTCGCCATTTCTGTTTCCATTGCGGCTACTTTGGTTGCAAGATCCTGGTACGCCGATGCCAGTGGAGCCGCTTCGGCCGTAATCGCATCAAAGCTTGCTTGCCTCTGCTGCAATACCACGTTAAGCGGTAATGGATTCGCCGCGATCACGGTTGACTTGTTTGGGTCATCGACGGACCAAATTGTAACGTTACCATTCCAATCGCCCCCGATAACGCGAGCTGGATCGGCCGTGATGCCAACTTCGAGAACAACCTCAGACATTGCGGGCATGTTTTTGATCGCATCGCCGTTGGTGTTCCATACTTTAACCAGTCGGTCGCGACCACCTGACACCAAATTCCCGTTCTGGGCAAAAGCCAACGATGTAGCTCCTCCGCCGTGTGCGTTAATTTGTTTGATTTGCTTACCTTCGTTCATTTCCCAAAGCCGAATGGTGCCGTCGAGGCTTGCACTTGCCAGCACGTTACCATCCGGTCTCCATGCCAACTGACGAATCTCACCGCGGTGACCGAGCAAATCCATGTACAATCGACCGGTATCAGCTTCCCAAACAATCAAACCGTTGCTACGGTCGGCCGAAGCGAGAAGGACACCGTCAGGACTAAAGCGAACCGCATAGATCCAATCGGTATGCTTTTTCACTTCCCACATCAACTCACCTGTGGTGGTCGAATAGACTCGAACCATTTTTTGGGGACCGGCCACAGCGATCTTGCTATTGTCTTCGCTCAGGTCAGCAGATAGTACAATATCGAGTTCATCACCGACTTTAGCGACACGTTGCCCTGTCTTCACGTCGAACAAAATCGCACAACCGCTATGGCTGTGTCGTCCTCCTCCAACCAAAACCAATCGTCCATCGCGGCTGAAGGAAATCGATTGCGGCTCTCCCTCGGGAAAAGGGAGTATACCCAAAAGTTCTCCCGTTTCGCTGTGGTAAAGGGCGACTTGCTTTTGTCCGCCGACCGCCACCAGTGGTGACCAAGGACTTGCAGCCAGAGCCGAGATTGCGGCGGCCCGCGAAGATGCAACGACAGGTTGCATTAGCAGGTTCTGCGGCATTGGCAATTCATCGGGCTTGCCTAACGAAAAGGAGCCAACAGCCACGTTGTTCATTTTCTTTTTCGCGGTGGAGCCTGAGTTCTCGAGCATTCCACCTTGGATCCAGGCCTTCAGCAAATTAAGCTTGGACTCAGCAATTTTTTCTTGGTTCGGGGGCATGTAAGGCTGCCCCACGTGCGCGGTCAACTCCCACAGACGCGAACTGTCGAGGTCACCTTCAACAACGATTTCGCCCCCCGAGCCACCTTCCATCGTCGATGCGAAAGAGTCGAGAGCCAAACCACCTTTTTTGTCGTTCGCATTGTGGCAGGATAGACAATGATCGCGAAAAATCGGCTTGATGTGATCTTCGAAATTGACTTTTGCTGGAGCTTCTTGCGCGTTGCCCACCAACGAAGATCCGATCGCGATGGCAGCCAAACTGAAAGTAAATACGAAACGTTTCATAGTTTTCTTGCTTCAACAAATCATTAGTGATTGAAAATAAACTCGCGGCTGTTCAAGACCACCCAGAACACGTCCTCCAGTCCTTGGACTTCGTCTGGTGCGGCCGCCACAAGCTTACCGAGTTCTTCCACTTCCTTAGCGGTGGGTTTACGTGATAAACACCGCACAAACAATTTTTCAATAATTTGATTTTGATTCAGACCTTCCGATTTCAATTGCTGAATCAGCTTACCTTGCTGAATTTTTCCGTTGGTTGCATCGCCATTGATCAAGTGTAATGCCTGGGAGAGCGATGGATCGGTCGATGCTTCACACGCACAAACCGTAGCACGCTGAGCGCGACCAAAGGTATTGAGGAAGTAAGTTGATGTTGCTCCATTGGCAATCTGAACAGCTCGTGCCCCCAATGGGAGGCCTCTGAACTTATCCTGTTTTAATGTTACTTGACTGATGCAATCGAGCACTTGTTCGGCCGGAATGCGTCGCGCCACGGCATGGGAAAAGTTTCGCTCGTCCTGCTTGTTGGTATCATTGGGCATTGTGCTTCGCTGGTAAGCGTTCGAATTGCAAATGTCGCGCACCAGTTGCTTGAAATCGTATTTATATTCCACGAGTTTCTTGCCCAACACTTCGAGCAACTCAGGGTTGCTCGCTGGGTTGCTAACGCGGAAATCATCTACCGGTTCAACGATACCAACGCCCATAAAGTGGGCCCAAATTCGATTAGCGACGCTGGTGGCAAAGAATGGATTTCCTGCGCTGGTCAACCAGTCCGCCAAAACGACGCGGCGATCTCTCCCCTGCAAATCGGCCACACCACCACCAAGGAATCGCGGTTCCATGCGACGGCCACCCACAGGATGTGCTACTTCACCTCCGCCGGAGTTAAACACAATCACCTCGCGATAATCCTCACCCTGCTTGCGACCGATCTGAGAGAAGAACGCCGCAAAGCCGTAGTAATCGTCCATCGTCCAGCGATCGAAAGGATGATTGTGGCACTGAGCGCACTGGGTGCGAATCCCCATGAACACTTGCGCGACATTCTCGGATACCTTTAAGGTGTCACGCTCGATCTGATAATAATTTGTCGCAGGTGTATCGAAAACACCACCGCTACTGCCGAGCAGGTCGCGAACAATTTGGTCCAGTGGAACGTTGTTAGCGATTTGGTTCGTTAGCCAACTGCTATATAGAAACGCACTTTTCTCGCTGACCTCGTTGGTCGTCTTGATCATCAAGAGTTCAGCCCACTTCATCGCCCAGATTTCGCTGAATTCTTTGCGTTCCAGCAGGCGATCGATCAGCTTCGCGCGTTTATCGGCAGCTGTATCGGCCACGAAGGCCGCGTATTCAGCCTCGGTGGGCAACATGCCGGTAATATCAATCGTAGAGCGTCGGAGAAACTCTTCATCCGTGCACAGATCGCTCGGAACGACTCGCAGCTTTTCAAGTTTCTTGGCGACGAATTCGTCGATGTAGTTTCCAGCGACTTGCGGCGCACTGTATTGAAGGCCTGCAGGCAATGCCAATATTTGTGATCCAACGGTGTGGGTATCAAACCGTGCCATCACAAACGCTTCACCTCGCGCACCCCCAGTAACATTCCCGCTGGCATCTATTGCAGCGGACCGTTCATTATTGGTGAAAAACGCCGCCAGCTCCGTGACATCCCGTTTCGCCCCATCGCTGTAAGTTGCCACGGCCACCATTCGTTGCTTGGCACCTTCACCCTCCAATACGGCTTGCTTCGGAAACAACTCCAGGTTGGTGACGGTAGGTGGCGCAGCCGGGTCGATAACCGCTCCAGCCTCCAACCAGGTCAACATGGTGCGATAGTATTTGCTGTCCAGTTCCATGCGTTTGCCACCCGTATGCTGTACACCGCCGGTCCCTTTGAGCAACATCAAGCTCTCAGCTGGAACTGCCAAATTGATGCGACGAATACCAATTTCACGGGTGATGCGGTCATAGTCGCCGACCGGATCAAAACCGAACAGACTGAGTCGAAAACCATCTTTACCGCGAGCTGCACCATGACACGATCCGGTATTGCATCCGGTTCGCGTCAGAACGGGCATCACATCAAGATGAAAACTGATTTCACGCTTAGCTGTTGCCTCCACAACGCTAACTTTGGTCTGGGCTGTCAGGCCATTCCAGTTCGCAGTCAGAACTGTCTCACCATCGGCTGTCGGCGCAAGCTTCGCCCCGTCCCACTGAACGATAGCTGGGTTGGCGAGCGCCCACTGAGCTTCTGTCGAGACATCTTTCGTGATGCCATCCGATCGTGTCGCGACCGCAATGACGCCTTGGAACGCAGCGGAAGACTTCAGCAGGATATCTTGTGGAAATACTTCCACCTTCTCCCACTTAACTTCCTGAGCTTGGAGCGTCTCCTGAGCTTGAGGCAATGTTGCAACGATCAACAAGCAACCGAAGCAAATGCTCAAAAGATGAGAAAACGAAATCCTGGGGGCAATGACATGCAACATAACAACTCTGTCCTAACAATTTCCTACAATAATGAACTTATGGCTTCTTTTCGCCTTCCGCAGGTTTTTCACCTTCGCTCGGCTTACCACCACGAGCCGCTTCTCGCTGCTGACGCAAAACCTCTAGACGGCTAAGCACCTTGGGAGGTGCGGGCATCGGCATCGGTGCAGGTGCTGCAGCGACAGGTTTCGGCGGCGGAGGTGGGGTGGTCGGAGCAGGAAGTGGAACGTCAATTTGAAATTCGCCAGTGCCCTGCGTCTGAATGATCACGCCGTTGGGCCGTGTTATGGTTGCTTGACAAACCAGCGAAGCGAATTTACCGGCACGGGCTTCCTTTGCAACAGAAACCGGGAAGCTGACGGCCGTCGCATCTGCGGCAACTTTGACTTTGGGAGCTGGCGATGTCGCGCCGGCTGGGAAGCCCAGTAGTTCGATCTCGACTTCTCCTTCGGCGGGCCGTTTGGTCTCTAAACCCACGACAACTTCTGCATTGGCCCCCTGCTCGACAACATGTTTGGTGAAGATAAAGTTGAAGAATGGCTCCGCCACTTCCAAGTTGACATACTCCGAAGAAATGACGATTCGCTCGTTCCCCACGGTAGCGTAGGCCAGCACAGCGATTGGCCAAACGCCCACAGCTCCTCCTCCGTTGCAGGTTAGCGGGATCGTCGCTTCCGTTTGATCGCCGTTGATGACAACCGAACCAGAGGCCGCCACTCCGCCGGGAGCGTAGAGCAATTGAAGGGCAATCGGCTCTTTGAATTCACCTTCTCGAACCGCTTTCACGACCAAGCCCATCTGGCCGTTTTTCACCAGTGGAACTTGCGGCTGGACAACTTGAATATCGAAGGGAACTTCCTTCGTCACAGCGACGGCCAAACGCTTAGCATTGTGTCCCCAAACGTCGATGTTATTTTGCCCACGCACCATCATGGTTCGCTGATCGATACGACCTTCGATCGCTGGTTGCCCTGTTGTCGGCTTTGCCACTAGATCAGCCAAGGCACCTTGCACGGCTGCATCCGGCGTTGCTCGAACCATCATCGGAACCGTTCCAAACGCTGCTGGGACGGTAAGTGGGTCCAGGGTCATTCCGGCGGGAGCATCTTTAAGTTCGACGCTAAGGTCACCCCCAAAGTTGGCTCGATTTGAGTTGAGCATCACTGCCATTCGTCGGCCACGGGGAACTGAAATGACAGTAGGTACATATTGTTCTAATTCGGCGATCGTTAGATTCAACGAAGGCACGACGGGCTTCACTTCCACTCGATAAGCATGGAATGGACCACCACCTCTCAAGTGATCGCGTACAGCGACTCGATAAACTCCGTCGGCCGGTACGCGGAATTGCAGATAACTGTCGGGGCCCCCGGAGTCATCGTTAGAAGCAACCGCTTGTCCGGCTGCGTTGTAAACTTCCAGCACACTATCTAAAGGTGAGCGAAGAATTTTCCGAGCGTAGATATTGATATCGAATACTTGATCTTTCGTTGCTGAAAAAGTGAACCAGTCAACATCTCCCTTGGCTTGAATAATTCCGTTGAAAGCGACAGGGGCCGCACTGGGGGCAACGGTCGCTGGATCTTCATTTGGCTCTTGCTCATTGATGTTGGGCAACGCGGTAACGCGGAAGATGTTGGGACTTGCAGCAATCAAATCACCTTTCTTGGCAAATACAGCAAACTTAGGATCCTCAGCAGGCGGAAGTGCCACGGTTTCTTGCCATTGTTCACCGGTTGCATCGATCCAGGTCACGTTCAGTTGCTCGCCAGGCGCACCACCAGAGGGAATCACTGCCAGCGGTCGCGGAAACGATCCTACATGCAATCGGTATTGGCAATTGCCGTTGCCACCGTAAGAACTTTCACGCACTTCGACTATGTATTTTCCCGCTTCAGGGGCGACGATTGAACAAATGCCGTCTTGTTGCAACAACGGATTGTCATCGCTGCGGGCCAATTCGAATCGCTTCGAATCGAGAATTGCAATGAACGGGTCGAAAAACTCCGTTCCCAATCGAATACCTTCCAATTCGACAGCCAATTTTTGACCGGCAGCTAATTCCACTGCAAAATAATCCACGTCCTCATTTTGGACGATGCCCGTCACTGTGTGGTTAATCTGAATGGGCTGTGGTTTATCAAAAGTGCTGTTGGGCTCAACCTCATCCACTTGAGGAAATTGCCCCACTCCAAACATTCGCAAATTGCTAATTCCACTCTCAGATACCAGACGGAACGCATGGATTCCGTTTGGATAAGTGGCTGGAACACGCAAGGTAGCCTTTACGGAAGCATCATCGACCACTTGCAGATCGACGACCTCAATACCAGGCTCATAAAACAATATTTGTTTTGCGTCAGACAATCGTGCGCCGCGAATGACCACAGCGTTGTCCGCACCGCGCTGTAATCCCGGGGGTTCGACGCGACTTACCACAGGTTTGGCCGCGAAAACGGCCGTGGTTTGCAAGAAGGAAAGACCCAAAACTACGAAAGATAGCGAACCCAAAAAACGCCAAAAACTCGGCTTCATAGCAGTTTCAATCCGAAGTACAGCGAAAAAAACCAGTCGCTCGCAATTCTCCGCGAGCATTAAAGCACAGCCTGTTGAAGTGCAAAAACTTCAACAGGCTGTGACGTATATTTCCATTTCAACTAGCACATAGGAGTTCCACTCGCGATGATCGCCCAATCCTTGCTATGGAGAACATTCCTGGCTTAGGAATGAACCGGCAATTAAGCCAAAATTCCATCGATCACTTTACCACCATCGACGATCTCAATCGGCCGATCGCCTGGAGCCATCAATTCTTTGTCTGCCACGATTCCCAGCAACCGATACATGGTTGTTGCCAAATCTTCTGGACCGATTGGATCCATGTCCGGCTCGGACGCTGTTGGATCGGATGTTCCATAGACGAGGCCGCGCTTCACGCCACCACCTGCCAACATTACACTGAAAACCTTCGGCCAGTGATCTCGACCCGCATCTTTATTGATCTTTGGAGTTCGCCCAAATTCGCTCGATACCATGATCAAAGTGCGATCCAATAAACCTCTTTGCTCCAAATCGGTGATCAAGGTGAATAAGGCCTGATCAAGAGCGGGCATCTGGTTCCTCATACCGCCAGCGATTTGGGTGTGCATATCCCATCCACCGTAGGTCAAGGTCACCAAACGGACACCAGCTTCCACCAATCGGCGAGCCATTAACAATCGCTGTCCCGCAGTGTTGCGGCCATATTGATCTCTCAGGGCAGCAGGTTCAGCCTCGATATTGAAAGCTTCACGAGCCTTTTCAGAACTGATCAAATTGTAGGCTCGCTCATAAAACGTATCCAAAGCGCCTACGTTATCGGACTGTTGCCGAGTCTTGAAGTATTCGTTTACAGCGTCCAGGGCAGTACGGCGTCTCGCGAAACGATCCGCATCGACTCCACCACTAAGATTAAGATCCATCACGCGAAAACCATTGTTCGCCGGATCAGCCCCCAAGCTGAATGGTCCGTACGAAGAACTCAAATAGCCGCTGCCCGCAAATTCATTGGGAACGTTAGGAATGCAAACATAGGGAGGCAAGTTGTTGCGTGGGCCATATTCGTGGCTGATCACACTACCAAAACTTGGATAAATCAACGCTGGGCTTGGCTTGTACCCGGTGAACATGTTGTGCGTGCCGCGCTCATGGGCCGCTTCGCCATGGGTCATCGACCGAATGACGGTCATTTTATCTGCGATGCTCGCCAACTTCGGCACTGTCGCACTAAAAATGTCACCTGTGTTTGTTTTCACAACACCCATTTCGCCCCGGAACTCCAAGGGACTATAGGGCTTCGGATCGAACGACTCTTGATGAGCCATTCCGCCAGGTAGGAAGATGTGGATGACGCTGTCTGCCTTAGCTTCGACAAAGTCATAGTTCTTTTGGTCCGCTCGTAGCTCTCGCAGTCGCAACAAGTCTCCCAAAGATAGACCCAGTCCACCCACGGCCCCTACAGTCAAAAATCCACGACGGCTGAACATATTTCCGGAACATCGCATCGTTAGCGTTAACTCCCTAAATTTTTCCTACGACGGAAACCCCAATTAATGAACGCTCATTTCTCACAGTCTAGCGAAACATCCCTCTTGATTTACCATCGAAACAGAGCTGCTCGCATGCTATCGCCTTCGCATACCCCGCTTTCGACTGACCATCTACATCATTCGTACGCTGTCCGAATCTCGAACACCGAGAAGCCATAGAGAATCGAAAGAATGCCTCTTACAATTTCATAGTCGACCAACATTCTTTTCAATGCTAGGCGACTCCCCCTTCTGATCTGTTAAACATCGTCCCAGTTCCAAGCCGGCTAAAAAACGGAACCGTTTGGGCATCAAATTCGCCGCAATCGGATAGTTTCCAAACATGCTCTCGCCAAACTGGTCCAACATATAAAATTCGATTTTTTTATTTCATCCGGTCGGGAAGGATTTTCGCTACTTTCCCAAACGGTTGTTATTCACCACCATCAAGTTCGCTCCTCAACGTGGCCGCTAGACAACTCTATGCAACTGACGCTGTGTCGGGCAACCACTGGGGTGGACATATCCATTAAGTCACTATTATGCATTTGACCATTAAGGAACGCTAGGTTCCGCCAACGGTTTCACTGCACAAAAAACGTTCTAAGCTTCAGTAGTCTCCTGGTTTCGCAACTTGCTTGCTAAACACCCGGCTTGTTATGCATTCGGCTTGTTATGCATTCGGCTGGCTCGAGCAAATGTCCGGAACAAGTTCCTATCCAGGGGCACATCTAAGCCCAAACACAATCTTCACCGGAAACACAATCTCTACCGGAAATACAGTCTTTAATGGCAATGATAGCAAAGAACCAAATTACATCGACTGCCAACAGATTTCGTAGCATTGACTTCCGTAATCTTTAATCTCAGCAATATTTAGGGTGGGTAAGCAAGAAGCCTTAGGCAACTTGGGGAGGATTAATTGGACTCAGTTTTCAGTTTTCAGGGCACATTCAGCAAGTACTAGAACGTTAAATCGGAAATGGTTTGAGCTTTTTCCTCGACAAATAATTTAGCTAGCACAGCTTCGCCGAACCGAACAGTTTTCGGGTTTGACAGCGGACCTCAGCCCGCCCCCCTAATCAGGGGCAAAAAACCTCAACTCAGACTACTCACCGGCGTAGGTTTTATTCGGCGGTAGCTAACTCTGTTAATTGGCGTCACCACAATGATAAACGCTCAGACCTCAAAATTGTACACATCGCGATGTTTTTTTTGCAAAACTGGCCCAAAATCGTGATCCTGAAGAGAAGACTCATATTTTGAAGAGTCTTTTAGCCTGCGGACCTGTAGGTAAGGTAGGGAACCTACTCTCGGGATGCCAAGTCTGGCGATGTATGGCGATGCCATCTATCGGGGGCGGCGATAACTGCGGCTTGGACAGATGGTAAATCGATTATTGGTGGTGCGCGAGCCAAAGCGGCGTACAAGCCAAAAATTACACGGGCAAGGGTAGCCGCAATGGATGTAGAAGTGCAGCCAAAAAAAGGCGGCTGGACTCGGTGGGTCAGCCGAGTACAGCCGCTTGCAGGGACGAAATCTTTTTCAAGCCTTCGTTAGAAGGTTGCAGAAGTCTTGCTCGAAAACCTGACGAATCTTTATGAGCTTTGGGTCACGAGGGGTTTCAACATAGAGTCGGGCATGTGGACCACATTCACTGAGAATTGCTGGCGAACCTTGCGGGAACTTTTTATCGCACCACTTTTCAAGGCTACTTTTTGCTTCTATTGCTCGTATGCTAAATTCCGCCTCCGTTTCCTATTAAGCTGCTACCTTTAACCTGAGGTTCCATCATCGGTTTTTCTGGCGGTCGATTGGATGCAGTTTTGCGTTAAGCCGCACGTCGCGTAACTGGCAACACAGTCGACAACTCCTTTGGCTCATCATTTTTCTGGAGTTCATTCCGCAGAACTCGAACGTTATTTGGGGCTTCAATGCCAATGCGGACTTTATCTCCGGCCACCCGGATGATCGTCAGCACAATGTCATTACCCAAATACACCTTCTCTGCTTCTTTGCGGGATAGTATCAGCATTCCTTTGCTCCTCTGTCAGTATGTTTGTTGCATGATTTCTGGCATGTTCCGATCCATGATTCATCACTCCTGGTTGATGATCACCTAGTCGGAGGGCAATAAGCGAACGGCGTCACGCTGTCCCAGCGTGTCGTACAATATCACAGCTTGCCGAGCCATATCCCAGACCGCAGTAATCCGCAGACTGCGCGGTCCATGCATGCAAAAGAACATACCGCAAGGACGACCTTGGCGGACAATCATCCGCTCGGTCATCGGGAAAGCGTTCTTCTCCAGTTGATGGCGTTCACAAATCTCGTCCTTCACTAACTCACGAACCAGGGGCAATTTCGGTTGCCCGTTGGAATGTTCCGTCATAATTCAGTATTTCTCCGCGTCCTGCGAGAATATTTGTTTTAGGAAAGATTAAGCACCTAACAAAGTCAGGCAGAGTAGGTTATCGGCGTAAGATGACAGGCCTTTTAGAAAGAAAGCAGAGGTTATGGTTTAACAACTGTAACGAAAGTAACGCCGCGTTTTGTCCAATCTTTTTGCTTTTTCGAATATCCGATCAAGGTTAACTTTTCCGCTCAAACTTCAGCAGTTTTTCAACCGCTTCCCTCCCTGACATCCCTACAGCCAGACCTAGATTTGCCGCCGGTTCGCTCAATTCGACGATCCGCGCCTCAAGTAAATCCTCAGGCTCGACCAGTGGATGACTCGGAGTGCCGCGAGCGATTGCAAAAGCCATAGAAAAAACCCCTGCTATTTTGGTGTCGAATATTCCGCATCCAACCACTCCGTGAGTGGTGTGTATGGCGCAGTATTGCCCTTCGGGCCAGCGATAACTGAAACCCTCAGCAACTCCATTTTCAAAATTCATTTGTACTTGACGAATAACCAAACGCTCGGGCCGGTGAGGTTGCATTGCTTTCTCGCTCTTTTCTTGAAGAATTGTTTGGAGAGGAACAAGTTATTCCAGCCTGTTCGGTTGGTACGCATCTGTGCCTGGAAACGAGCAACGTTCCCAGCCGCTTCTGTCACTTGATCGCATGAATACTAAGTTGCCCGGCGGCGACAGTCACCTCCAGAGTTCCTGGCAAATGTAGAGTTCGTGGCAAATTGTCTGAATACGTTAAAAGCTCTAGAACTCTTTTCCAAGATTGAGCATTCATATCGCGCAGTGGCCAAGCATTCTTCTTCCAAATTCTAACCATAAGTTCTCGCTGTACGCCTTGAGGTTGCTGCGTGAGCTGATCCACCTTCAGCAGAACCCGACCCTTATCGCACAGAACCGTCTGCTCATAAATGTTGTCGACAATTCTGTTGAACCAATCATCCATCTCTCGCGCTTGATCGGCTAATCTCAAGATGGCCGCCGCATGTTGTGTAAATCCAAGGTCGCTGAGATATGGAAGCAGCTGATTGCGGATTTTATTGCGGGTGAAACGATTGTTCGAATTGCTGTGATCTTCGCGAAAGGGTTGCCCCATATCCTTGAGAAACTTAAGCAGCGAGGCTCGACTACAGTGCAACAAGGGGCGAGCAATGACCACTTCATCCCCTAGATTTCGAAAGGGTTTCAGTGCGGCTAATCCAGAGATTCCTGTCCCGCGGAGTATGTGATGCAGGACGGTTTCGACACGATCATCGGCATGGTGCGCTAAGGCTACGTAACGAGCGCCGGTGCTGCACGCAATTCGATAGAAAAAATCATATCGTTCTTTTCTCCACTGCTCCTCGGAGTCGGTGGCAATCGCAGCCACTTCTGCTGCAAGCACCTTTTCGGTGGGCTCACTTTCGGTTGAACTTCCCACCCCCCCCTTCATTGCAAACGTATGTCCATCGTCGGCTCGCTGGACAAAACAGTCTAGCCCTAGGTGCTCCGCCAAATCCCGCACGAATCGCTCGTCTCCATCACTCGCTTGAGCCCGCAAGCAATGATTGTAATGAGCGACCACGAGGGAGCCGGAGTTGGTTGCTTCTTGCATCAGCTGGTGCAGAAGCCGCACCAACGCCACGCTATCCGCCCCACCACTGACGCCTACTACCACTTTCAAATCCCGCCAACGTTGGTGGGGCCAAATAGATTCCAGCGATTCGCGAGGGGTAACTTCCATCGTTGAGCTAACTCCGCTTGGGGACTAATGAACCACGTTGCGAAGAGAGGCAAAGTCGGCTTAAATTGGCCTTTGCCGCGGCAAATTTTGCTTTTTCCATGAAAAAGGAGTTGGATCGCAAAAGGGTACCAATCGGAAAAACCGGCCAAAAACATTTGGCTTCCTTCAGATAGTTGCCGGGCTGCATTTCACCTCGACTCCAAGTCTGGTACATTATGGCGAACGAGCGTTCGTGCTCTTAACTATATTTCCCTAGAAGTTGATCATTTACCGAACCAAAAGTTACACGACACCGTATTGCCTTCTCGAAAATTGATTGCCAAACAGCCTTAATACTAACGTAAGTGGAGAAACATCAACAAGCGAACACGTGCACAAAGAGGTGATCTGGTTTCCGACTTGAAACGTCTCCTTAGCCGAATTCGGTCGCTCCCCCTCAAATCAGTCTGGGCTTTGCGTTTTCAGGATGCTTTCATTCAAAGCAAAGCTTTTCAGACACACCAATCTGCAGGGGAAAAATTCGGGTCGACCTTATACGAGCCGACCGAACGAGAGTCGCCCGAACAGGAGTCGCCCGAACAGAAGTCGCCCGTACAAGAGTCGATCGAATTGAGGTTGATTGAGACTCAGGCGTCGAGCAACGTACTCGGACGGACCAGGTTAAACGAAGTACTGAAGCGGCTGAATCATTTCCAATCAGAATGTTCGTTGGCTTCTCCGATCGACTCCACAAGGATCCCGATCGACTCCACAAGGATCACCGGGTGCTAACCGTGGCTGTGGGGTCAGATCTGGTAACCGCAGTAGATGCGAGAACCATTCGTGCCCTAATTGTTTGAACGTGCGTTGTTTGCGATGGTGGATTATAAGCCAAGCGTAGGATGGCCTTGCTGATGTTGTTGCCAGTGGCGCGATAGCAGCATCAGAGGTTGGTTTGAAATTCGAGGCGAATCAAAATTCGAGGTGAATTGAAAAGCAAGACAAGGCAGTGGATCTGAGTTTAGCTCACCACTGCACAAAATCTTGCATCGCGGAGACGTTGTAACGATGGAATCAAAAGGATTCTTTCGTGAATATTTCTTTGTTCCCTCTGATGACCGAGTTCTTCATCCAAGAACTCTCGACGACTTATCTTTCGCTTCAGCTTTGCTTATTAGCTCAAACAGCCCCCAGTAGTCTGCTTCCCATCCTGGTGGGTATCGTGGCTCTCATCGTGGGAGCTGCTTTAATTAAAGTTATCGACCGACTCCGCTTAAAAGATGCGACCTCGGAATCGAAACGAATTCTTGATCAAGCCCGCAGCGATGCGAGCAATTTGCAAAAACAGGCTGAGCTTGAATCGAAAGAAAAGCAATTGGTTGCACAGCAATCGATCGATCGCGAACTGGCTGCTCAGCGGGAAGAAACCCGCAAGCGGGAAAAAATGCTTGATCGCCGAGAAGAAAGTCTTCAACAATTGGGAGACGATCTGAGAAAACAAGAGAAGATGGTTGAAGCGAATCAGCGGAAGGCAGCTGATCGGTTAGCAGAAGCGAATCGCCGCAACGATCAATTGGAAAAAATCTATCAGCAACAGCAACAAGTGCTGCAAAAAGTTAGCGGGATGTCCAAAGAGGAAGCGGTCAAACAGCTTCAGGAAGTTTTGGAAAAAGAACTTTCGCAAGAAATCGGAGCTCGATTGCTGAAACATGAACGCAGAATAACCGAAATGTGCGATCAAAAGTCGCAGGAAATTCTGTTGACTGCGATGCAAAGATACGCCGCCGGTCATACCGCCGATTCAACGACCAGCACGGTCGATATTCCCAATGACGAAATGAAAGGACGCATTATCGGGCGTGAAGGCCGCAACATTCGAGCTTTCGAAAAGGCGACCGGAATCGATGTGATCATCGACGACACTCCTGGTGTTGTCATCGTCAGCGGCTTCGATCCGGTGCGTCGCGAAATCGCCCGTCAATCGCTCGATAAACTCATCGCCGATGGACGAATACATCCATCGCGAATCGAGGAAATCGTTCAAGCCACCACAAGTGAAATTGAACAGTTCATTCGCAAAAAGGGACAGGAAGCAGCTGAGGAAGTCAATATTCACGGGCTCCATGAACGCGTCCTTTACATGCTGGGACGACTTCATTTCCGCACAAGCTTCAGCCAAAACGTGTTGCGACATAGTATTGAAGTCGCTTTTCTGTCGGGCATGCTGGCCGAAATGATAGGCCTCAATGGCGATTTGGCGCGGCGCTGCGGCTTGCTTCACGACATAGGCAAAGCGGCCGATCATGAACTAGAGGGTGGTCACCCCAAGATCGGGGCCGATTTGCTCAAACGTCATGGCGAGAATGAAACAGTCGTGCATGCAGCCTTAGGACACCATGATCTATTGGTGACCGATTTTCCTTACACGCTGATTGTCGCCACCGCAGATGCCTGCAGCGCATCTCGTCCCGGTGCTCGCCGCGAATCTTTGGAACGTTACATCAAGCGTATGGAAGAGCTCGAATCGATTGCCAAGAGTTTCAGTGGTGTCGAGCAAGCTTTCGCGATCCAAGCAGGTCGTGAACTTCGGGTGATTGCCAATTCGCGCGAAACCGATGATGCGAAAGCGGCCAAAATCTGCCGAGATATCGCTGAAGCATTCGAGCAGCAGTTAACTTATCCAGGAGAAATCAAAGTCACTGTCGTTCGAGAAGCTCGCTTTACTGAGGTCGCTCGATAACGTGCTGTTACCTCCTTCCCCAGGCCATGACCGAATTCTTTTGGTCGGCGACGTCGTCGGCAAACCGGGTACACGGTTTACTTGCGAGATCGCCAGTAAACTGAAGCAGAAACTGCATTTGTCCGCACTTATCGTCAATGCGGAGAATTCGGCTGACGGTTCGGGCTTAACATTGAAAGATTATCAGCGACTGATCGATGCGGGCGTCGATATGATCACCATGGGGGATCATATCTATCGCAAACGGGAAATTCTGGACGTTCTACAAAAAAAATCCAATATTGTTCGCCCCGCTAACTTTCCCCCTTCGTCCATCGGTAAATACTGGCAAGCAGTAGAACTGCCTGGAGGCAATCGACTCTATGTTGTCAGCTTGATCGGACGCGTTTTCATGAAACCGGTCGATTGCCCGTTTCATGCTGCCGAAAGAGTGCTTAAGGAAATTGAACAGCATGAAGCTTCCATAGCATCGCAGGCCCGAGATCTGCCAACCGCCTCTCAGCGCTTTGTTGTGATCGACTTTCATGCCGAGGCGACCAGCGACAAACAACTGCTCGGGCGCTTATTGGATGGCAGAGTGACAGCGGTTCTCGGGACTCATACCCATGTTGCTACCGCCGATGAGCAGATATTACCCAAGGGGACCGCTTTTCAATGCGATGTCGGTATGACTGGACCTTTCGAAAGCATCTTGGGACGCAAGATTGATGCGGTCCTCGAAGCGACTTTAACTTTGAATCCAGTGAGTTTTCCGGTTGCCAGTCAAGACGTTCGATTATCGGCAACTTGGGTCGATGCTTGTCGCTCCACCGGTTTGGCAGTCGCCGTAGGCAGAATAATGGTTCGAGAAGATGACACCGAATTCTCCTAGTTCCGAATCTTCTCCTGCGAATGTCGATCGCATACCGATGTGGTTGCGTCTTTTTCTGGTATTGCTCTCGCTTGCCTTATCGGCCCTGCTCATCATCGCCGGAAATCTGCAACCCAACCCACGCGGCTATGGCACACATCTCCAACTCGGTTTCGCAGAATGCACCTTTATTGTTCTCTGGGGAATCCCCTGCCCCATGTGCGGAATGACAACCTCGTGGAGCCATCTGCTGCACGCCGACCTACCCTCGGCCTTTCAAAGTAATCCCGGCGGTGGCCTCCTTGGACTGACTTCAATGCTGGCAATTCCCATCTGCCTCTGGAGAGCTTGGACAGGAGTGCCTACCACGAATAATTGGCTCAGCCGGTTCACTTTGCTCTGGCTTTGCTTGGTTTTATTTGTTATCGCTACTTTCTGGATTTGGCAAATTCAGTACAGAAGGCCTTTATTCTGAATGGATGGTTTGCTGGATCGATTTGAGAATTACACTGTCAATCGATTGGGGAAACAGGGATGTTTCAAACGTTTTCGCCCTATCTTCGCTTGTCGAAATTAGGTCCATCCGGGTCCTTTACTTTCGCAGCAATGCTGTTTATTTCGATCTTTGCGAGCACGGGTTGCGTCTCTTTAGTCGCCAATCTCATGCACATTATACATGGTCGAGACGTTCCAGCTCCCTGCGACAAACTGGTGGGAAAACGGGTCGCCGTAGTGGTTAACAGTGAATCGGGGATGAACGACATGCCCGTGGTCATTCTGGGTCGAAACATTCGAGAAATCCTTTCCGCGAAAGTTAAGGACATCGAACTAGTCCCGCAAAATCAAGTCGAACGCTGGGCCAATGAACAAGACTGGGAAGACGTCGATTATGAAGCGATCGGCAAGGGGGT
Source organism: Pirellulaceae bacterium (assembly GCA_044359485.1). Taxonomy (GTDB): domain Bacteria; phylum Planctomycetota; class Planctomycetia; order Pirellulales; family Pirellulaceae; genus JAFLCP01. The sequence continues at coordinate 9,122 of JBIKMB010000001.1, read as the reverse complement.
CAAAGCGGACTATGTGGTCGCTGTGGAATTGATCGGCTTGGAACTCAAAGAAGGTGAAACACTTTATCGAGGCCGTTGCGATTGTTTCACTACCGTTTATGAAGTGGGGAAGGGGAGTAAGCCGATTTATCGAGCGCCCCCGATGCAGAACTTTTCATTCCCCAGCATGGGAGGCCAGCCTACCACAGGCACCGATGAAAACTCCTTCCGCCGCGTCTTCTTGGGAATCGTTGCTAAACGAGTAGCCAGAAACTTCCATCCATACAATCCAGACGAGGATATCGCCGCAGACGCCGAAGCGGCTATCTTCTAAACTCAGCCCAACAGGGAAAGAGAAATATGAGGGGCGAACCGAAAGGTTCCCCCTTTTTTTATTTACGACACTTGCTCATTTCCCCTATAATTCATAGATGGATACTTCGCGGAATTCGTTTAGGTAGATACCATGACGCTGATGATCGAAAAGATCGGCCGAAAAGCCCGAAGAAGAATGATGCTTAATGGTCTGCTAGATGCCGTCCCAAAATACCTGCTCGTGTACTTGAGCTTGGCGGGGATCGCGATTGCGATCAGTAAACTTTGGCCGATTGGTATCGACGGAACACAATGGTTTATCGGCAGTGTTTTAGTCGCCGTCTTAGCGACGCTAGCCCACTCAATCGTTTGGGCAATTCGAAGCAACCCAAGTCTATTGCATGCGACCATCGAAATCGACCGTCGCTATAGACTCAAGGAACGCCTTTCATCTGCATTGATGATTCAATCCCACGATACAACGTCACCGCTTGGCGAAGCGCTTCTGGCCGATGCGGCTCGTACGAGTGAAATGCTTGACTTGCGCGACGAGTTCGCGATTCGATTCAAGCGATCCGCCCTGTGGCCAATACTTCCCGCAATTTGCTTGGCCGTGTTTTGGTTTGCACCTGATCCCGTATCGCAAAGCCAACAGCAACTAGCACAGCAAAACCAAACCACTGCCACTCAAGTCAAGAACGCTACCACTCCGCTGCTTGATCAATTGCGAAAAAAACGGTTGGAGGCCGAGGAAAAAGGACTCAACGAAACCGCGGAACTATTTAAACAACTCGAAGGGGAACTTGAAAAACTGCAAAAGCAAGGAACGCTTGAGAAGTCGGAAGTTCTGTCGAAACTGAATGATCTCAAAGAGAAAATGGAAGAACGTCGCAAAGAAGTTGGATCGGGTGAAAATCTGCAAAAGAACTTGGACAAACTCAAGGATCTCACCGATGGCCCAGCAGAGGAACTTGCCAAAGCCATGGAACAAGGTGACTTTGAAGCCGCCCGCGAACAAGTGAATCAATTAAAAGATAAGTTGCTCAACAATCAATTGAGTCCCGAAGAAAAACAAAAACTTGCCGAGCAGCTAGAGCAAATGGAAAAAGCTCTTAAAGCGGCTGTCGAGAAGAATGCAACTCAACAAAAAGAACTCGAGAAAAAATTGGAAGCAGCCAAAAATGCCGGCGATACACAGCAGGCTGCCGAACTGCAAAACAAACTCGATAAGATGGAAAACAGCGCGGCCCAGATGGACAAACTGCAGGAGATCGCCGAACAGTTGGCGAATGCTAAAGAAAAGATGCAAAGCGGTAACTCCGCGGAAGCCGCCAATCAACTAGAACAACTTTCGGAACAGTTGCAGGAACTTTCCGAACAAGCCCAGGAATCCGATGAACTCGATCAGATGCTCGAAGAATTTGAGCAGAGTAAAGACTCAATGAAATGTGGCGAATGCAATGGCGAAGGTTGTTCGAAATGCCAAGAAGGCAATAGCTCAACCGGCAAAGATGGCCAGAACCAAGGCTCTAAATCCGGCCAAGGTAAAGGGGAGAGTGAGGGAAGCGGCAAGAAAGGCAAAGGGGGTAAAGGCAAAGGAGGAGACGGCGAAAGTGAGAGCCTGGGAGAGGGACAAGGGGCAGGAGACCGCCCCGAAAAAGAAAATGCAACAGATACTTACGAATCCCAACTGCGCGACAAAATGCAAAAAGGGGAAACCGTTTTTGGAGGTAAAGTCGGGGGCGCCAACAAGAAAGGTGTTTCTCGCGAAGATGTCAAAGCTGCAGTCGAAAATTCGGTCCTAGAGGATGCCGAAGCTCTGGAAAGTGAAAATCTACCTCGCTCTCGTCGGGATCAGACTCGAGATTACTTCAAAAATCTTAGAGAAGACAAGGGTGGTTGATTGAGGACTGCGGAACGGACTCGATCCTGCGTATGTCGCCCCACCACTTCGACTGAATTAGGAGATGCGCATGAACTTCCTCTTTGAAAGCCCGATGTATGTGGGGCTGAGCGGCTTGTTTGTTATCGTTATCTCGACGGTGGCTTGGTTCAATACGGCCAACAAATACGCAGCTTGGTCAGCCGGCGGCGCGACGCTACTGACCTTGGTCATGTTGATGATCGAAAACTATGTCGTGACTTATCGAGAAGAGATCGAATTGCGTTTGGATGAAGTTGCCGAACATCTGCAAAACAATCGAGTGGAAGAGGTCATTGCAGCCATTCATCCAGCGGCCCAAAACTCGATTCAATCAGCCCGCAGCGAATTGCCCAAATATCGTTTCAGCGAAGCCCGCGTGACCACTATACGCACCATCGATATCGATTCGAAAATAAAAAGGCCACGAGCCGTTGCGGAATTCAACGTCTTCGTGGCCCTCACCGTCGATGGTCAGTCGTATCGAGTCCCTCGATTTATTACTCTGACACTCTATCGTGAAAATGATAAATGGTTTGTATTTGATTATTCACACAGCGAACCAACCACCGGTATGAGAAACCGTTCGGGTGATTCGCGGCCGCTGTAACATTGCCCGTCAAGCTACTTGACGCCAGCGACTTTGGTACCAATCACCGAGGTGCGAATTCGGCAGAGGTATGTGTCTGCCGTTACAAACAATGTCTTGCCATCCTCGCCAAAGGTGCAGTTGCTGGTTCGCTCGCCCGTGAAAATCTTCCCTAGAAGCTTGCCTGCAGGTGAAAAGACCCAAATACCTCCAGGTCCAGAAGCCCAGACATTTCCATCCCGATCGATCGCCATGCCATCGGGTAGGCCAGGATCTTTGATAACTCGATCTTTGGCCGAAGCAAAAACTTTACCTTCGCCGAGTGTTCCATCGTCCTTTACAGGAAACGACATCCAGATTGGATTTTCAGGATCGGACTGAGCGACGTATAACGTTTTTTCATCCGGCGAAAAACCAATGCCATTCGGGCGAGCAAGTGCCGTGGACAGCAACGTCAATTCACCCGTTGCTTGACTGATTCGATAGACACCGCAATGCTCCAGTTCGCGTCGAGGATCGTCGTAACGTTTCGGCAATCCATAGGGAGGATCGGTGAAATAAATGTCACCGTTGGATTTACAAACCCCATCGTTGGGACTGTTCAGCCGTTTTCCTTGATAGTTGTCGACCAGCGTTCTTTTGCCTCCGCCGTTGGTCAAGACGCTAACACGGCGGTCACCATGTTCGCACATCACCAAACGCCCCTGACTATCCTGCAATAATCCGTTAGCCCCCGGCTCCAGGCCATAATACTCAATCCCAGTGTAGCCCGATGGATTCATGAAGAGCTTAATCCCCTCCCCTTTCCTCCAACTGAAGATTGAATTTCTGGGAATATCGGTGAAAAGGAGATAACCACCTCGATCGTCAGTTCTCCACAAAGGCCCTTCCGTCCAAGTGAAGCCTTCAGCCAATATCTCCAATTGGCTATCTTGAGGAAGAAGTTTATCGAAGGCGGGATCATTGCGTTCGATTCGTCCCAAATAATTTTGTGCCATGGTACGTCCTGCAGAAAAAGTGGATATGATTCCAATCAATCCGTAACATAAAAGCCAGACCAAGTGTTTCTTCATCGTTGAACTCCGCAAAGGAAGGAGAGAAAAGTCGGCGCCAGTTTAATCCAATTGCCTGCGCCATTCATCTATGGATCCCAATATGCCACCGAATAATGTAACTCGCTCCAGCCAGACAGATAGCCCCACAGTATCTAGCCCCACAGAATCTAGTTCCACAGTGTCTAGTCCAGCGGCCTTTGGTCCCGCGGGGCCCAGCACCACAGAAGTGGGGTCAGTGTCTCAAAAGCTTCCGGGGCTCTCTGGCCGCCGAGTTGCGATGGTCATTGGAGTCTTCACACTTTTCTCGGCCATCACCATTCCAGTGGGGCTTTTCTGCTATCAGAGAATCTCGGACCGAGAAAAACAAATCCAGAAAGACTGGCCCGAAGTGGCCGCCCAATTCAACGTGGTCTACGCGGCCATTGATGCACACCTGACCGGTTCGGACTCAGAACATTCAGCTTCCTCGGGTGATCCCGCCAGTCAAACCGATCGCAAGACGCCTGCAGATCTCGCGCGGCAATGGCAAAGCGAACGCCGCAACTTTCTTTTTCAACGGTTGTGGTATCAACAAGTCCGAGCCGCACAGACGCTCGAAGGCATTCTTCAGAAACCACTTCCCGCTAATGAACAGCCGACGATTTTTTTTGATAAGGTTTCCGAAACGCTGGAGCCGAGTGAAGTGGAACGTATTCGTGCAGCCCACAAAACGGCGGTGGCCGCATACCGCCGCTTTGAGACAGAGCAACTCGTTCCATATCACGAATCATTGACAACGTTTCCCGGACCAGTGATTCTCTTCTTCTTTCATCTTCCAGAACCACCTCCCTTTCAACCTGCTGAGCTATCCACTCAACGCTGAGTTCTACGGAGTTGGCACTAGAACTGTTTTGTCGAATCGAGATAATGAAGAACGGTTAAGGGTTGACCGCAAAGCCGGAAATCGATAACAAATCGACATTGCGGCTCGCCGCGCAAAAAAAGTCTCGGCCATCTACACTGGCGAGTCAGATATCGCAATCACGGTGATTGCCCTATCGCAACGCTGGTTTTAGTTTTATTCAGGAGAATTGGAAAGTGACTATCACTCGAGTCGGTACGAATTCCAAGTACGCAGACGGCTGGTCGAAAGTTTTCGGATCTAGCAAGAAATCGACTTCTACCAAAAGCTCAGCCAGCAAAGGCGCTTCCGCAAAAAGCTCTGCTACCAAAGCTGCAGCCTCAAAATCCTCAGGCAAAGCAACCGCAAAGGCATCAGCTAGCAAGGCTTTAGCTGCGAAAAAGTCCTCTCCCAAGAAAACCAGCCAGGGAAGTACCGCAGTTGCCTCTAAGAAAAGTGCTCCTAAGAAAAAAGCTTCCAAGCGCTAACCCATCCTGTCGCCAGGTACCGAAAGGTGCAATCGGCCAATTGCACCTTTTTCGGTTCCGGATTTAGAGCCTAGCCGAAAATCCAGAAACCGCGACCAACGTCGAGGCGGTTCATGGCAAATCGGATTGACTCTCAGCTCCTACATGTAAGCCGCGGCCAATGCCATCGGCTGATCCTATATGAAATCTGTGGCTAACGCCGTCGGCCAGTGGTTTTCGGATAGGCTTTTGGTCTCGGTAATTCTGGCCTGACTCATTTAGGCTCTATTAGTTTCCGAGCATCTCTTCTGGCCGATCCATTCTGCCGTTCATTTCCGAGTACCCTTCCATTCGTTCGCTACGATCTCGTCGTGGACCTTGAGGACCAGGTCGTCGCCCCCGGCGGCCTTTGCTTGAATTGGGGATGTAATCGTCGGCAATCGCATTGAGCAAGCGGCTAATGCAGAGCTGATTGACGCTGACCCCGCGTGTTTCGGCTTCGTCGCACAAAGCTTTGTGGAGCGACAAGGGGAGCCGAACGGTGATCATGCGCAGCGATTCCATGGGATCGTTTTCAGGCAAAGATCCGGCTCGCAGTACCGTGATCATCTTTTGGATTTCGCAAAATTCGGTAGTCGCCTCAAATTGACGCAGTTCGTCCTTGGGAAACAACTGGCAAGCGACCCCGGTCAAACTCAGAATCTCGCGGTAAAAGGCCATCCAAGTAGGCGCGGCGGCAAAGAGCTGCTGAGCGACCTGGTAAACCTGTGCGGCTCGACTGGCAACGTCACCACCCATGACTAGCTTCTCGCGAGCCTCTTTGGCCATCATTTCAAAATTGGCCAACTCGCTGGCCAAACGCTTCTTCTCGTTATCTGCGCGAGCAGCCAGACCGGTGAGCGAATTGCCCATGTTCGGCTCTTGGGTTTCGAAACGAGGAGCGCCTTCTGTGCTTGCCAAAGAATTGGGTGCCGATCCGAATGCGTCTGATGATTGCATGTGGTTCATTCCATTGCATTAAAGAAATACCTAAATCCTGACCTGCGGACGCCCGAGGGATTTCCCCTAATCGAACGTTCCATCGGCCGAGTTCCACTGAGAGGCTTCCTCTCGAGCTTTCTCGGTCCGCATCACCGACCTCCGCGATCGGTACGAGTCCATCATGCAAGCCTGGTCAACGGCCTCCTCATAAACTGTTTGATAGCTTTGATTTACGTCGCTTGACTCGACTGTGCCCAAATTGCGTGCAACCACTGCCCCAAAACGCGCAGCGATATCACTGCCTAATTTTTGTGCAAATCTAAAAAACTCAAATCCCAAGTGTCCAAGATAGCGACTCGAAAAAAGTTCCGAAAAAACCAAAAATGGCCTCAAGTTTCCTCTCTATCTTGCCAGCGCAACGCAAGCTTGTCAGACTCTTGAGCAGTGGCGTGAACCTGGATGTCATGAAAGCAGAAGGATTAGAAATGAGCGATCGCCCCGAGCCCCCCGTAGTACCGGTTGTTAAGGTCGATTGGTATCGATCCCTGACAGGCTGGTATCCGCTGATGCGCTCGTTGCCTTTGGCTTGGCGAAGCAGTTGGTTGCTGCCGGCACTGGTGGGCGTTTTACTTACCCACCAAGTTTGGGAATTGGGTGGCCGGTTGTTCTCGGAACCAGTGACTTACTGGGGAAGTGTCGGGCCACAGGATTTTGATCTTCGCAACACGCTCAACACCGGTTACGTCGGCGTATGGCGACAATGGCTCACACCGTTCAGCAATGTTGCTGGAACGGGGGCTTACAGCGGTCAATCCTGGAGCTGGACTAAGGCGGCGACCATTTCCTTTGGAACTCTAGGCAGCCTGCTTATCTGGAGTGCGATCGGCGGGTGGATTGCGCGGCGGTCGGTTGTTGAACTCGGTACCCGCTCGACAGAAGAATGGGGAGCAACTTGGAAAGTCGTCCGCGATCGTTGGATTTCCTTCGTGCTAGCCCTGCTTAGTCCGATTGGCATCATCCTCGCTCTGCTGGCAGTCGTCTGGCTGATCGGTGCACTGGCCAAACTCGGATCGATCGGCGTATTGGTTTCATCGATTCTGATGATCCCCGCGTTGCTGCTATTGTTTCCGATCACGCGCGTCGCGATGAATTGGGCACTCGGTCTACCCTTGCTGTTTTCGGCGGTTGCAACCGAGAAAAAGGCGGATGGTTTCGAAGGCTTCTCGCGGGGCTTCGCTTACATCTCGCAAGCTCCAATCCCCATGTTGATCGCGGTCCTCATTGCGCAGGCGATCAGCTTGGCGGGAGAGACTGCACTGTATTATGGAATAGCAACTGTTTGGAGCTTTATCGCCGGAACATATATCTGGGGGGCGGGAGCAAGCCAAGCTGAATCGATCGGACTGATCACGGCCGAAAATATGCCGCTGTGGATGATCATCGGCAACAATGCCGCGTTTTACCTCAGTCGTGCTTTTTGTTTCAGCTATTTCTTTACTGCGTCGACGGCCATCTACTTGATCTTGCGAAACACGGTCGATCAAACAGACATCGATCAGATCGATCTTTTGGAAACTTCGCCACCACAAGAGCTCCCCGAAGTCAAGTCGAAAGAGGAAGTAACCGCGAAGTCCGCATCGGAGGGCTCCCAACCGGCATCCGAAACCGCAGCGGTAGGCAACCCAGTGAATCCAACCACAAACACGGATTCGGCAGGTGGTTAAGTTCCGCTTGGTTCTAAGGCCACACGTTATCGATTGTAGGGGACTGGAGCCAGCCGCGCGGCATAGTGCAAAATGATGCCCGCGGCCACCGATACATTCAATGAGTCGGTCCCCAGAGACATATCGATCTTTAGTCTTACATCGCTGGCCGCTTGAATGGGAATCGGCAAACCGTGCCCTTCGTTTCCGAAAAGAATCAAAGACCTCTCGCTCCAACTCACCTCGGAAAGCGACTTCGCGTCGTCGGTCAACGAAGATGCGAAGATCTGAAAGCCACCGGCGGCCTGCAGCAATTTCAAATCGCAAGCGGCATTTTCCGAACCGACCAGTTTAAGCTTCAAAGAATTTCCCATCGAAGTTCGCAGTACACGACGTGAAAAGGGATCACAACAATCTGGGCCGATCCACACTCGCTCGATCCCTAAGCCCGAACAGGTCCTCAGAATCGTTCCCAAATTCTCCGGATCCTGCACTCCCATGACCCCACACCACAGAGCAAACTTGGGAATTGCTCCTGAATCACTTACCAACGCTTCAACGCAATCGTATTGGGCACGTTTGGCGTAGGCTAAAACTCCGCGATGGAAATTAAATCCGACGAGCTGCGGAAACTTATCATCTTCCATCAAATAAATGATGCCCGGACGCTGCCATACGCGCGTAACCTGATCCACATATTTCGGAGAGCAGAGCACAATCTCGGTTTCGAATTCACTTCGCAAAAGCCTTTCAATAACATTCCAGCCTTCCGCCACAAATCGCCGACTGACGCGAGTCAAATTGCGATTTCTCAAGTCCCGAAAGGGCTCCAACCGAGGGTCCTCGGCACTCTCAATGGCAATCACTCGGGCATCAAACATGTAAAGACTCCAGCTAGCGAAGATTCCTGAGGGAGAATGATAATGGGATCCCGTGCCGCTGTGTACTCATGGCCCCGATAAACTGTTATGATCATAATCCGTAATATCCAGCTTGGAATAAACCCGCTCGAAACCATTTCGAACCATTGCTGAGCGACGCTCGACTCTTGGCATCGAATCGCTTTTCGCCCGATCAGCACCGCCGCTGTAGCGAACGGAACATCCAACACAAACATCCATCACGAGGAGTCCTTCATGTCACAACGCCATCGAATTGGAATTTTGACCGGTGGAGGGGATTGCCCTGGATTGAATGCGGTCATCCGCGGTGTGGTTAAAACTTCAACTCAT
>JBIKMB010000081.1:0-23263 GCA_044359485.1 Pirellulaceae bacterium | reverse complement strand
TCGCTCGAATCGACTAAAGCTCGTGCAGTGTCCTGCATTCGCTTAACCACTTGCCGTTGTTGACTCGTTGCATTACGGCATTGAGGCAAGATTTAGCGTCGTTTCCCTCAAAGACGATACTCAGACGCAATGCGGCTGATCGATTAGATGAAATGGAACAAGCCATATTATGAAATGGTCATTGAAGCTGGGTGAATTTTATGGTGTTGGCGTCTACATCCACGCGACGTTCTTAATTCTGATCAGTTTTATCGTTTTGAGTCACTATGCAGCGGGACACAGCGCTGCGAAAACGCTGGAAGGTGTGGGATTCATCCTGGCAATCTTTGCATGCGTAATGCTCCATGAGTTCGGGCATGCACTAATGGCGGCCAGATATGGCATCAAGACGAGGGACATTACGCTACTGCCAATCGGAGGTGTGGCACGACTGGAAAGGATGCCGGAAAAGCCAATCGAAGAACTTTGGATTGCGCTGGCAGGACCAGCCGTGAATGCTGTCATTGCTGCAGTTCTGTTTGCCTCGCTTCATTTTTCGGAAGCATTTGCGTCATTAGAACAACTAAGCGTAAGCAGCGGACCATTTCTCCATCGGTTACTCATTGCCAATATCGTCTTGGTTGTCTTCAACATGCTTCCAGCCTTCCCTATGGATGGTGGACGGGTACTGCGGGCGATACTGGCCACAAGATTGGAATATGCCAAGGCCACACTTATCGCTGCGAGCATTGGGCAAGCGATGGCTTTTTTCTTCGCCTTACTTGGCTTCTTCATCAATCCATTTTTAATCTTCATCGCGTTCTTTGTCTGGATTGGTGCCACGCAAGAAGCGAGTATGGCGACGATTAAGTCGGCACTAGCTGGCATCCCCGTGAAGCGAGCGATGTTGACTGAGTTTAATTCGCTTAGGCCTGGCGATAGGCTGCAACATGCCATCGATCTTCTGCTAGCGACCCCTCAGCAAGATTTTCCAGTTGTTGAAGATGGCATCGTGGTTGGTATTCTGTCCAGTCGCGAGTTGATGATTGCGTTACGAAAACAAGGGGAAGAAACACTGGTAGGTGATGTAATGCGTCGCGACTTTTTATCCGTGGATGCCGACGACATGCTCGACGCTGCCCTAACACGCGTTCAAGAATCCGAGTGTTGTTTGACCGCTCCCGTAATGCAACAGGAAAAAATGGTCGGTCTCTTGACTTCCGAAAATGTTCGCGAGTTTCTGCTCATCGCTTCGGCTCTCGACGAGCGACGTATACAGAAAGTCGTAATAGCATCATGAATCCGACGCGGCCCACTCAACGCGATCAGCCCAAACGACGCAGCGCTCGAGCTAATCCAACCTCAGGAGAAGCTAATGCTGATTTCGCTCAACCAGATCTTGCAGCAAGCTTGGACATTGTAGTTTCGCTATCTGATTTTGGCAGCCGAAACCTTGAACCTGATGCTGAATCAAAAAAGCGATTAGAGATTGATAGATGGGAAAACGAGGGTGGTGAGATAGGTTTTGTTGATCAAATTGGTATAAATGAATACTCAAATCGCAATCAAGTAATTCGCTTTGCGATACCTCATGAACCATGATGACGCATCATCGCGACCGACAGCTGCGTGTGTGCGGCCGATCAGCCGACAGCGTTAGCTGCGGTTTTCGCGATCCAACGCTGCACGCGTGAATAGTTATCGTTGGCCAGGCCCATCGCGTGTGACCGCAAGCCGCGCCCGCGGCCGATCAGCCCGCGTAGGGCAGGCCAAGGCGAGCACGCTAAAGATTCAGTACCTCAGTAGACGCACGAGTTGCTAGCTGACATACTTATGCCTCCAGGTTCTCCATGTTGTTAAAAACATTCGAACGCTTTACTGAGACGTTTCCATGCTCCTCCCAAAAATGCGTAATCTTGTCGGTCTACTATGCTTGCTGGTTTCTTTGACGTCCGCCAGTTACTTACCGCCGCTAGCGGTTGCCCAGGACAAACCTGAGAACAAACCAAAACCCAAAATCAAACTCCCCCCGGGAATCACCTGGGAGTTTGATGTACCGTATATCAAGGATGGCGATGCGGCGCAACGACTTGATATTTACTATCCCGAAACACCACCCCGGGAACCGCTTCCACTCATCGTGCACATTCATGGTGGCGGTTGGATGGGCGGTAGCAAGCATCCTTGCGATACGCGATGGGTTGCCGACGGCTATGTTCTTGCCAGTATTGGTTATCGCTTCAGCCAAAAGGCCAAGTTTCCAGCCCAAATCCAAGATTGCCAAGCCGCGATTCGCTGGTTACGCGCCAATGCGAAACAATATCACATCAATTCAGATAAGGTCGGCGTCATCGGGGGCTCCGCCGGTGGTCATCTTTCTGCTTTGGTCGGAGTAACCGGTGGCAAAAAGTTATTTGCTGCTATCGGCGAAAATGAGGAGCAGTCCGATGCCGTACAGTGCGTCTGCGATATTTTCGGGCCCAAGAATTTTGCATCAGTCATCGAACAAGCTGATAAAGACAAGAACGTGAAAAACATCTTCAAATTTAACACACCCAGCGACCCTTATTCGGAATTGATCGGCTCGAATCTCTCCGATAAGGAGAAGACTGCCGCAGTGAGCCCGATTACTTATGTCGACCAAAACTCGCCACCTATACTCATGCTCCATGGTACCCACGATGCGCTGGTACCCTACGCGCAAAGTGAAGAGTTTGCAGAAGCGATGACGAAAAAAGGAGCACCCGTTTGGTTACAAAAGTTTCCAGGCGCTGGTCATGGCGGCGGTTCGTTTAGCAAGCCATCCGTGTTGCTACTACTGAAGAACTTTTTTGATAAATATCTCAAGGACGCTAAGGTGACGATTGAGCTTATCCCGGAGGCCGAGCTTGCTCAAGAGCCACCCAAGCCATAAGCGAAGCTAGATGAAAATTATCTCCTCTTTTGAAATCAGCAGCGTTTTCTTTTCGGTGATTGTTCATTTATGTTTGCAGACAAACATAACAACCGACAAACAACCTGATGGATCCTTGGCGGTATAATTAATTTACATGGACTGCTGGGAGCATCGCGATTTCGAGCGATAGCAGCCGATCAGACGACCGCGTTAGCTGCGACTTTCGCGTTCGATTGGTATTAGCGTCGACATTGATCACTGGACCGCTCCATTAGGTCACATCTCTACCGATGCCACTTTACAGCATGGTGAACATCAGGGTAAACGGCAACGACTACCCTGACCGAATGCGAAAACCGTGACTAACGCCATCGGCTAATCAAAACCTCCAAAGGTTAGTGGCGGTAACCACGCTTATCGCGGCCAGCCCCAAAATTATCTCGCTTGCGCGCCGTGAACTTCGCTCACTGCGAGGCGATGACTACTCTATACGCTCATGTGACGACAAATACACACCTAGCTTCCGTGCGTGCACCCATCGCAAAAAGCTTAACGAGCCTGACACGATTACCACTGGAATGAGTAATGCACTTGAGTACAAGAAACTCATACCACAAAAATATGCAACTCGTCCCCGAGTATCTGGTTGATTGAGATCAAGCAAACAGGTCAAACTTATCAGCGACAAAAGTGCGCACCCAAGTAAGCTGCCGAAACAGTACCACCAGAAAAATGCCCGTATGTTACTTTCAAAGCGCAACGATTTTCGGAACAATTGACAAACGCCGAAACCAAGGGCCCAACCTTTGAATAACCACAGCAATATTGCTAGTACAAGAATGTCTGGGTTTGGCATAAAGAGTAAAGGAAACACCTCAACTAAAACCAGAATGATTACGATCCATTCGAGAAATGTATAGGGCTTATCACTGAACAGATGACTGCTCATTAATCCACCTGAAGCGAGCGCGAGGCTAGTCAAAAACAAACCTCCACCCAAAATGCTAAAAAAGATTTGTTTCCAGTAGCGTTTGATGAAATACACTTTTTAGCTCCTCACACTTGAGCCAGTTTTGACGCCGGCTGGGTCTCTCGAACTATTTGGTCGGTACCTAAATCTAACTCGATCTTGTAAACCGTTTTTCACTGTTGAAGCGTTAGCAAAAAGCATGCCAATCACCCGTACTCCTCAGGTCTAATTGCGTGTTTCACCCAGTAGAAAGATTTCAGAATTCGCTTTGCGGAATTTCTCGCTCACGGCTGAAGCCGGAATCATATTCAGTCATCGGAAGCTTCTAAATCGTAACCTATTGGGTTTTGATTATGCGGCGGCCCAGTGATACATATTCACAGCCGTACAGATCGAACAATAAAACCGAAGCTAACGCTATCGGCTAATCGGCCGCTGGTGCGGCTGAAGAATGTGAAGTGGAGCCGAGAGACTCCGTAGCTTTAGTGATTCCGCCAGGGAGAGGGCAGGGGAGATAGCTCGGTACCATCAATATAGAAAAATGCCGACTTCTGACGCCAAGCCTCGGCAAGCTCCGAATCTGATTCAGTTGGTTGGGAGCTGCCCTGTCAGAGCTGCTCCCATGGCCGCACGAACTACTTAGCCACGCCGCTAGCAATTAAGCGAGAGGCAGCATGCCGGATTTTGGTTTTCGTAACCCCGGCATACTTACCTTGCTCGCGCATCGCTTCTTGAAGCAGTTGCTCAACGCCAATCTGCTCAAGCTTGCGTCGTTTGATGTACCAAGCAGCCCACAAGCGAACAGCCCCTGCCGACCTGCCGGCAAGAGAACGATCCACGAGGACCTCCTTCGTAAACAGACGATCTTCGGCCCCCGCTTAAAAACTAGCAGGTACAAAGCCGAAAGCCAATCCGGTTGAAGAACGTCAATGAGCCATCGTGACACCATTTTTCCCGAATCAAAACATCGCGAAAGAGAGCGACTAGTACCAAGCCAAGACAATAAAGCAGGATAAACTCTGCATACAAACATAGATGCTTCAAATAGATTTTGGTTCGACTAAAAAAGTTTTCATCTAGTGGCCGAGGCCCCGCTTGAAACGCGTGAACTGGCGATTACTAAGTTACTACATTTTGCTCCTGAAACGTTTGATCCTATTTTTTCGAACTTACCGACACGACTGAATCCAGATTCACCAATTTAGGCAGCCCAAGTCGCTGGAAAATTACGGTTTTCGTGCCGCGGTTGAGATTTGGAAATTGAAGTGGCTCTGGCCAACGCTATAAATATCATCGTCACTAGGGACTACCGAACATGTTGATGCAATCAAGTCACTGACAAACATCAGCGGCGATAAAGGTTTCTGAACTCCGATCCTATCACGCCATTCCGATGCATCGAACAATCTCACAGAGCTGATATCATGACCTTGGTAGATGACATCGAAACAAAGAAGGAAGCACAATTCTTATTGTGTGCCGCAGCGCTTACCGGTTTTCTAGCGAGTACATCTTACTGGCGGCCTTGGCTGCCTGATTTAGCACTAAAACCCTTCTCGGATAAAGCTCTAGTCGATCAACAGACCAGCGGATTCTTTTTTGTAAGCACCGGTATCCTTGTTCTTTTGTCTCTCTGCCTGAGGCTTTCGCGGCGTCGCCTGTTATTAACGGAAGAGGGAGTACATCATTTGCCGAAAATCGCATACCGCTCCAGTGATTTTCGCTGGCAAGATGTAGCATCGTGGGGATCAAGGACCGACCTTCAGGGCCCCGACTCAGAACATGAAGGCCCGATCACCAGTTTTTATGTAAAGCTCAAAAATGAAAAGCTCATCGAAGAACCAACATTTTTCGCGTATCCATTAGCGGTGTCGCTCGAAAAACATGTAGGGCCGCGAATCGATATTGTTGTTGATAGCTTACATTGATCTAAGCTGGGAATGAGGACACAACATCTGCGAACGATACATCAGCATCTCGATCCTTTTTTTTGAGCTCGAGAAGCAAAAAAACCTACTCTTACATTTTTATCTTTTTAGCTGTGATAGACCAGTAAAAGAAATAACGAGTTTACCCAATGCCTAGAGTTCTTCTGGTAATACTACAAACATTGCTTCCCGCTGTGGCGATATGTTCCGAACCATTTACGATTATGTCGGGGAGTGGCGAGAAATCACCAAAACAACCGCAAGCGTGTGTGGACTCTACGGGTGCCGTTCATGTGACATTCGGTGTTGGTGATAACGTTTATTACTGTAAACTTGAAGCGGAAAAAAAACCTGCGCCGCAGATTGCTTTTCGAGTTCCCAACCTATCGCTAGGGATGCGGCGAGGCCCCCGCATTGCACTTTCTGGCGATACGGTTGTCATAAGTGCTATCGGAGGCCCCCGTGGCAAAGGCGCCGATGGAGACGTATTGGTATACCACTCACACGATGCCGGAAAAAATTGGCAAGGACCGATAAAAGTCAATGACGTTGCGGCCTCCGCTCGAGAGGGCCTGCACGCGATGACAGCAAGTGACGATGGAACGTTATGGTGCGTTTGGCTCGACCTTCGTATAAAAGGAACTCAACTTTTCGCCTCCAAATCAGTCGATAATGGGGCCACTTGGAGTAAGAATCAGTTGGTCTACCGTTCGCCCGATGGCAGCATTTGCGAATGCTGCCATCCATCGATCATTGCAGAACGAAATTCAGTTCATGTTCTCTTCCGCAATTCGCTCAAAGGAAAGAGGGATATGTATCTTGTCTCCTCAGCAGATGGCGGTGCTACATTTGGAAATGCAGTTCGCCTCGGCGAAACGAGTTGGCAACTTAATGCTTGCCCGATGGACGGAGGGATGCTGTCGATGGATAACAACAAGATCGCCACGGTGTGGCGACGCGACCGGACGCTCTTCCTTGCCAGCGTGGACAGCAGTGCTGAAACCATGCTCGGTACTGGCGAGCAACCTTGGATCGCGAGCGATGGCGATAGGTTTCTCGAAGTCTGGACCAGTAAGCGCGAAGGTGATCTTATGCTCAAAAGATCGGACAGTACCCGTAGTGAGCGGATCGGAACCAATGCCAGCTTTCCCGTTATCGCTGCAAGCCACGCTTCTAAGACCGCATACGTTCTTTGGGAGTATCGAAGAGGTGATAACTTGTCGCTTCAAGGCTTAAAAATTCAATGAGCGTCATTTTCTTAGAACGGAGGATTACGACGAACACAATGAACGAACTTTTTTTAGCGCAAACCTTTGATCTTGCTGCTCCCCTCTCTAAATCGGCGTTCGCTTGGAAATCGATGCTGCACGCAACCCTACCTGAACGATGCCGAGATATAACCTTGACAAACGCTCCGATTTGAAAACCGCGCAGGGGTTTTGTCTGGAAGAGCAAATCTCAAGCGAAACATGGTGATTCACTACGCTGCGATAGATGCGAACATAATCCAGTGCTTTCAACCGAGCATCGCACGTTTAATTTTTTACAGTCATCCGACATTGCGCGATTGAAAAACTGGCCACCTCTGACCGTTTGACCTCTTCTGGCTCCTCAGGACAACTGGAGCCTGGTCCGCAGAGCTATTTTCTCGAACGTACGTTTTTTAAACGCCCACTGACACTTTAGAAAGTCACGATGAGGAGATTCGAACTCCTATGCCTTACTGGCACGATGTTCTGAGCATCGCGTGTCTACCATTTCCACCACAACGTGATTTACGACCCAATAGAGCAGGGATCAGCCATCTGAAATTTGCCCTGCACAGTGCATCCAGCGAGAATCGAACTCGCGTCTTCCCATCGGCAATGAACCGTGTTACCACTACACCACGGACGCAATTTTGTTGGCTCAATCATAAGGACAATTCAACATTTGATCTAACTTGTATTTTCTAAATCGCTAACCTTGAAACTTAAAGCTTTTCTCAAGTGGACCCGTAGGGAGTCGAACCCTCCTGCGCTGGGTGCAAATCAGTGCGCCGAACCATCGGCAAGCCCATGTATTTTCTTCGTGACTCAACTGGCATTCGAAACCTGCTATCAGAGATTTCCGTCGAGTACTTTGTTGGTAATGCTTTGTTTAATTACGTTACGCGTATTGGAATCTAACAGGAATAATGCAAACAAAAAACCCGGTGCCTTTTGGGAAACACCGGGTTCGCTAACGCAACTTCGCTAGTGTGGCCAGGTATTACCATCGCTGCAAATTCAGAACCAATATGATTGCGCCTCGTAGCGCTATATCCGCTGTTCGTCCATTGACTCGTTCGGTCAGGTCCGACTGAAAGTCATTTGATCGTATCGCGGTCATATTCTCATATCCGTTGCTTGGTTGCTTATCTTGATCCTTTTATCGCGACCTTGTTCGTCGCGTTCCGAAGATCTAGACGCCTTTCACATGGTTTGGTTCATATAAGCTTCTACATTCTTGAAATCACCGCTAGGATGAAATCGAGAGCTTCAGACCAAACGTTACGTAGCAAACTCTCGAATATTAAATGACCGGGACTAAACACGACTAGACATCAAGCCAAAAAAATTTTTGTCCTACTGCCGTACCGACGAAAGTTGATTCGCTTGTCGCATGCATAGGGTAAATATCTGCCGGGAAAACCAATCGCTCTCACGCTTGTACCAGGCAACCCTAACCTTCGCTGCGCTGCGGTTACGGGTGAAACTTTAATAGGTCGAGGACAGAACGCATTCCGCTTTGCCTAAAACGCGACACTTTCACCCACTTCGCGCATAAAAAACTGAGTACTCCTGTTTGGTCGACTCAAATTAAACTGACTCACTATTTCCGTTCGGAAAAATGCTTTTTTCGCTCAAGCTCGCGTGCTAGACTCGTCTTTGAGCCCCTTCGTGGTACCACTTGTCTCATAGCTCAGGAAGTCTCTTATGTCGCGACTCTCAAATCTGCTCATCCTCCACGTGATACTTCTTTCTACTCCACTGTTTGCTCCATGTATTTTCGGAGCCGACAAAGCGAAACCCGATTCCAATCAAACTCGGTTAGAACTCCTGCAATTACATAACATTGCCAGATTAGGCCGAAACAAGCCTCCGCTCCAACATAACGTCAAACTCTCCATCGCAGCTCAAAAGTACGCCGAATATCTTGCCAAGTCAGGTAAATTCAGCCATACCGCCAAGGGCACGGTAAGCTCACGCGTTAATAGAACCGGCTATGATCAAATAGCTATCGGTGAAAATATTGCCGCGGGCCAAACGACGGCAAAACAAGTCGTGCAGGGTTGGATGCGTTCGGATGGACACCGAAAAAATATGCTCAACCAACGTTTCACGGAAGTTGGATTCGGAATCGCTCGCGACAGCAACGGCCGTCTAGTATGGGTGACCGACTTCGGTGATCGATAAATGTCACTTGCGAAAAAAAATCTCGACCGCAGGCTCTAGAATCGCGGTTTACTACATTTTATTTCAATCACACCCCGTCGTTGAACCGCAAGAGGCTCACCAATAGATGATTCGATAGACGAAAATCGCTATGCTGAAGCTACAGCGTCTTACGTAATTTCGGACAAAATTTCTATTTAAATGTATATCCCAAAATGTTGACTAGCATAAGTTTCTTTGTAAAGCTATCACGCCGGTATCTGACTTAAACAAAGGAATAAAAAACGATGAGCCAAAATATACCACCGAATCCCAGTGATTTGCCACCGCAAGTGCAGGGGGGTAGTTTTTCCCCCTATCAACCAGGTTCGGTCCCGCCACAACCTTCGAGCAGCGGCTACTCCAGGTACGTAGATGTACCTTGGTATCGGCGATCTGGTGTTAACAGTGCATTTGTAATAACTCACCTGCTGACCTGCGGACTTATACCTGCTTTGATCATCGTGTGTATTGTGCTTGTTACCGGAGATGTTTATTACGACAAAAAAGATGCAAGCGGTAAGCTCAAAGTTTGGAGCGTACTGAATAAAATTGTCGCCGCCATCATACTGCTGCTCAACATTTTGTTTATTGCTCGAGCCCTGTTCGCAAGCCCAGCATAGACACGCATTGCGCGATTGGTGCTTGACGCTGCAGATTACACTCCATTTCAAATAACTTTTGCGGTTTACTCAGTCTTACTCCGACGACTCGACACCTGATTGCCCCTGATCGATTGAGCAAACCATATTCTGAATTTGTCATGAGTGGAACCGAGTCGCCCCGACAACGGAATGATTCCTCTAGAATCTTTAAATCATTCGGTTGTGGCGGCGGGGTTAAGCGAAATACTTTTGGATCGGGTGCAGTTTCGCCAAACGGGCCGCGTTCATGACTCCCACGAATCCTCGATATTTCGCTCTAACGATTTCAAATCTATTGAGAGTTCAGCTTGCGTTATAGCAGCATTAGTTCTCGCCCACTTGGTCGCTATTCACCAGCCTTGGCTCGATGACTCCTTTGGACTTAAGAGCGTCGCGCCAATCATTCAATTCCATTCCCTTGGTACATTCTCCATTGGCTGCGTCTAGAATAAAGTATCCAGCCTTATCGCTTCTTTCAGGGACATGTTCATACTTGACCACACTTCCGAAGATTATATTTTCATGACAGCCAATTTTCTCCACGGAAGGCCCGATGATGATATCGCCGGTGCCTTTTACTAAATGGACTTCTGTTCGTCCCGCGAAGGATAATTTATAGCCCTCGGGCAATTTCTCCAGAGCTGGTGGTTCTTCGACGTAAGGGAGTCCGATACGTGCAACGGACTTGCTAGAAATCTGCAAAGCAACGTTCTGTCGGTAGGCGGTCAACTGCAACTCGCCATTCTGCTTGACTACCAATTCAAACTGAAACTTCTCCTCGTTGGCGGCTGCTTCAGGGCTGCTCGGCGGATTATTCTCAACCTTGCGTGGCAACACTATTCTTTGTGGAGCCCACGTAACCGTCGAGGTTGTAGCATCCCAATTTCCACTGTACAGCTTGAAATCGCTCGGTAGAGGCATTCCATCGATTACGTATTGCGGAGCAAGCATCAGCTTAATACCGTTGGGTTCGGCACCTGCGAGGACATTCAATAGCAACTGTTCGGTTGGATTTTCTCGGGGCCATTTGAGCGCGATCTGCCATTGCGGAAAGCCACCCACCCTAATTTTATTCTTGACTCCACCTTGAACATCTAAGGTAGCCTCAAAGTCCATTTCCTTCCCATCGCGCGTCGTTTCTACCGTTGCCACCCATGCTCCTCGACTCGCATTGAGCCCCTCCAACAAGCTCAAAACTTCGGTTGGATAACCGTCTGGCATTTCCCCTCCAAACAGCTCTTTCCACCGCGATGCATCATCTTTTCTGCTATCCATTGGCGGCTGCTCTTTAGCACCGACCTTTTCCGTTTCACCGGACTTAATTTCGGCTTGGCTACCGGACTGAACTTGTTGCGTCTCCTGGGGACTAAACCATACGAGCATTCCCACCACGAAGGATATGCCAACCATTAGACTCATAAACCATACTCCTGTCGAAATTGAAAAGTTTTTTTTCGCTGTCGAAACTTTGAAAGCGCTGGGAACGAAGGGGAGTGCGTTGCCATTGGGCCGCTGAACATGACTTAAACACTTCTCAAGCAAGTCATGAACTTCCGCGGCAGACTGAAATCGATTTGCACTCTCCTTGGCCATGAGCTTTTGGATGATTGAGCACAACCAAGCTGGAATATGTGGATTGATTTCCTGAATCGGTGTGGGCTCGGAATCGGTAATTCGCCGCATTACACTCAAAATATTTTCTGCTCGAAACGGCGGTCGACCTGTGGACATTGTGTAAAGCATACTGCCCAGACTGAATAGATCGCTGCGAGCATCGACGATTTGACCGCAGGCTTGTTCGGGAGACATGTAAAGAGGCGTGCCCGGATGAAACCCGGTACGGGTGAGACTAGCATCATCCGCAGCACGCGCCAGACCGAAATCGCTGATCAAAGCACGATCTACCGCTTCTTCAAGCAGAATGTTCGACGGCTTGATATCACGATGTACCAAACCTTGATGATGTGCGGCCGATAATCCGTCTGCAACTTGTAAACCAATCCGAAGTATCTCGCACAGATCTAGTGGCCCATCGCGATCGATGCGGGATTGCAGCGATTCACCAGAAACATATTGCATGACAATAAATGGTGACTCTCGATCGGTTTCGACATTATGAATGGGGACCACGTGCCGATGCACCACCGCGGCCGCTGCTCGCGCTTCTCGCGAGAAGCGTTTTCTTGCAGGTCCACTGCCAGCCAGATAGGGGACTAGCAACTTTATTGCCACGGTTCGATTCAGCTCCGTGTCGAATGCTTTGAAAACGACTCCCATTCCGCCGGAGCCGATCAAACGCTCGATATCATATCGACCCAAACGCCCGAGCATCTCGGGATGTACGGGAGGCGAAAGCAGTTGCTTGGCCATCGATTCTGTCCAGTGGATGCCGGAGGGATCGAGTGTCAGCGATGCTAAGCTGCGTCGAAAATCGGAGCTATTCTGTTTTGCAACCGCAGCTTTTACGCCGAGCCAAAGTTCCGAGGAGCCTGCCATTTCGCTAATCCGTTTTTGGCAGTGCGTACAGCTCTCGATATGAGCCAGCAAGTCGTTGCTGGGCTCCAACGCTGGATCGCTATTTAGCATTGCCGCGATCGCGGCGTCATCGCATCGAAGTCGATTCTGGTTCATTGTTGGTCCTGATACTGCTGGACAAGTTCCCTGATTCGGGCCATAACACGACTGCGAGCAACGTAGATCTTGCCCGGTCGAGTATTAAGCTTCAATGCAGCATCTTCGACCGACATTTCATCGATGCTGGTCAGTACAAATGCCTGCCACGTGTGCTCGGCGAAGACGTTTCTCACGCGTTCTAGTGCCCATTGAAGGACCTTGCGTTCGTACTCTAAATCCAGTGCACTGGAAAGCTCGGATGGTGCTGGCAAATTCCCTAAATACTGCTGGGCCGCACTACCATCGCTTCCCAAGGAGCGACTCGATTTTCGCGTCAGCATATCGACGGCAGCATTGCGAGCGATACGTAAAAGCCAGGCGCGAAAGCTGCCTCGATCCTCCCGTTGCAGCCAATCAGAGATGGAGTTGGCAACAGCCATAAATACCTCTTGGACTAAGTTCTCAGCATCAGCGACCTGAAACCCACGACTTGTCGCCACATTGAAAACGACAGGGGCATAAATAGCCGTGAACTCGTCCCATGCAGTTCTGTCCGCGGCGTCTTGGAGTCGCAAAATCAGGCTGGCTCGAGTCAGTTCGTGCTGGCGTGTCATGGGTCTATCTCTAACCTTTTTCTGCTTGCATCTAAGAGTAAGACCGAATCGAAGCTGGATATCTTGCGCGAGAAAAGAAATTTCTGGCCCTTTTCCGCAAAACTGATTCCAATCCCACGAATTGCATAAAAACTGGCACGTAAACGCACATCTGTGCCATTATTCGTGGATATTACGGCCGAGACGACGGAATTATCGGCCTATCCCAAAATATACGCTCTGGGACTAAACCAGCCCTCCGCGGACGAAAAAAGCTACAAAAAACGTCAGATTCCGCTGGACTAGCCGTGGTTCTATTCCGCCAAAGATTCCATCCAACGCCCCTTGCTGAGGCTGGGCACATTGGTACTTTCTGCACGCTGTGCGCCCCCCCTCATTCGCGAAGGCAAACGCGCCTATCCAGCTCGTGTCAAGCGAACAAGAGTCTCGATCTGGTAGGGCCCCTCAGCAACTTGTTTAACTCTGCCGCGTACGCCTCGATCGATTGATGCTTTTAGCTTCTGCTGTACGCGACCGTACATGAAATGTAAATTTCAATCGATCACATAGCACAGTGTAGCTTCGCAAGATGAATGGTCTTGTACGCGTCCTTTTACCAGACGTGTGAACGCGAGTCCGCTTGGCTCCTACAGGCGTCCCTGGCGGCACGGTGTTGGCTAGCTTTGTCTATTGCTTAGAGATCAACCGATAACGGCTGATCTGTTCCCATACGATGCTTACAGTAGTGACTTGGTACAGCGGTTCGAGTAGAATTCGTTTTCGAATGCTGTTCCCGACCAGCAGATCGATGCTGACCTTTGCGACCACTTTTCGCCCAAGACTTAAAGTATCTTATGCTCAAACTTGCCATGATCCCCATACTGCTGGTGATTGGGTGCATTTTCGCTGGGTTGTATGGCGCAATCCATAACCAAATCTCCTACTCGGTTTCACCAGAGTATTTCACCGCGTTTAAATTTCATCAATTTCAGATCGGCGAAGTGATACCGCCTCGCATCGGTGCAGCGATCGTTGGATGGAATGCGGCGTGGTGGATGGGAATCGTGATTGGGATCATCCTCATTCCGCTAGGTCTCTGCATTCGTGGCACTCAAAACTATTTCTGGGGAATGATCCGGGTATTCGGTGTTGTCACGGTCACAACCTTGATCATTGGACTTTTAGCTTTGGCGATTGCGTTCCTGATTATTGATAAGGAACAAGTAGGTAGGATCTCGCGCTACGGCCATGAGATCACGGATGTTGTCGCGTTCGCACGTGCTGGAACCATGCACAATTTTAGCTATCTGGGTGGATTCGCTGGGATTATTTCAGGTGGCATCGCAATCCTGAGACTGCGACGACAATCGGATGTACCAAGGGACCACGAAAACCGCAGCTAATGCTGGCAGAGTATAAGATCGCAGGCGCGTCGGAATTAGACGATGGCGTTAGCCCACGGTTTTGCACCTTGGACCTACCGCCATCGCCGCATTATCGGGCGGCGGCCGCAGCACCAAAACAGCAGCTAAAGCTGTCGGATCATCAGGCAGCCAACCGACTTAGAAAAGCTCATACTCCGCTTAGGATTCCAAAGCGAAGTCGAAGGTATTGGATCCCGATTTCACATCTACCTTCAATTCGCTTTTCACATTGTACCGCGCTGGAACCACCGGCTTATCCGCTTGAGACTTAAGACTACCAGCGGGACTCTCCTCTCCGCCACTGGCCGATTCTTCAGTAGCTTCCCCTTCCTCGCTAGGAGCGATCTCTACGCGATTGGGACCAACTTTGGTTCCTTTGGTCTGGCGGATATAAGTCAACTCATACTTACCTTCGGCATTCGTTCTTCCTCGTGCCGGTCGTCCACTATCTGGCTGAAAGACGACCGCTACACCCGCCAAGGGTTTACCGTCCAAAGTCACCGTGCCTGTCACTGTCCCAAGTTCCGGCTGATCACCACTGGGGCCACATCCCGACATTAAAAAAAGGAAGCTGCCGATTACGAAAAAATTCAGAGAAAGAAGAATTTTGCGCACACTGAAATTCGTCATTGAATGAGTTATCCGTTCCTATTGATCCAAAGTTACAACTTCCGCGCCACTGCGAGTCGACAAAGCTCGGTAGGTCGTCATATCCATATTTTCGGACAAGAATTGCACACTACCGTCCCCCATCAAAAATTGAGCCCCACCGGGATGCCAGCTTCCCGCTGCTTCCTCGGCACCGCCATTGATCGGATCATTGGTTTCTGAAGCAATAAGGAATTCAGACATTTCAGTGGGTGGATTGGAGTCTGCACCACCTGAGAAAACGACGCGACGATCAGCACCCGCATTGAATTGTCCAATCGCATCTCCGCCTGAATCGGGGACTTCGCTGACGAAAATCGTATTGGCTAATCCATCAGTCACATCTGCGAAACGTATCTTGCTTTGGACATAGAAAATTCCGTCACCATTCATGCAACCCCATGGATTGGTCATCATTTGCTGAAGGTTTGACACTCCAGTGCAGATACAATCATCGTTGCCGTTCCCAATGCGCGTTCCCATGTTTCCGTTGTAATTAGCGGGTTGATAACCATTTTTTTGCGAAGCTCCTGTAACATCGGGCTGCGAAGGACACCAAAATACTTTCAGGATTGTAGCGCGAACCACCAATGGCTTGCCCGAGTTCTGGTCGCCTCGCTCATTTCCCATTCCGTCAGGACCTTGTATCGCATTGTACAAATTGTTCTGCTCGAGGTACGGCAGAATACTCGCGTGCCAAGTCCAGCCATGACCGTTGAAGTTTGTGCCAGCCGCATTGGGTATTCCGTTACAACCTGCCGGCATAGCCTTGTAGGAAGATTCGTAATTATGTAGCGCTAAGCCGATTTGCTTGAGGTTATTGGAGCATTGCATACGTCGAGCCGCCTCTCGAGCCGCTTGCACTGCAGGAAGCAGCAATCCGACAAGTATCCCGATGATGGCAATAACAACCAGTAACTCAACCAAGGTAAAACCGCCTCGCGGCGCAATCCTACGTGACATTCCTATCTCCTCTCGTTTCGGCACCCGCCTAATCTCCATGTACCGCCCCCACTGGTGCTGCGCGGGGGAAAGTGTTTAAGGGGAAAATGTTAGGCACCGCTAGGTCGAGTGTCCACTTACCCTAGTTCAACTTCATACCAAATTAACACGATTTAACGTCATAAAATGATCCGCTTGGAAGCTCCTGAGATTTTTGCACAAAACATCGGCTTAATGGCGCAAAAAAACGCCATTAACCCCCTCCTTAAAACACTTCGACTCAAAAAATGACCTGTCTAATGGAGGCATTCTCGAACGCGGTTTCGACTTCCGCTCTAGAACTTAATGGACAAATAAATCCCCTTATGAGTTCCAGTCTGTCGCAAATCTTCTTTTCAAGTAGCGTTAGAGTGCGAGTAACAACGTCAAAAATCACATGGAATGACCTGTTGGAACACGGCACTATGCGCGAGTGCTCAGAGGGCGCAAGCATCGAAAGCGATTAGCCTCTCATCGCTAACAGGGAAAGAAGTTGAGCTACTAGTCGCAGCATTCTCGCTATGACAGTTGAGAGCTAAAGCAAGGCACTTTCTCAAATGACTCCATTTTTTGCCAAGTTACTTGAAGGATATACTCGAATGCGTACATGCCAATGGTGCGGCAGAAATTATTCACATTTTCGCATGACCCACCCGGGAGCGACAGACTACTGCAGCGATAAATGTGAAAATGAAGCGCGGGCCAACTCAAGAAATCAATCAATCTTCCAAGGTAGCCAGCAAGATCCAGCCAATGCTGCTGGTGGCATCGCGGTCCTTGCAGTATTGGCTTTAGCCTGCATCGTTGGCCTGTTCTTCTTGCCATACATGGTCTACGGCTGGCTTTTCCATGGAATGGAATTCTCCATCGAATCACTCTTTAATAGCCTTGGTAACATTTGGGCTTGGGTGATCTCTATCATCTTTTGGTTAGCCGTCGGACTTGTGATCGATGCCATTCGCCGGCAAGGAGATCAACAACTTTGACGCGACCATGAAACATCGTAGATGTTAATAACGTAATGGCGGTCAGAGGCGAGCAAGCAGTGGTCCTGTAGCGACCAGACATCGGCTACTGGGTAAACGAGAAACCGTTGAAATGACTCATTACGGAGAGGGAAGAGAGGGAGGAATAAAACGGTCGTAACAATTCCAACGGAAACAGGACGAACGCAACGCCGTCGCGCCATGTAAAAATCCCTCACCACATCCTACGATTCGACGAATACCACACCATTTGCGAAGAATCCAATGCTACAGTTCACTTGTTTAGGATCGGGATACAAATCGCTTCAAAACCACGCCTTCCCAAACGCTCGCCGATCAAGATTCCTGCAGCATTTTCTGGGGTCGACATGTCCAATCTCGTTTCAACTACCTCACCCCAGAAAAAAATGGATACCTGCCCCACTTTGCCTTCACACATCGGCCTAACAAGTTCCAATACACTTCGCAATTCTATTTTCCTCTGGATACTCCTCTTTAGCCTTTTCCTAGCATTCGCCCCCAACTATCACTGGTTACCCGATAAAGGAACCACGCCCTATGGCGCCGACTTTTTGCACGAATGGGTAGGGGCTCGCATCGTACTGGAGGGTGAATCGCAAAACCTCTACGACCTCGAACTGTTTCAAGCTCGACAAAATGATTCACAAACGCTCGGTTTCCAGTGGGATAAAAACAGTTTCTTCCCGCCGGTCTACCCGCCGATCCATTATATCGCTTTCACTCCCTTCGCACTTATTCCCTATCGCTGGGCCGTACTTCTCTGGCTCGGAATTCTCCTAGCCCTAACCATCATTGCTGTACATCAATTACAAAATATTGCTCGGCGATACATCTCCACAACTTATGCTGCTTCCAATCACCATCGTGCACTCCATAACGCCATACTCTTTGGCGTTCTTCTCTTTCCACCAATACTCGCTTCGCTGACGTTGGGACAAAAAAGCGTCCTCTGGCTAGTCCTCTTCACCACAACCTGGCAATTGTTGCTCAACAATCGCCCTCTTTCCGCCGGCTTCGTTTTTGGTCTGCTGTCGATCAAACCAACACTCTTCTTTTTGTTACCACTAGTACTGCTGAGTCGCGGTCAATTCAAATTCTTTCTCGGCGCCTCAATCACCGTCGCGATGCTATGGGGTGGCGGTTTACTACTGTTGCCAACAGAGACATGGCTCGGTTTTCTGGAAGTGGCCCGAGGCAGCTCAACCTACGCGAATGTAGCTGGATACCGCCTCGATTGGTCCTGCAATCTGCTCGCCCTCGCTTATGCAAGCCCAACGTCCTATCAAGCTTGGTTCAAGCAGAGTTTTTGCGTCATTCTCGCGATCTATTGTTTGATATGCTGTTTTGAAAAACGCAATGCAGATATCCTTTCTCCCGAAAAGCTGTTGCTCGTACTCTGCGTCACGTTCTTGCTCAGCCCCCACGCTTACTCGTACGATCTTTGCCTCTTCTTACTCCCCATCGTCATCATTTTTGCTCAACAACCGCGATTAGGCTTTATCTATTTCACTTTGCTGACAATCACTATCGCGACAGCAACCGCATTTTTAAATCTCTTTAGTCTCCCGGTTCTACCGATTCTATTACTCGCGATCGTTTCCGAACTGCGATTGAGAACGCTTTATTCTCAAGGTAACGTGGACGAGCAACGTAGCCTACCTGCCGCGAATCTGGCGAGTTAATCGATCGGCGAAGTCTGCCCCCGATAAGCGATCACCGCGGATAGCGTCGACTCTAAAGATTTGAAGTCGCATTAGCTGGTTGACGACGTCCCAACTCATCGCGAAACTTTGTCCAGAAAGACATCTGGCTTTGATATTGATCCGCAGACATATAACCTTTGAAGCGTTCCATATTTTCGATCTTGACTCGGACAAAATCGAAATAGGAAAAATCGCTTGAATTCATTGGATTCATCCAATCCGCATCGCCAGGCTCAGCGGAGCGAATCCAATTACCTTGCGCATCAAACTTCATGTTAGCCGTCGATAGTACCGACGACATTTGCAATGAATAAAGTGCACGATCCATCTCAGATAGACCTACGGTCGCTTGCTCCCAAGCATCTCGAACTGTCAATGGTGTATTGCTGTCGGGAAATCGAATGGAATTTGCGATGCCCACTCGTGTCAAACCATCTTTGTCGAAATCGATCTGCGTATCGGGAGGCAGTAATAGATTCATCGCCCCTTCGTCCGAGAGTTTTGTAACCTCGATCGGGTCAGCCAAGCTTTGCACTTGCTGAATTACTCGCAGCTCATCCGCTGAGAGAGTTGTCAAATATGCGATGGGATTGCGATAGGCATCTTGCTGAGTCGCTTCGACCAGGATCTTTTTATAATCCTGTTTTAGATCTTCCGAAGTCTTGTTCACGCGCACACTTGGGCTACCGGCACCAGCCTCAAAGTTGTAGCGGCTCAAACCAACCTCTTGGTACCATTGCTCCCATGCCCCCCCCACAGCCTCTTCCAAAGAACCTGCCGTCGCTGTCGCCTCTACCGAAGCATAGCCTACCCGCCCCGCCCGCTGGACAACTTCAGTAAATACGCTTTGCAGATTTTTTTCTGGCGTCGCCGCTTTCTCTGCACCAGCTTTAACGCTAGGACTCGTTCGGCTCAGATAACCGGCGGTAGTCGTCAAAGCTTGAATGGGATTCACCGCTATTCTCTCGGCAGCGTTGTTCCAGCTAGATTTGCTTGTTTGAAAGTTTCATCGACATTAGTTGGAAGGATCTTCAGTGGAATTAAACCGTGGTCAGAGCCCGGCCGTGCAAAACCCCGGCGAACGCCAGCGGCTGATGATCGAATAACCTAATAACGCACAAAGACAGCCATTGCTAGCTATTAGCGACAGCATGTGGATGAGGATATGATGCCCATCATGGCGGTGAAGAGCCGAGAAGAAGAAAGTCGAATCGTTCGCCGTAGCGTTCACCATCTAAAGTGATATCCAAAGGGACCATCAACAGTCCGGGCTCTACTACTTTATGATCCGCTCGCAACTTGACATTATAGGTCGCGCGTGCTTTCGCATCGATCTCGCCCCTCAAAATTGCAGGCTCGGCCTGGATTCCATTCGGTAGCCTTAAACGCACTTCATGACGCTGTCGCACGCTGCGAAAATTGCGCACCGTGATGCGTACCTCATGCTCGCCAGGCTCCCGTAAATCGACTCGATAAGGATATGCCGACACCCAAAAAGGATCATATTGATATTCGTAGTCTCGGTCCGGCAGTAATTCGCGATAATGAGCCTCGATTCGTCGCGACCAAGCCTCGTAGCGTTCCACAAAGGCTGCCGGCTCACTCATCAAAACGTTATGAGCGCCCATGATGATATCAGGATTGAGCTCCAGCAAAAACTTGCTCCCGACTTGATAGCCCTCCTGAAAAATCGAGCTATTTCGGGCAACCACTGCTTCATGTCCATTCTGCGCTGGATCTGCTGGATCACCAAACAAATTATCCCCGGTGAATGCAATCCTCTTACCATCCACGTCAAGCCACAAACAATTTCCAAACTCCGTTTGACCTGGCATCCAGTGAATGTGCAATTTGTAGCCTTCCCAATCGATCACTTCTCCGTCCCGCAAGGGACGATCGACCTTCAAACCTTCATATTCAGGATTATACGATGTGATCAGTGCGCAATAATCATAATGCAACGGATTCTCGACTTTATCGACAATGCGATCCAACGTCCAGATCTGCGTCTGGTACCGCTTCTTCAATTCTGCTCCCAACGTGAAATGATCGCCATGCATATGGTTGATCCACAATGCCGCCAGCTTCTTTAGTCCTAAATGCTTCTGCATCTCCGCAACCAACTCATGCAGCTGTAACTCGGGAAACAAGCCACAATCCAAGAGTAATCCCTGGCCACTATCCGAAATCAAGATGGCAAAATTTTTACCAGCCAATTGATCGCTAAACTTATACAAATGGGGAGTCACCTGCATGATCTGCGGTATTGCCGTGGGCTTGGTGACTGGATCGGCCTTAGGTCGCTGCGTCAAATTGTTGACAGGATATCCTCGCAAATAGTCTGGTCGAAACCGAGTCAACTTTTGATGAAAGCTTTCTAGCTGATCGCCAGCGTCCGCAATCGCTGGTCCATGCACCGGCAAAATCAAATCCGGCTTACACATTTTCAACCGTTCGATCGATGTTATGAGCGTATCCAGCCCTTTCCCGAATCCATAATCCCACTCCGTGTCATACCAGTTGCTCATCTTTGCGCCGTCGTGCATCAGACCACCCGTCAGCGCAATGATCTTATCGCCCCGTTTTAAAAGATAGCTCATGCCGCCGGGAGAATGTCCGGGTGTCGCAATGCATTGCAGCGAATAACTGCGCCACGTAAAAATCTCTTCATCGTTCAACAACCGATCCAGCTTGATTGGCGTCGCAGGGGGCCGGACATAACTTGCGCCATGCACCGTATACATATCCCCCAGAGTCGGTCGCCACTTACGAAATTGAGTCGGTGTTTCAAACAACGCTTGCTCCGCCGCCGGAGCAGCAATTTTCGTTCGCGATCGATCTAAAAGTTCTATCCCTTGTAACTGCTCCCGATGATGGTCTGTCAGTAACAACCACTCAAGCTGATCCGATTTTAGGCCTACCGATTCAAGCTGCCCCAACACCTCACCCGCACCGAGATTGAACAAGATCGCCGCATCACCCTCTTTAAGAAGATAAACTGTGGCAGTATCACGATAAGCGAATAACTCCGGGAACGAATCGCTGACAGGCTGTAGTTGTTGCCCGCGAGTTGAGTTGGCAGTACACAAAACTCCCAAAATCATCGCGGCCAGCGGCAACCAAGCCAGCAGCCTCTGACCGCAAGCGGCCCACGCAAAGCTGGTTTGTGATCGTAGTGAAGCAGTAGCAGACCCGCGATTATTGGATGAGAAGCGGAATGGCATCGGAGTGGTCCTGGAATACTGGCCCCATGATCCGCATGAATTGCACTTTGAATTGCCTCGAATCGAATGGGCTTCGAAGCATAATGAACTTACAACAGAAAGTTAAAAAGCGAATGCATGCAGAGCAGGGGAGGGGGGTGTATACGCTTCACAGCAATATACCACACCCCGCACCACTTAAATGCAGCCCCTTCAAAACTCGCGATCTTCTAAGTCGCTCAGCAAAGACGCGAGTTATCAGTGAAACCCGCGGTGAGGCTAAGATATCCGTCTATTTCCCAAACGCAGCGTGGACGTAGACGAGAAACTCAATCAAGCGTGGCTTAGCACGCCTTTTGCCTCTTCAGCTTCGAGGGCTTTGAGTTCATCGATCAATGGCCACAATTCGTCCAGTTCAGGCTTAAAGAGATCTCCAACCAGGATGTCTGTGATCAGGCCCTTCTTATCAGGATTTCGCTTGACCAGTCTGCCGAAGCTTAAACCATCATAGAAAGCGCACACCAGCCGACGCATGCGGTCCATCGCTTTCACGTACTCCGGCTCCCACGCTCGTAAACGAGCCTCGGAAGGATCGTTCACGGCAAGCGCGTTGCCGATAGCGGTCGACGCCATATCGGCCGATACGAGAGCTAACAGCACTCCAGACGAATAGAGTGGATCGAGAAACCCAAATGCATCGCCCACCAACACCCAGCCATCGCCAGCGCTCTTTTTCGCTTTGTAAGAATACTCTTTCTGGGCTCGATACACATCACACCGCGTCGCGTTCGCAATTCGTGGCTGTACGCCAGGACAGCATTCCACTTCTTCGTGGAAGATTTTCTCGATGTCCTTGGTATCTCGTTCTTGGAATAAATAATCGAATCCAGCCACAACACCAACGCTGACGATGTCATCATGCAGCGGGATGTACCAGAACCAACCCTTCTTACCCTTGGTCTGCATCACAATCGTAGCGCCTGCATCTCGCCCCGAATCGCGCTGAGCCCCTTTATAGTAGGTCCAAATCGCAGCTTTCTTCAATACAGGATCCCACTCGCGAAGATTCAAGCGATCGATGATCATCCCGGATTGACCTGCGGCATCGACAACGACTCTCGAATAAACATTCTTCTCAGGACGATCACCAATCTTTACTTTCACACCAACCGCTCGTTCCCCATCGAAGAGTACATCCAAAACTCGCGCACCTTCAAAG
>JBIKMB010000272.1:0-7141 GCA_044359485.1 Pirellulaceae bacterium | reverse complement strand
CCTCCTACCGTTTGGTCCAACAGCGTATGAGATCGTTTAGCCCGTACGCCGCCAGGCTAGGGTTCCTACCGTTTGATCCAACAGCGTATGAGATCGTTTAACCCGTACGCCGCCAGGCTAGGGTTCCTACCGTTTGATCCAACAGCGTATGAGATCGTTTAACCCGTACGCCGCCAGGCTAGGGCTTCCTACCGTTTGGCCCAACAGCGAATAAGATCGTTTAACCCGTACGCCGCCAGGCTAGGCCTCCTACCGTTTGATCCAACAGCGTATGAGATCGTTTAGCCCGTACGCCGCCAGGCTAGGGCTTCCTAGCGCTGAAAACGCCATGCGCTGTAGCAACCGCAGCGGCCGATGCCGGATCAGCCATACAGTTTTCGGCGTTGCGATTGGATCAATGTATCGATTTCTCGCAACAGGGACTCCGCCCAACCGGTCTGCGCGACACAATCTTCGATCGACCCATAATGGGCCTCAAAGCACTCGAGTAGCAGCTTTCGCAACGGCTCCACAGCTGGCTTTTCTGGCAAGGTGCACTGCGTATAAGCGGCTTCCAGAGCCCGATCCTTATCGGCCACCCAAGCTTTCAATTGCTCCAGCGTCCATTCACCTCGCCGGATCGTTTTCATGACCTCCTTGGCACGACGTAAATCGAGATCATGTTCCAGCATGATTTGTTCTGCTTCATCGAAAAGTCGCACGATATGATAGGCGAATTTGACATCGTATCCGAATTTTTCGACGATTTCCTTTCGTCCACCGATGGGAACTTTATCGTTCAATTTGCGGAGTTGAGCGTGAGCGTAACCGCGAAATTTTTTCCAACAGAGTTTGCTGAGAAACAGCTTTCGCTGATCGCGTACCATACGTCCGATTTGCGTGCAGTGCAGAATGCACTCTTCTGCGGTGAAGAGCGAATCGATCATATTGGGATTATTTTCTCGGAGCAGTTCAAAGTAACGGACGATGCCAAAGATTTGCAGATCCCATTCTTTTCCTTGGGCACCACTGGATGCATCCAAAATCCCAGTTTGATGCCAAGAATCGAAACCGGGAGGTTCCTCACCGAAACCTGGAATCCACCCGGTCAAATGTTTGAAGGTGAGTTCTTTCGGGGGAATTGCGAAGCCATAGACATCGAAATCGGGCAATTTCTGTTTGACCGAAGTATCGGCAACTCCGTACGCATGCGATCCCATGATGGTCTCGTAGTGCACGTTGGCCTTCAAGAACAACGGCGCCCCTGGAATCAACCCCCGCTCCATCAACTTTTGTGTTGTACTCGACATGAAGTATCAATCTAAAATTTGTCTTATCGACTGCGAAACAATGTGTTACTCGATACTAATCCACTGCAAAAAACAACTCAACCTTGCGATGCAAGGTAAGAGTTGTCATTTGCCTCGCTTATTCTTTTCAAAATTCTTGAGGATTTTTTCGAAATTCGCAATGCGATCAACACGAAATCCTACGGCACCATCTTCTTCAGACAAACCGGTATTCTTCCGCGACTTTTTCAATTGGGAGTTATTATCCAATTCCAGGTTACCTTTCATGACAGGTCCAGGTAGCCATCGCAAAAATCCCTCATTTCTATTGGCTTCGCTAATCTCTAATCTTGGCGGCAGCACGGACGGATCTGCCCACACTGCATTATTCGCCCCTATTACGTTTATCGTGTTTAAAGCGTCAGGAGGATTCGCTACGATGGGTTCAAAGTTGACAATAAATACACTGTCTCGTATTTCTGCAGTACGAAGTACATTATGAACACAAAACAGTCTTCCCCAAATGGTTGAGTTCTCCATTTTAAACCAGCCATCGAGTTTTGAATTTATAGCGATCAAATTTTGGTTGATACCGATGTTACGGAACAAAAGATGAGAACTACCTTCCGCGATCGAAGTAAACGAAAATGCGGTTGAACCATGGATATCAAGATTCCCGCGATCGACCTTACTTTCGGTCGATATATTGCGATTTATGAGATTATTTTCAATCCAATATATCTTAGCACCTGGAATAATATTCTTTCGAATTCCTGTAACCACAAAGCATCCATTGCGTGCATCCCTTATAGCGTGCGATGATTTAGACTCATCATGAAGGTAGCAATTTGTAATTTTTAGCGATTTCGCATTCGTAACAAGCACGGAATGATACGTATTTTTGAGTATTTCCATTTCAAAAGTTAACCCATCAAGCTCCAAACTCTCGCAACTGATGTAGAATAAAAAGAGCTGTGAAGCGGGATTATTAATATCGAAAAATCTAGACGTATCGGGGATCTTCCCGATTTGCTCGGCATCGCTTAACACAATCTTGGGAACTGCACCAATAGCAGCCCGAATCGAGAGATGGTTTTCGGATTCGGTGAAGAGCACACCATCTTTACTGTCGACATTGTAATCTCTGATCGGTTTATACGTTTCGCTATCCGTGATTTCAATGATAACGTCTTCGCCCTGTATTTTCTTGAATGCCTCTTCCAGTGAACGCTCTGGTCCATTTTTCTTATTCACCTGAATAAGCGTCGGTAAACCTCTCGGCGTACCTGCCAATTCCGGCTTCGCCGGATCTCGTTCCGACACTCTCGACAATGCAATAGGCAATTCCGAAGCACGTGCGCCTACCACATTCTCCAAGTCCACTTCCTTCGCGACACTCTTATTCCCCCAACCATCCGCACTCTGCAGGTCTCGAGCCTGTACCTCTTGCAATTCAACGCCCGCAGGAAAAACTCGTAGCCGCGGCGGCTTATCGCTGACCATGCTCGTATCATCAATATTGAACAATGTCTTGAATGTCTTGAAATCAGCGACTTTGCTCACCGATTTCATCGAGGGAATCCAGCTATCGAAGTTCGCCAAAATCGTTTTCTCGCATTGAAACGATACAAACTTCTGCCAGCGATTATCATCGCCCGTCGTTCCCTCACCATCACCCAGTTTGATCAAGTCCGCCTTACCCTTATCCCTACCAAAAATAATACTATTCTTGAATTGTGCATTGACGAAATTCTCGACCTTGCCACTGATACGGTCACTCGGAATACTCAGCAGACTAGCAATGTTATAAATCGTGCTGTACTGCAAAGATAAATTGACCGTGCTCTCGCCATGTCCCAGCGAAACGAATGCTCCCTGTCCCCCTGCCCAGATCGTCTCGGTAGCGTCAATGGACACTTTGGCCGTCGCAGGAATATGAACGAAATGGCTCAGTCGCGCTCCTCGAATCAATGTCTTGTTTAAGCGAATTTCCAAATGATCGGTCGTCTTGCCCGTGTGCGTCACAAAATCGATACTCGCCCCTTCCGGAATTCGTTCCGCATTGTCGGTTGAGGCCGTAACAGTACAGTTATCGATGACCAGGGAACCAGAATTCGCACGAAACACACTGGCGAAAGCATTGCGATTCGCGCCACCCACCGCCAAATGTAGATTCTTAAACTCAAGTTCAAGCTTATCACCCGAAAAAAAGCCACTCGGTTCCGTCGGCGATTCACCTCCACTCGCTTGAACGCCATACTTCTGGCGCAGGATGGGCCAAAAATCAATATTGGCCAACTGATCCCCCTGGATCGTCAATGGCATCTTGCCCGTCAAATCGATCGGTTCTATATCGAGAGGACCGCGGTGACGAATCAAAATTGTATCCCGCGGCTTAGCTTGCCGAAGCGCTTCCATCAACTCGGGAACCTCACCCGTCCCAATACCTACAATAATCGTTCGCGGCTCACCGTTACTCGGCGGCGCAGAGTTGGATGGCTCTGTATTTATGGGCGACGGCATTGGCGGTGGCATTGGCGGTGGCGGTGCCATCTTTTGTTTCAGTGACACATCAATCGCCAGAGCCTTCGCGCTATCGAATTTAAAATTGTGTACAAAACTATCATAGCCCTCCCTCTCCACCACCAGCGAGTGATCGCGTGCATCGATCGGGAGACGAATGACTTGCTGATTGTTGGTATCTCCAGCGACCGGAATGCTGACGCCATTATCCAACTTGATAACAGCACCTTTTGCTTCCTCGCCCGCAAACCTGAGGGTGATATTGCCAATCTCGGGTACAGGTGCTTTTTTTCGAAGTGACACTGGAATGTCCAGCGACTTCGCGTCGTTCAGGCGAAAGTTTTGTGAGAAACTATCATAACCTTGTTTTTCTACGACCAGCGTATGCATCGCAGTATCGATAGGTAACTCGATAACCTGTTGTTTATTGGCATCTGCCTGCAGCGGGATGGTCGTGCCATTATCCAATTTGATGGAAGCACCTTTCAACGCGTCCAGATCCTTTTCGGAATAACTCAGCCTCACCTCGGCGGTTCGAGGTGGAGCAAACAACCAAAATAAACCAACCAATAACAAAGCGCAAATGCCCAATGCACCCCCACCAAGCGCCAGGGGTAACGGATTTTTTTGGGGCTTCGACTTTTTTACAGCCGCAATAAGTGGCTTGGAAACCGCAGGTTTCGGCTCAAAAGCAATCGTTGCCTGATCCACTAATTTGGACGACGATAACGTATCGCTCGGCGCGATGATCAACGTTTCAAGAAAGGCTTCTTCCGCAGATGCTCCGGGGGCCTTCTTGGGCACGTTATCCGACAGCGAATTCGTGGATACATTTTGCTGTAAACTTTCGATGACCGCCGTCATCGTTTGCGGCCTAGCATCCGGATTCTTGGCGACCATCCGTTGAAACAGCTTGTCAAGTTCATCCGGGATCTCCGGTCGCATACTCTTCAGCGACGGAACGGGTAACTCGCGATGAGCGAGTATCTTTTGGACCAATGTGCTGGCGGGGTAAACGGGCTGACCCGTTAACAAGGTGAAAAGCGTACAACCTAAACTGTAGATATCACTCCGTGCATCGGCAGATTTAGTATCAAAGCTCTGCTCAGGCGGAAGAAAATCCACCGTTCCCATCACTGCGCCATCCGCAGTCAAGGAATGCTGCTGGTCATCGGTAGACTCTCGTACCATGCGAGCCAAGCCCATGTCGAGAACCTTTAATGTCCCCTCTTGGTCCACAAGCAAATTGGCTGGCTTAATATCACGATGAATAATTTGCTTTTCATGTGCATACTGAAGAGCGCGACATGCTTGAAGGGTATAGTCGACCGCTTTCGAAACTGGCAAAGGCCCACCTCGGTCCACAATGGACTTCAGATCTTTGCCTTCGACATATTCCATGACCAAATAATGAATGCCGCCTTGCTCTCCCGCATCAAATGCCGTGACGATGTTGGGATGAATCAATTTTCCGGCCGCTAATACTTCGCGCTGGAAACGCTTGACCGAATCACTCGAGAGGGCAACTTGTCGTCGCAGGACTTTTATCGCGACGATACGCTCCATCGATTTGTGCCTGGCCTTGTAAACGCTCCCCATTCCCCCTTGGCCGATTTTATCCAAAATTAAGTAGGCACCCAAAGTTAGGGAACTAGGGTCTTTAGAAAGCAATAGCTTCCCCTGAAAGAGAGTCATTTTTCCAAGTTGGATCGCACGGCGAATAAATTGCTGTGCAGTCAACTCGGTTCCCTGGTCCGCTAGGGAGTTCCGAATTGAGGTAACGTCCTCCTGGGTTAACAAATTATGTGACAGGGCGTTTCGCCAAACCGACTCAATACTTGCATCAGCAGCCTGATTTTTTGTAATTTCACTTGAAGATGATTGGTCTTGGTCCATCCCGGCCCTTCCAAGCTTTTCTTACAGAATTAGCCCTTCACAGATAATGTAGGTTAGCCGAATTTTAGTGACTTTTCAATGAACGATTGAAACGCAGAAGGACAGCGGTAGTTTCAACTGAGGCTTTAATACAAAATAATGCTAGCCATTATTGGACAATACGATCCTAATACACTCGATTGCATATGTATTTTTGCAAACCCAAAACTACCAATACCTCGATAAAAGCTCATTGCATTTTTACGCTAAATCTTTTGCTTTGCATCGATATGGTTAACGAAAAAGATGCATTCAAACAACTGTCAGTCGTCTAGCCTAAAAGATAATGTACAACGGAGGCGGAGCCTTGCGAGGAATTGACTTGCCATCCCAATTCAGGATTTCAATTCGATGTACAGGTAACAGATTGCAGAGACTGGGGAGAAAAGGATTGATTACTTCGTCCCAAATTCAGATACCGCGGAGATTTGCTGCAGTTGTCGAGTATCGGGATCCTTCAAGCGAATGCTTGCGATGACTATTTTCAGCGGAAAGCAAAAAGGGGCGGAGGTTTCTTTTTCCAGTGTGAAATTGATTCAAACGGCAGGCTTGCTACCAATACCCAGCTCATCTATACCTTTGGTTCCCATATCAACGCTCGGCCGCGCTGAGGTCGCCAACTGTAACCAGACGTTTCCTTGCATAGTTAGAGTTGCATTATTAATTCAGTTGTCCTCGTAAGCATGCAGCGAGCTCTCTGCGACTCCACTTGTGGAAGCTATCCGCTACCGAGTCGACTTTTTTATTTAGATGACTCGGAACTTCACATTAGCAGCAATTTCGAAAACACCGCGGTGATCAATACTGCAACTAACGTCATTCCACAGCGTGAAGCTTCGCTTCAAACAACTTCATGTTGCTTACCTGGAGCGGCATTCATCAAAAACGATTTCACAACTCTTACTCCAAGTATCGTCGAAGCAATATGGTATCAGTGACGTTGAAATCCTGCCCCGGCAGATAGCCTACAGGGATAGAACGATCAATGATAAAGAAACTGCGATGTCTACTGTTCTCACCACTTGATGCCTTGTGTTCCTGAATTAATCCGTCCTCTTCGGTCCATTCGAAGTAGCCAATTGTAACCCACACCGCAAACACATTGGAATGCGTTGTGGTCAGATTCGACAGACGCGACATATCCTGGTAGAAGACGTGGGGATGACGTGCTTGATCAAAGGACGAAGTAGCAGGATTCCTTAAAAACAGCGGTGCGACCGGACCATTTCGATTAGCTCGCAAAAAGGTTACGTCAGTTTGTGAGCGTCGAAGATGAGCGAGCGGTGGAGCCTGTCCCTGCGCGGGTTCTTTGAATACACCCGCGAAACGCGTCGGATACTCAAAACTAAAACTGGGTTTCGGCCAACTCCATGAGCTGCCAAACGGATCGGTACTGCCACTCGGAGGCGTATAGC
>JBIKMB010000080.1:0-23311 GCA_044359485.1 Pirellulaceae bacterium | reverse complement strand
CCCGAAAATCGGTGTAGCGACAACTGTAGGCAAAGTCCCGTCGTAAGCGCGCGACATCGATTCGCTTGTTGGACTCGGCACGTCGCGGGGGCAAAGCCATCGGTGACGCGGATACCGCTTCATCGGGCGATATTTCAAGGAATTCGAGCAAAAATCGGTAGTATTCCGAGCGAGCGATGGGCGTTCCATCGGCGACAAGATAGCAAAACTGCGGATGCTTTTTTTGTAACGCTTCCACGCAATAGCCAGCAGCATCCTCGATGTGAATCAAATTTAAATAGCTGTCCCCTTGCGGATTGGCGAGCGCTTTCAGTCGCGTGCGCTCGGCATTCGGAATACGATCTGGTCCGTACAGTCCAGCCATTCGCAGTATGGTCACTTGCTCCGGCCCCAATTGCTGGGATAGCCATTTCTCTGCCCCCAAAGCGGCAATTCCCCCAGGACGACTCGGCTGGCATGGGCTCTCTTCGTTGACCCATGCTCCATCGTCCTGAGAATAAACACCGGTGGTACTGATATACACTATTCTCGGCAGCGGGCCGGGGAGTTTCTCGATCAAATGACCCAGTCCGAGAGTGTGTGTCTGCTCTGCCGGAATTCCCTCCACCGCTCGATGTGTGACCGCGATCAGCAACGTGTCCACCTGCGGAAGATCGCGCAATGTCTCTGGCTGGAGCCAATCTCCAAGATGAGGCTGCCAACCCCGCCTTTCAAAGGACTCCGCCCGCTCTGGCTGCCGCGTCAGCGCATGGGTTTCTATCCCCGCCAAAGATATTTTTGACGCAACACGCTCTCCGAGATAACCGCAACCTACAATAAAAATGCTCATCGTTATCTTTTCTATCGATCTGCCCGTTACAACGGTCTAGGTCGACCACACTTATCACAGTTACTGTTGTCTCGAATAGACTACGCAATCGTCAAGCCTAACCTAATCGGACCGAAGTCTACCTTTTCTAGGGGAGAAAATTCTGTTCGGAGGGTTTCAATCCGTCGCATTTTTGCGAATAATCGGAATATTGGGTTCGAACGAAACGAACGGTTTGTCGAGAACAGTAGGAACGACCGACAAGGGCTGCGGCATGTCCCAGGCTTATTTCACCCGTTGCACTGGTGCGTTCGCTTATGCGTCGCCCATAGCGTATGCGTCGTCCATAAACGATGCGATTCGACACAGCACCATTGAAAACAGCGCCATTGAAAATAGCGCGGTTAGAAACAGTGGGAGTCAAAGCGATACATATCGATCCGGCTTCGCACTCGGTTTTGATCGACGTGCAATCTCTGCAGCACTGTTTTTCGTAGCACTATTGCTTTGCGGTCCCCTTGCATCCCTGCATGCCCAGGATTCGACAAGCGACTCTTCTTCCGCCCGAAGTTCATCCTCTGCCAGTGAAGCCAACGATCTGGACGCTGGTCAAGTGAAACCAGCACTCGCCCTCGAAAGCTCCACTACAAATGGGGTTGTTCGAGCTTCCAACGAGATACGAGTTGCCAAACCGATTATCTCTTCCACTGGACTGACGCAAGTAGGTCTGGAGTTTGGTCTGGAACGTGTTGCAAAAGGGGCTGAACCTCAAACGCTCGATGAATTTCGCGCTTTAGAATCGCAGCAAGCGAAAGTCGTTCAGAAAGTAAAGCAAGTCACGGTAAATGTACAGCAAGGTAATTCTCAAGGAAGCGGCGTCATCATCAGCGGCGATGGATATGTATTGACCGCAGCACATGTTGCCGGCAAACCGAATCTTGATGCTACCGTGGTTCTTTCCAATGGCCGTCGTTATCGGGCAAAGACTTTAGGCATGAATCGCAATGTCGATGCAGGTTTGCTTAAGATTACCGATGAACCGGCTGAGGGTTGGCCGCATGCTTCGCTTGGTGAATCGAGCCGACTTGCCGAAGGTTGCTGGTGCGTGGCGGTGGGGCATCCTGGAGGCTGGCAGGAAAAACGCGGCTCGGTTGTGCGAGTTGGACGCGTGCTGGCTATGTTGCCGGGAACCATTGTTACCGATTGCTCTTTGATCGGTGGTGATAGTGGTGGACCTTTGTTTGATTTAAGCGGTCGATTGATCGGTATCCATAGCCGTATCGGAGCTGATGTCACGGAAAACATGCATGTGCCCGTCGATGAGTTCACCAAGAATTTTGAACGTTTGGTTTCTGGCGAGAAATGGGGCATTTTGCCTGGCTATGAACCCATTATCGGAATCACCGGCGATGAACAGGATGGGCGAGCGATCATCACTAAAATCAATCCAGGTGGCCCCGCTGAGAGGGCTGGAATGCAAGTGGGTGATGTTGTTGTCCGATTCGACGGCGCAGCGATACATTCCTTTCGCGAGTTAAAGGAAGCCGTTCATGGGTGTCTGCCAGGAGATCATGTACGCGTTGAAGTTTCTCGAGAGAATAAAATTTTGTCGCGAACCTTGGTTATCGGCTTAAAAAACTAGAAATTTGGTTTTAACAATAATTAAACGATGACGCAGCGAAAATGGATTCGATTCGTTGAGGCCTCAGCCGCTACGTGCATCGTGGTCGCTGTTGCCGTATTCGCTGGACTAGAGATTCGCCGCTATCACACCGCAACCGTGCCCGCTGGCTGGGAATCTTCCACGCCAGCCTTCATCGCCTGGGAACCTGATCCTCAAGAGAAACGCG
This sequence comes from Pirellulaceae bacterium, assembly GCA_044359485.1. Taxonomy (GTDB): domain Bacteria; phylum Planctomycetota; class Planctomycetia; order Pirellulales; family Pirellulaceae; genus JAFLCP01. The sequence continues at coordinate 20,653 of JBIKMB010000080.1, read as the reverse complement.
GCGCGGGGACCATTCAACTCCCTTCGACTTTAAGCAACAAGCAACGCAACAACGCACTGATGGTCCGGGCCTTCCGCGCAGCCATTGGCGACAGTTGGAAGTCGACCGTACGAATTCTCAATGAAGGACGCCAAGTTGCCTTAGGTGCCGTTGTAGATAAAGAAGGTTATATTGTTTCTAAAGCCAGTGAATTGCCCGACGGGGAATTCGATTGCCGAACCTGGGACAACAAAATTGTGCGTGGTCGAGTGAAAGCCACTGACACCAACCTCGACTTGGCTCTGATCCAAGTCGACCGAACGGATCTACCACCAGCGGCTTGGGCGATCGATTCAGTTTTGATCGCAGGGGCCTGGGTCGGAACAACGGATGCTCGCGAAACACCGCAGGCTATCGGTGTTGTAAGTGTACCCAGTCGACCGGTGCCTCCTGAAAGGGCCATTCTCGGTGTACAACTTGCCCCGGCCGAAAGCGGCGCAGCAGTAGTCTCCGTCGTGCCCGGTTCGGGCGCGGAACGAGCTGGCCTAGAAGTCGACGATGTCATCTATGCCGTCAACGATAAGGAGCTTGCTTCCCGGCGGGAGGTGCTTGAAACGATCGCCAAATATCGAGCGGGACAGCGCCTTAAACTTTCGGTGCGTCGCGGTGAGAAAGAAATAACTTTGGTTGCAAGATTGATGGATTTCACCGCCTCGATCTTTGATCCGACCGAAATGGAAGTCAACGGGCAAGTGAGTGCTCGCTCGAGTGGTTTTGCCAATGTAATTCAGCATGATACCGTCCTGACACCTAATCAATGCGGCGGACCGCTAGTGAGTCTGAAAGGTGAAGTAGTGGGCATCAATATCGCTCGCGCTAATCGAGTCAGCTCCTATGCATTGCCGGTCGATATCGTGCGAGAGACCGTCGCACGGCTCAAAAAAACCGCCACCTCGTCCCCCTAAAAAAAGCAAGGCTTTCTAAAAAGTTTGCTTTCCAAAACAGATGACTATCCTCAAAAGACGGTCATCCTGGCGCAGTTCGGCTTTCGACAGCCCGCAGAAAGCATTCAGAGCCAAACCGACAACGGTAGCCACCTCGGCTTTAACCGCAGTTTTCGTATGGGCTCCAAGCCGAACCCACGGCGCTGAAGTTAAGCGGGAATAAAAAACTCTCACAGCGCTCGAGTACCCGCCGTGAGAGTTGCACGGAATTGTTTTTATTCTTGCAGCATCCGCCGCCCCTGCAGCGAAATTTACTTGGACTGGATATCCCCCTTGGTTTCCTGAGCCTTGTCGTCTGATTGAGATTCTTCCTCCTCGTCGCCTTCCTCTTCCTCTTCTTCTTCTTCTTCCTCGCCCGCTCCACCAAAAACAAAGGCGGCTCGAACAGGGGCGGGCATTGGGGAATTGGCACCTTTGACGCTCCGCCATACGATATCGCCCAGGATAAGATCGTCGGCAGCATCCTCTTTGGAGAAGTCCATCCTCAGCGATTCCGCTGCGCCGAAGGCATTCGGAGAGTTGACTTCGTTGAGATCGATTTGAGCAGGTAAGGCTTGGAAAGGTTTGTCATTAAGTATGCTTGAGAAGCTGTCGTACATCGGACGAGCGGCTGCATCAAACTGAGTCATCGGTTCGACACCTAAAATCAATTCCATCGTTCTTAACATGCTCGAGGTAGAATACAGGGTTGAATCGACGGTTCCCCTCCGAATATAGGGTGAGATTGCTAACGCGACGGTACGATGAGCGTCGACATGATCAGCGCCGTTTTGAGCATCATCTTCGACCACAAAAATGGCTGAATCTTTCCAATATTTGGACTTCGAAATCGCTTCGACAACCATCCCAAGGGCCAGATCATTATCGGCAACCATAGCCCGCGGTGTCGGTTTGCCGGGTCTCGTGCCGCTGGTATGGTCGTTACCGAGGCGCAAGATCACTAAGCCAGGTAAATTACTTTCAGCTTCGAATTGTTTAAAGCGGCTGATAAAACGTTCCGCGCGTTTGACATCGGGATAGTTTAAGTCGTAGCCGCGGAACTGAGGATCGAAGTGACCTTGCAGGGCTTCGATCTTGGTAAAAGAAGGGCTATCGATCGTTGGGCCATTGGTGATGAATTCACCGAAACTAAAATAATCAACACCCGCTCGTTTGCAAGCGTCCCAAAGATAACCGCTGGAAGGTTCAGCAATTTTCAAATTGCCTTCGCTGGGATAGACGAATTTATCCTTGCCGCCGCCGCGATAGGACATCGGCCAGCTCTTTTCCACAAAGTCGGTCGCATAGGCAGCCATAGTCCACTCATGACCATCGGCACTCACTTCGCTTTCGACGTAGAAGTTATCCAGCACGACAAATTGTTCTACCAGAGCGTGATGATTGGGAGTAACGTTTCGCGGGAACAAGCAGAGATTGGGGTCGCCATTGCCCTGGGGCAGGTCGCCGAAGACTTGATCATATGTACGATTTTCTTTGATGATGTAGAAGCAATGTTTAATGGGACTGGGATCACCAACATTCGCTGGGATCGGATTGTCTTTTTCACGACCTTTCGTATTGGCCACCGAATCCGCTTGCAGCGGGCTTTGTTCCATCGATTGTCGAGTCCAATCGGCCATCGTCTTCGGTGAGGGTGTCGGCACAATACTGATCGTACCTTGCATCAAGCCGCCAATATACTGTCGCAAGTTGCGGGGAAGTTCCTTGCCCGGCTGTGGACCTTGTGAATTGGGACGGGAGGTAAGGCCTTTGCCATTAGCAATGAAGATCGATGCGCCATCGGGAGTGACTCGCACAGAGGTTGGATACCAACCTGCTGGTATGAAGCCTAGCGAACGCGATTTGCCCAACTCTTCGATATTAAAAACCGCTACGTTATTGTTGCCAGCGTTGGCAGCGAACAATACTTTTTGGTCCGCCGTAATCGCAATGCTGGATGGAGTACTACCGTTTTTGGCTCTGGGATAAAGGGCCGTCTGAATGACCTCGATCTGCTTTTTGGTCTGAGTATCATACACAATCACCGTGTTGTCGTTCGAACAGGCGATGAGCAAATATTTATTGTCATGCAGCAACTGCATCTCGCAGGGATGAGGCCGAGTGGGAAGCGTACCGATTTGCTTCCATGTGCTCAGATCGATCATCGCAACCGCTGATCCACCCCACAAGCTGACATAAGCCAAGTTGCGTTCCGCATCGATGACCGACGTGTAAGGATAGCTGTCTGCGGGAAGTTCGAGCATCTCGATTTGTTCTGGCTTCTCGATATCGAAGCGAGCAAGCTTGTGCCCTAACACACCACAGCTTAAGTAGCTGGTCGAATTTGGAATCGCCGTAATACCGCAGGGTACAAAGGTACGAGAGACCGCCGTGATACTGATCTGCTTCGGATTGCTCAAAAGCCCATCAGCATAATCGTACTGATGAATCACTTCATACTCTGCACCGCTGCAGAGAAGCTTCTTGCCATCCAGTGAAAAGGTCATCCCGTAATAAACCTGTGGCATAGAAACGCGTGAACGAATCTTGTTGGTTTGTAAATCGATCATCACGATCTCATGCTCGCCATAGCCAGAATGGAGAGCCGCCAAATAGCGTTTATCGGGTGCCAGCAGCATATTGACGGGAAAGTCACCGACATTGACTTGTGTGCCAACGGCCCCAATCTTCCAGCCGTTGGGAAGCAAGATGTCGCCCCCTGGAGTTACGCCCGGGAGCCCGAGAGGTTTAGCGGTTGTTTCGGCAGGTATAGACGAGTCAGGTCGCGCGGTGTCTTGGGCGAACGCCGGATGTGTCCAGCAAGTGGTCGACCACAGGCACATCGCCGTCAGCACGGGGACGAAAAATCGGAGGCAGCGCAAAGAGACAAAGGATGGGCTTCGCAAAGAAGTTGGCATGATGTGAATCCTCAAGGTATCAATTAGGCCTTTCACTACGGCACAGTTTAGCAAAAGCCGCAGAGGCTAATGCATAGCGGCCCGCGTTACGAGAATTCTTAACCGATTTTTGTTGTTGCTAGACCACCAAGAGAGAGGGCATGAATCCCGCCATTAGCGACCGCACCGCAGCGATTGTCTCGAGCAAAAGTGAATTCCGAGGCAGCATTGCTCTTGGAACAGATTTTGCGGTAACAGCAATTCAAAAACCTTAGGCCGCTTGCAGGGTTTCTTCGCGGGGGAGTTCTAGAGGATGGGTGGCTCCGGCAGCGGTTGGCAGCGCATTGGCAGCAAGGGCAGGCTGCACGACGCTTTGCAGCACTTGGTTTCGATGATGCGATGGAAGAAAAGTTTTCCAAGCATAGAAAGAAAGAGCCGGAGCCACTTGGGTTTGCGGTCTGAGCCACATCGGGAGAATCAAGCGAAATCCGAACTTGCCAAACGCCATCATCGCAGGCAGCGGTCGATCGATGTTCCACAGTAACCCTAAAGCACAGAGTCGACCGAGAGTTGAGACAAAGAATAGTGTCTGATAGGCGGCAGGTGTCGCACCCATTTGGGAAAGATAACAACCACCGATCAAAGAGCCGCAAAACCACGCAGTCGTATTGGCCAAATTGTAATGAGTTAGCACCCGCGTTCTTTGAGATGATGGCAGGGTATCGAAGAACATCAGAAAGAAACCAAGTTCGTAGGCGGCCCAGGCCGTTCCACTGGCAGCCTGAACCAGCAGTAACCATGCTAAGGAGTCGCTGATATTCCACGCCGCTGCTAAAGGCACAATGCTGATCGCACCCATCCAAAGCAACCACCTTGCCCCACGTTTTCTCGCAAGATAACCCCATACAGGCATTGAGATTGCTTTTGATATAAACGAAATCGATAACACTGCAACAAATGCGCCATAAGAAAACGAAAGTTGCTTGAGCATGAAAGGTGTAAAATATGGACCCGATAGTTGGACCATACCTTGAACGATGGCAAGAAACAGAATCAAGCGATAGCCTCGAGTAAGACTGATCTCTTTCTGACAGCGATAGCCGTCCAGCGACGGATTGGCGTCTGCGGAGGAGTCCGAATTTTCCGCGCGCCGCGACTTCTGCGTCTGAGGTGCCATATTCTGCATCGATACTTGATCGGCATGGCGACCACGATGTTTCAGCAACAATAAAACACTTATCAGCCGAAAACAGCCTGCCAATAAAAACAGGATACCGAATCCGATGAGAAGCTGATCGTTAGCGCGCGCACTATGCAAAATGACACCTCCAGCCAAGAACCCAAACAAGGTACAAAGCTGATTGGTCCTCGAGCGTCGCGCAAAGAAAGTCGATCGAATTGAACTGGGAACGATATGTCCCATCCAAGTATTCCAGGCCGGTCCAGCCGCCAGTCCACCTCCCCAATAAATCGATGCCAAAAAGAAGAGCATTGGGGTAGAGACATAACCCGTCCAAGCTGCGACGACCAAAGGAAAAAATGCTAAGGCTTGCAAAGTGCACGATAAAGCGATCCAGCGTTGATACGATCCAACTAAGGCGATCGCACGCAGAGACAGCGTTTGCAATAAGCCACCCGCAAGTATCGGCAGACTCGCGATCCATCCCGCTGTCACTTCGCCCAATCCAGCAGCTAGCGCGAAGGCAGGTATGTAATGTTCGCCGAGGCCCACCATGGCTCCCCAACAACCTCCATCTCCGACACTGCAACGCAGATTATTTTTCAACGAGCTGAAACGCGAAGCGGCACTACCGTCCGAGGACGAATTGGGAGCGATCATTGAGTGTTGGCTGACGTCTTGTCAAACCACCGGGCCTGAATTTGCATTAATAAACTTCAAAGAATCGATGCGAGGTTCCACCTTCACCGATACGAAACACAACAGGTTTCCCACAACGTGGACAACTGCCTCGGTAAGCTGTCCGATCTGCAGTCATGAAAATCCGAGCGTAAACCTGGCAACATTGAAAATGGATTCCCAAAAAAGAACGCGCCAGCGACGAGGACCGAGCTTGCTCCGCTTCTCGCTTTTCCGGTTCACTCACCAAATTCAATTCGGATGAGCCTTCTTGGGCTGCTGGTTTAGGTGCGAAATAATTCATCGATTGGATCCCGCTTACCTCACCGTTAGAGTTTCGCTAAACGGTGTCACAGAAAGTATCGGCTTACCCAACCGATGAAATCGATAAATTTTCGGGAGGGGAGAGGGGAGTTTTTAGTGATTCAGTTTTCAGTTTTCAGTGATTCAGTTTTGTGGCACGGGGAGTTTGGTATTGCTCTGCTGCAGCGGATTCAATACCCTCCAGCCTTCGAGTAGGATGCTCGCATGAGTGCTAGTTTAGTAATGGGGCTTTATTTTCCATTAAAGCTAAGGAGAGGCGACTTCATCGCCATGGATGGGGTGGAATACGCCATTAATCGCTGTACAAGACGATGTGCGATTGAAGAACGTCCTCTAAAACCGGGCGAGAACTACTGCTCCGTGATTATTTCGGACGATGGTGAATTGAAGCGAATGGATGTCGCCGAATCCAACTGGACCGGACCCCCTGAAAAAGCAGTTGGTTGGTGGAAGTCGCAAATGCCGCAAGCTGCCTCCACGGTGTTAAAGCCAGCCCCAGATGCGGTACTCTTGGAAACCTTGTCCCACTTATGCGACCAGCCGGGCCGAAGTTCGCTCGCCTTTTTGCTGGCGGTTCTTCTGGTTCGCCGTCACTTATTGGTTGAGCCGGATCGTTTTGAGGAACACCGCGCCGAAGAGGAAAATTGGCTGTTGCACGATCCCAACGACGGCCGCGAATATCAAGTTCCACGCTGCTGGCCGACCAAACGGGAAGCTGAATATCTCCAAAAAGAGCTTCACGACTTGCTCTATTGTGAGGCAACCTAAGATGAACAGTTACAGGTTGTACCTCGCGATCCTATTGATTTTGTTCAGCGCAAGCGGCGCAACTTGTGCAAAGCACCGAACCATAAAAGAGTTTCAACCGGAAGTTGTCTGGAAAGATGTTCCCACCATTGAACAGGTGATGGCCCAAGTCAACGGCTCCAAACGCATCGGGCAACTGCAATCCTCGACGATCACTTTAAAATTGGATTCACCGGGAACGCCGGCCTTAAACGCAAACTTGTCCATCGAACGACCGCAACGTTTGCGCTTGCAGGCTCGCGTGTCGCGGTTGATGGGCAACGAACTAGACATCGGCAGTAATGAGCAAGTCTTCTGGCTGCAAACAATGAGGCCGCAGCCAACGTTATTTTATGCGCAGCACCAGCAATTCGCGCAATTGGCTGCGCGTAAAGTATTGCCCGTATCGCCCGATTGGATTATCGAAGCGTTAGGCCTACCGGAGATGAATCCCGCGGACGTACATGAGGGACCCATTCAGCGCGCGGATGGTTTTTTGGAAGTGCGATCGCAGATTGCTACCGCCTTGGGTACAACGCGTCGAATCTTGGTCTTGGATAGGTCAGGGTTGATTCGAGAAATCGTCTTGTATGATGCCCAGGGTAATCTGGTGGCTCAAGCCAAGCAGAGTGAACATCAAAATTATCCCGGCGTCAATTATGCTCTGCCCCATCATGTGCAAATTCGCTTGTTGCCTGCCGGTGAACAGGAAATAAACTTTGATATCGATATCGGCTTCTACTTGGTCAACGAACTGATGGGTAATGATCCGCAGAGGTGGACAATGCCTGATCCCGCCGGATTGAGTGTGATCGATTTGGTTCAATTTGGCCAAGGGCAACAGTTGGCTCCAATCCCACCGAACTACCAACCGCAATGGATGGAGCGCGAAGCGATGGCGGTACCCTACCGCGGCTTCGAACGCCGTTAATGGCCCATTGAATCGCTTTTGATCTTATCGGCCTAACACGGTTCCTCACTCTCTGATGCCCCTCGCAACTTCCCAAGCCACACCGCCCATACGAAACCTCAGGAAAAGTTGTTGAGACATATTCGACGAAAGCTAGACGAGACAGTGTGCCTAGCCGCGAGTGGCGATGTATCATAATCTTGATACGCGATCAATGTGCACTGAAGCACATGTTGTTCTAAGAATTCAATCTGCTCGGTGAGGTAGCATTTCCTAATGCTGGGACGAAAATGGGTTTCGATTTTTTTAACGCTGAGCGTGTATCAGGTCTCGACAGCGTTTTCGCAAGAGACTGTTTTAGGCCAGCCCAAAAAGATGTGGGTTTTCGCGGTAGGATTGATCGAATGGGCAGATGAACAATTCACGGAGTTTCCACAAGAAAATCGTCAAGACGTCAAGCTTGTTCAGGCTTTTCAGGAATTAGGAGTTCCACGCAATCAAATCGTGTACTTGCAAGACGAGAAAGCGACCACCGAGCGTGTTGAGCGCGAGTTCAAAAAGTTCTTATTGAAACCTGCCGAAGATGATATGCTCATCCTCTATTACTGTGGTCATGGATACAATATCGGAGACCAAACACAAACGTATTTAGCAACATATGATGCCTCCGATGAGAAATTTGGTATCCGTATCGGTTGGTTTCTTGATACCTTGGAGCGATTATTCAAGGGCGAGCGAGTTCTAATTGCAGCAGACCATTGCTGCTCAGGAGGACTTGCCGAATCCCTGAACGTTCTCAAGCCCTCCAGGCTTTCTTACGCTGCTTTTTGTTCGGCACATGTGAACTCGGAATCAACGGATGCCTGGACTTTTACCGAGGCCATCATAGACAGTTTGAGAGGCGAGAAATGGATCGACGATAACTCCGATGGCAGAGTGACACTACAGGAAGTTGCATCGAACATCGAACTTGATATGTCATTCGCCCACAATCAGATGTCTCAATACGTTCTAACCGGTAGTTTGAAGCCGACCGATGTACTGGCAGTATCGGAGAAAGGGAGTGAAACAAAACTGGGGGAGAGGCTGGAAGTACTTGATGAAGGCACTTGGTACGCAGGTTACGTTAAAGCAATCAAAGAAGATCAGTTGTTGATCCACTATTATGGTTGGCCGAAGAGCGAAGAAGAGTGGGTGACATCAGAACGGATACGTCCGCAGAAGAAACAGACCCATGCCGTTGGGACGCGCCTGTGGATTTTATCGGGAGGGATTTGGGAAAAGGGGCAGGTGCGGCGCGTGAAGCATGGTTTGCATCTGATCAAATTCGACGAATGGGAAGAGGCATGGAACGAGTGGGTTCCATTTGAAAGAACCTCACTGAGCAAAAAATAAAAATAGTTGAGGCTTGGGCATGGCAAGCAGCGCCGCGTGAGTCGATAAGTTCGGCACCCACGCCGCGGTTTGCTATCCATTGACAGCCTCTATGGTCATTACTTTTTAAGTTCTTGCATGATCTGCTGCACGATGCGGTCGATAAGAGCCGCATCTTGCGAAAGAGCGACCACTTTATCACGGGATAAAGCAATACCATGCAAATCAACTTGTGGCATACCGGAGAGTTGTTTGGCAATGATTTGCTGCGCAGCTTCAGCGGCTTGCATTTGCGATGGCGAGAGAGGTTGGCGACTGCGGCCCATGTCCCAGCCACGTACCTTGACACCGCGGCGGAAACCTTCTGGAAACTCCGCACAACTGATCATCGCATCAAACAACGGAATCAATTGATACTGCAACTGAATCGCATGTTGCCATTGACCATCGCGGACGGCTCGATAAATCGCGCCTGTCAACTCTGGCACGATACCGCTGGTCGCATTAGTACCACCATCACAGCCGGCAATCAACATGGGTGCCAAAGCCGCTTCCCATCCGGTTAAGAAGCAGAAGTCAGGTCGATGCGGACGAATGGCCGCCATCATCCGCATCATGTTGGGCAAATCGCCCGAACTGTCTTTGATACCGACGATTCGTGGGCAATCCAATGCCAATCGCGTTACGGTTGGCACATCGATTGGCGAAGCGAAGAGTGGGATGTTGTAGAGCGTCACCGGCACGCGGGCCGCATCGGCGATCTCTTTAAAGTATTGATAGACAGCTTCGGGGCTGAGCTTGTAATAAAACGGAGCGACGATCGCCACGGCGGCAACCCCCATATCCCCGTAGGCGTTGCACGCGTTGATGGTTTCTTGCACATTGGCTTCCGCGGCACCTGCCAAGATGGGTACACGACCTTTCACATGGTCCGCCAAGACCTTCACGATGCGACGGCGTTCTTCGGCCGTAAATCGTGTAAATTCACCGGTGCTGCCGTTCGGATAAAGCCCATCGACCCCCTTTTCGATCAACCAGTCGACATAGCTACATAGCATGTCTTCGTCGACTCGACCTTGCTTGTCCAGCGGCGTAATGTTGGGGGTGAAAATACCAGATAGGGGGGAAGCCATCGAAGTAATCCGCGTAGTTAAATCTGGGGGAGGTAGGGGACTTTGAGAGATTGTAGTTTATGGAATCGATCTAGGGAAATTGGACCAGGGTGAAGTCACCGGAATTTATGCCCTAAAGTCCACCCAAGGGGGTGGGTGTGCTGGTAGGTGGACTCGTTCCGCGACATGAGCTTGCGACGATCTGCGTCCCAAACGAAGAACGTTGGCTTTTGCCCAGCGATTGAGAAAGGCAATTTTTAGGGCTTGGTCGAATGCTCACCCCAGGTTCGCTGAATCCTCATTTCCCGCCATTAGCATTTCCCGAGCTTTTTATTTCCTGGAGTGTGATTCGATGAATTCGGTAGCGGCAGTCGTAAGCACCGATGAAGAGTCGATTGGCATTGGGTGTTTGCCAATACTCTGAGAGGGAAAGCTCTTTCGGATCACCCTTCCAGTCGATGACAGGTTGCCCATCCACCTCGACACGGACACCGGTTTTGCGAACTGTGCACACAATCTGCGATAAACGATTTTTGACCAGCAGTCCGCGATCAAGAGTTGTGGCGTTGCCGACATTTTGGTTATTGATGTTTTCGATCGCGCTGAGGCTTGACTGATCGACGCGAAAATGGAGAAGCACCAAAAAACGATTCCCTTCTACCAGTTGCCCCAGTGTAAGTCCATTCGGTTCGTCCAGAGGTTCAACCACATAAATGGCCTGATACTCTAGCGGTGTATCGATGGGTAGTTCGATGCGCGCGCCATAGGCCTTTGGTGCTTCCAGTTTTCCTGCTTCCCATTTCCAATCCCCAGAGACCGCTTCCACATTGTTGGCAAACAGCGATAAGACATCTATTTCCTTGCCGAGCCGAAGCCCACCAGCCGAGGCTGCATCACTGGGAGTGAGGCGTGTGCTGGTCATCGCATTTCGTAAATCGGGCGATGTCCATCTATCGGGAACGGGGAATTCGTTCTCGGCCTGACGGACCTGAAAATATCCATACAGTTCCACGGGCTTTTGCTCCCTTGCAGTAACCTTTACACGATAGCTAATTGGAGTGGCGCGATCGAAAGACCCTAAATCGATCGATCGTGGCGGACCAACTGCCAGCTCGGCTTGCGTGTATTCTTTCACCTTGATCCAAGGGGTATCAAGTCGTGTTTGAATTTCGATGACGACAGATGAAAGCGAGATCGACTCAGGCCATTGACACTGGAGGGAAACTTTTTCAGAGGGCTTCGGAACCGTGGGTAATGGAATCGCAGTAAACTTGGAAAAAAGGGTATTGTTATTTTGTTCGCGGGGTTTCCAGCCTAGTTTTCTTTTTTGGGTAACATCGACGTACGATTCATTGATCCAGCCATGATACTGGCCAAGACTCATTACGGATGTATTGGCATCTTCGGTATGTGGCAAGCCGATCGTATGTCCAACACCTTCGTGGTAGGCAACGCAATCGCTTCCCGAATAGGGAACCCGCCAGCCATCGGCGCTGACCAATCCCCAACCTTTGCCGACATTGTCCCAATAAACCGCCCGGGCGCCTCCCGACTCGGCACCTGGAAAATGTCGTCCTTGATTGTAGTTTCCTTCGAACTCTAATCTCCCGTCCACTGGGCGCACACGAAAAAAATCATCCAGTGGCCGCCAATTGACCTCGCTCATCACTAGCAAAATAGGAAAGGCGTCTCCGGTGGTTCCTTTAAAGTTAAGAGTGCGATCGACCTCTTCCATAGTCTTATAATAAATTTGATTCGCATCACCGACTCGCAACTGCTCGGTCGAAAACCTGGAGGGGAAGACACTCGGGTGTACCGTTACGGTAAGTCGAGATTGGCCCTGAAATTCGCGTTCATGAAATTGCTCAATCCGATTCGCATAATATTCAAGACGTTTCTTCCAGTCGGACAGGGGTTGACGGTCTTTAGGTACGAAGTAAACCATCGTCACTTCAATTTGATCGATCGAATACTTTCCATCCCACGTTTTGAGTTGGGCTGTGCAGGTTTGATATTGCCAGCCGAGAATCATCGCGAGGAGAAAGCAAGACCGAGCAGCATTGGCGGCACGAAAAAGTGCATTCATTTGAGGTCTTTTGAAAAAGTTGCTGAACCAAAACAGATTGTGCTCAACACATCAGAGATCTTTGAGCAATTCATCGCACCAAAACAGGATGGTTTCGAGTCGATTTTTTTGGAGTAATTCTTTCGCCTTAATCCAAGCTTGGTGGCTTTCCACTTGCATTTGTCGCCGATAGTCGGCAGAGGCTAAGCTCAGATGACGACGCATCCGCAGCAGTTCGTGAACCGCATCACGAATTGGTTGCTGTTCGACACGACTGAGAGCCCGTTCGATTTGCCAAATGACTCCATCGAGACGATCCCAAGCAGCGTAGTCTCCGATGAGGATATGCTGGTGTAGATATTGCAGGCGCGATGAACGATGTTGCAGCAGCAAGCTTTGCAGCGCTGGATGAATAAAATAATAATTCGAGTAAGGGAGCGTATTCACGATATCCGTGATAAGGTCTTCAGGCTGCCGAAAACGTTGATGCAAACGATCGTTCTGTGTGTCGCGAACCAAGACACCGAGGAGGCCAGTCATGTAGAGATCGCGAAAAGGATGGTTCAGTGCATGATGGGCATCTTCATAATAAGAGAGATCTTCGGCAGCGACTCCATTAAACTCGGCACTGATGGCTTCAGCTTCTTGGCGACTGATGATGTTGCTGGTGAGGTGGTTCAGGAAGCTCTTTCGCATTTCGAGATCGTGCAAACATTGTAGGAAAGCCCGCATCTCTTCGAAAATTCCGGTAACTAAGCCAGAAGTGCTGGTTTGGGTAACGAGATGGCAATACGTTGTTTCCGAAAGTTGATCTTGATTGGCTGACAGGGTTGATGCGATGGCGACCAGATCGCGTGGGCGTCCAAAGGTGTGCCGTCGCAAAAAGTGAAAAGCATCTTCAGGCAGACTGCGGTAGGGACTGCGAATCATACTCAGTCGCGTGAATTCTTTAAAGTTCGTACACCCCTCATATTCGCGGGCTAGTTGATTCATCATCTCTTCGAGCTGATCGGGCGTGTATCGCAAGATGCTCGTCGCGCTGAAGAGATTGGCTTTGATGTCGGAGTGATAACTGACAAAAGCTTCCTGGCGTATGCTGCAAAATATGCGCACGTGTCGATTGGCATTCATCAATTCCCAAGCGGCCTCGATAAGGCCAGCTTGTACATTGATCCACATATCGGTTCCAAATTGACTGATGGCTTGATCGACCTTGTCGATAAAGAAGTACGTCGCGCTGTGGATCCTGCGGAACGCTCGATCGAGAAACGTATCGGTGTAATCGATCAGGGCAATCAGTTTGCTTGGATCCTGATACAGCAGTTCCTTGAAAATGAGTGTTGGATCACTCCGCTTGCCTTGCAGCCAAACCTTGATATTTGCAGGAAAGTCTTTGAGATTAGGGGTATCTTCTGGGGTGATAAGCCCCGCATGTTGCGAGATGGCCGATATTCGCAGCACCAGCATCCAATAGCGCTTGGTGATTTTTAAATCACTAAGCAAGTTCTCAAACTGTTTGGTCAACCCGCGCAAGTCGCTCATAAAGTCCAGGTATGGATGGCTATGCGGTACTAAACAAAGAGGTTGTTGTTTCGATTGAGCCTCATACTCTTGACTCAGTTTATATCGCTTGAGGGATAGCAAAAACGTTTTTCCAAGTCCTTTGGTTCCCGATATAAAATACTTATTGCGTTGTCTGATGAAATCACGCACAACTTCGTTGTAGTAGACAAGATTATCGAGTTCGTCGATATCGATTTGATTGGCATCCGTAGCCCACAAACGATTACCGCTGCGATCCAGAGAGGATGATCCCTGAGCGGCGTTTGGGGTACTGGGAATTTGGTGAAGCACCAGTGAAGCTTTGATTCGCTGAAGCGTGTTTTCAGCGTTATTTCTTTCCCAAGGGATCGCGGTAGCGGAACCCAGTAACGCGAACCAACTGGGGGGTTGCAGTTGGATTTCATGGAGGGTTGTATCGATAAGAACCGGCAGTATCGGTTTTTCTTTTTTAGCGATTTGGCGGACTTCTCGTTCGAAATCTCGTTTGCCAATCGAGTGTCGAGAAATCAGTAATATCGAGGCGTACGCGCTGTCTATTGCTTCATCTTGCTGCTGAGTGCTGGACACACCCGGCAAGGCATCGCGGTGAAAACACCAGGCAGAGTAGCCGTACTTGGCAAGTCCATCGGCAATACTGCAGGCAGCCAGCGAATCCTCGCCAGAATGCGAAATACAGACCGAGATGCGACGGTTGGGCGAAGCGAATATCGGAATGGAACTACTCGCCATGCTTCCCTCCGCCGCAGCCGAAAAAGCTTGGGCAAATGCGCAGCAATTGGCATATCGCGACTCGGGCGCCTTTCGCAGCGCTCGATGAAGTACGCTTTGGATGGCCTGCTTGAAGGGAATGGGTATACAATCCGGCAGGGCCGGAGCAGGCTCATAAAGCTGTTGACGGAGAATATAATCGAGAGTTTTTCCGGTAAAGCATGGACGGCCCACCAACAGCTCAAACACGATAATCGCTAAAGAGTATTGATCTGCGCGTCCGTCGGTGATCTCCCCCGCCACTTGTTCTGGAGACGAGTAGGCCGCCGTGCCACTGTAAGTACCATTGCCCACCGCATTAGCAAACTGCTGAGCCAAACCGAAATCAAGAATCTTCGGAGCGCCATTCGGCGCAAAGCAGATATTCTCAGGTTTAAGATCGCGATGAATGATGCCACGCGCATTAGCGAAATCGATCGCTTCCGCGAGAGGTTGAAGTATGAAAGAGATTTCCTCCGGAGGGAAGCTCTTCCTGGAAGCCAATAACTCTCGCAGCGTTTTCCCTTCAACGTATTCAAAAACAATATACGGATGGTTGTGATGTTTGCCAAAATCAAAAACGGTAGCGATGCCAGGATGAAGTAAAGCGGCATTCAGACGCGCTTCATTTAAGAGCAGATTGGCAGATTGAATGCTATGCTTCTTTTCCCAATTAAGCACCTTCAACGCGACGTTGCGGTTCAGATCGATATCCTGACAAAGAAAAACTTTTCCCATGCCCCCCGATCCGAGCAACGAGAGGATCTGATAGCGTTTCGCGACCAAAGCCCCTAGCGGAAAAGCTTCTTCGATTCCATCCGTCTCATCATGCGGTAACGTGCTTTCCAAACTGCCATCCATCGGCAACTTGGTAAAGTAAGTGCTTTCATCGGGTGAATCAGTCTCATCCATGGTTGTTCTATCAAAAACATCGCGGATTAATGGGAAGCTTACGCAAGAAGAGAGAGTTTCTCCCAGTTTGCTGGATGCCAGTTTGCTGGATGCCAGTTTGCTGAATGATGGTACACCAGTTCATAGTAACGAGCAACAGAATAGCCGGATCACAGCGCGAAGGTTCTAAGCAGACCCAACATTCAAGCGAAGCACAAGCATGATAAAAATCATAAAATTCAGCTGAAAGAAATGTCCCCAGAAGATCAATAGGGTTCATCAAGGTATTTATCCTGGCACTTTGCCCTGACGAAATCTATCCATCGCTTCCCCCGATTTCGCGGGTCTTGAATCATCTTCCATGGTCGAGCTTGCAGTGAAACTTCTCTTTGTTCTTAAACGCTGGGTTGCCCCGGATAGCCTGCTTTCTACCCCCCAACCATCAAAAGCCCAGAGAACAAGAGAGGCTCTCTAGAAACATCTTGACGCAAAGCGTCTTGGTCCAAATTGAAGCCGCGAAGCCTCAGGCAACATCGAAGCGTTAACACAACGTGCTAGGAGAAAATCCATACAGCAATGCAACCGTTTGATCGTACCGCGCACTGTTCCAACTGCGTATTCGGCTGCAAGACAAAAGACATACTTTTGGAGATGGTAGCCGAGAAACTGCGACGCAGAACGGACTACCGATGTTATCAGCCATTTGGAGGCGTTGATTCAAGACTCGACACGCGAACAGACTTTTAGAGTCAAAAACGATGTCGCTGGTCAAATGAGAATAGGCCCTGGATATTTCCGTAATAATCATGCCAATCGTTTGGTTATTCGCAGTTGCCAACGACGTTTATCGACAGAGGCAGGCGATTTACTATTAGCGATTATCTCGCAACGCTTTTTAGTCTGTCACCGCGAGTCAATCGCCGGTGGACGGGTTCGGTAGCTGAATTCTCGGGTGTTGAAGCGATGACTGAGTGGAATGATGGTGAAGTCGTGCGTGCGCATTGCCACGTAATTTACAGGGTAGCCGATCGCTGGGGAGGTTTGAGCAATATGCATAATGACTTCCCTTTGGTCTTGGGGAAGCTAAGAATCAAGGGCAGCGAGGCCCTCTATCAAGCGTGCCGATTTCCACATCAGCCCACCTGGCAGCAAGAGATTCTCGATGCTCCACATGCATTCGCTGCCAAGTTAGTTGCCAAAAAGGAAGATCGAAGAGCAAACCATAGTCGTCCCGACTTCGATCAAATTCGAGAGAAATTGATGCGTTGGGTCCTGCGGCTAAAGTTGACCCAGCATCCACAGACCTTTGGTCGACTTCTCCTGAATACCCAGAATTTTCCAATCGTAGAGCAATCCCTTACGGATCCGTTCTGGGGTGCTTTGAAAGTGAAAGATGCTCGCGATATGCTTCAAGGTGAAAACAAGCTCGGACGAGTGCTTATGGAACTGCGAACTGAATGGCGAACTTGGGTATATAGCGAGGATCCCAATGTTCCAGAAGAATTTGCCTGCCCGCTTCCCGATGTGTCCGATCTAAATATTTTATCGAGACCTGTTAGCCAATGGATTGCGCAAGGGGAGTAGGGTGCAGCGATGCCAATGGGAAAGGGGATTTGGTATAATCCACGAACAGAACAAGTAGTGGATGTCGCTAGCGACGCTTCGTACACTCACGATGTATGGATTCGTAGGCCCAAAAATGCAGAATGGATTGGGTTGAGTTCGTCCGCACAAGCATTTATGGCTCAGGCCACCGATATCGATGAAATAAGAAAAGCTGCAATTCGCGATGGCTTGGTGCGCGCAAGAGAGTACAGGAACTATGTTTCGGTCACTCTTTCAGTTGTAGGAGAGCACCACGATCTTTTGTACACAATCGCAAGGGTCATCTCAGCTCAATATGGTCGCTTTACCTATCTGAGGTTGCACAATATTGCAACAGAAGAAGTCGTCGGTATTCACCTGCCCGATCTGCAAGAACGACTCGATGCAGGAGACCCCATATTTCGCAAAGGAAACATGGGGTGAAATGGAATAAGGCCTGCGCAAAGTAAGTCCGAATCGCGCATTAAACATCCGCCTCTAGAGGGTTCAACTCATTTGGCTGTGCAGCGTTTGGATGAATCGGTCTATGTCAGGGCGATCGCGCAACTTTGGGCCAATGTCCATCGCTTGCAGAGCCAGCGGTAGTCCTTGTCCTAATGCTTGCTCGATTCTAGCGATTTCAAATTCGTAGGGATCGTGATGTTGAGCGCGATGGGAGTTCGAGGTTGATCTATGATCTAGCTCGAGCACAAGCTTCTCCACAAAATGAGCGGTCGCCGTCACTTTGTTGAAATTGATCCAGTTCAAATCGTCGTTGCGAGTATGATAAAACTTACCTTGTCCGCAACTGAGGAAGAGGAAAGGAACACCTGCAAGGCGGAAGATATGATGATCAGACATGTCGCCAACATACTCATTTAATGTTGGCACGATGCATAGATCGGGCGAGGCATCCGCTGCGGCTGCGACAACCCCGGGAAGGATTGGTTGGCTTTCGCAGCCCGTCACTGCCACTAGATTCCGAAGTCCCGGAAAAAGTTGCTGCAAATTTTTATTGCTCAATTCTACGTCGTGGCCAATAAGATCCATGATAATCGCGGTGGCAAAATCGAAGCCTTGGCAATGATCCTGATAAAAACGGGTCGAGCCCATGCTAGTGCTGTGGAAATAGGGAGGCTCCTCCGAATCAAATAGAGCGATGACCAGATCGCGTTGGAGTTGATGTTGTTGAAAGAGTTTTGCGATGGCTAAGGTCACAGCGACTGCGGTGGCATTGTCATCCGAGCAAGGGGCGTCTATGACGCTGTCGTAATGGGCGCCAACAAGGATAGGGGGGAGTGAAGGGTTTTGACCTTTCAAGACACCTATTAGGTTTGAAAACTTTTGCCCATCACGGTGAAACGTCAAGTCGAGATGTGGCTGCTGGCGAAAAGGGACAAGCTCCAAAGCAGACAATTGTTCAAGAAGGTACTGTTTGGCGATATCATGGCCAGGTTGACCAACGCGCCGCCCTCGAGGTAGGGAGAGTTGCGTTGTCACTTCACGAATATATTCGGATATCAAAATAGATTTCTCCAGCAGGCTAAAGGTAACAATCTACAGATTGGGGCACACAGCGATCTGTCGTTGGTTCGCGAAAAAAGTATGCACGTTAGATGTTAAATCGTTTGCATCTGTCGCCCGCTTAGGAAGTCAACGACAGATAACAGCGATTTATGGGGTATGTTAAGTGTCGTAGCAAGGGTATTGGAGCGTAGTCTATCGATGTATGCCAAGCTCATTTTAGCCATTCCCCACGCAGTACGTCGGTTTCAAGCCGAACTCTGGAGTGATCCTGAATTGGTCGAAGCGGATGCGAATCGATGGACCGATTGGTATACCGATGAACTCTTCGCTGTGGAGAGAAACGGTCATCGGATAGCCGCAGTGATTGGGGAGGTGTCACGTTTCGATTGCGACTTAGAGCGGCTGATCGATGATCCTTTGGAGGTAGAGGGACGTGGAATACTTTATAGAACGTCGCATTCACAGGCGACCCGATCCCTTACTGCGGCCCAGCAAGAGGATTTTTTACGACATTGGTACCATTATCGCGAGCGACTTCGACGTGAACTTGTGCCGCAAGGTTTGCTGATCGATTGTCATTCGTTCCCCAGTTCGATCGCGGACCTCGACATCTGCATTGGCTTTAACGACGATGCAAGTCGGCCTGCCGATGACACCTTACACCAGATGGAGCAGTATTTTTGCCAACTTGGTTTTTCCGTGGGAATCAATACACCATACAGCAACTCGATCGCACCGGAGGTAGGGTTTGGCTACGAGAGTGTGATGATTGAAGTGAATAAGCGTCTCTATCTCTGTGAGCAGAGTTTTAAACTGCTTACGTCGGCGGAAAGAGTGAAGCAGAGTCTGAAAACTTTGTATCGCCACTTATTGGAGGAGTGGTAGTAGCAAGCGATGTTACCAAGAAAAAACTGGGATCAGGGAGCCCAAAGACGGATTTGGGTTGCGGGTTTAAATCTCGTACGAATCTGGCGTCGCTTCCAATTGTTTTCGAGCACTTTGCAAAGATTTGACGCCACCCCGACAGACGCTTGCGATTCTGAAATGAGATCGTGGGGCGTTCAGCAAGACGATTGCAGGCGAGACAATTGCTCGCAAGACCAAGCGTTCTTTGAATTGCCATTCTGGAAAACATTGGGAGAAAACAAACTATGGGAGCGAACAATATTCGTCTTCAGGTGCACCCTGAAGCAAAATTTTGTCGCTGCTGCGGAAAGCCGACTGAGAAATTTACTTACGGGACATATTGTACGCAAGTTGTGTGTGTCGAGATGGGGCACCGATCGCGTGAATTTTTTGAGCATGACGGTGCTAACGTCCGCGCCGATAGAACCTGCACTCAATAAACCTGCACACAATAAACCTGCACACAACGTACGCTCAAGCCGCTGGGAAACCGTTGATCACTTTCTTTTTTGAAAAGTGGCGGTTGACGATTTTCCTGTTTCAGTTCGTGTGTCGTTTCGATTTTTATGATTTCATGTTTTCATTTCCAGTTTTCATCATAGAGATGCATAAGCCCACAGCTTATCAAGCACGTGAAGAGGAGCTTAAAGTTGCTCGATGATCCGCACTCGCGAACGAATTTTTATCTGATCGTAAGTATTTGTTGTCTGTTGGGGATTCTCCTACCAGTCCCGCTCGCTCCGTTAACATTTTGTATTTCTGCGGGCGTTTTGGTGTTGGCTCGAGAATACTATTCCCGGGTGATCTACGAGGGGCAGAGGGAGGCATTTCGAGTGAAGTTGGTTTTCACGATGGCAATTTGCTTAGGGAATATGTTAGCGACCATCATGTTGATCACCTTTTTAGCCTTTGCCTTTTATGTAATGCTCAGCGACCCGAAGTTTTGGGAGCATCAAAGATTGCGCAGTCGACCTAAGGGATCGGTTACTGAAACGACAAGCGAATCAACCCAAGGGTTGAATATCAAGAAGACAATTCCGTCGGTTTATTGCTTGTCGCTGGACTAGGCGCAGCCACGGAATCCCAGGATCCAGCCTTCTTTTCGGGCGAGTTCCCGGTCTGGGTCTTCGGGTGCAAGGGGATTAAA
>JBIKMB010000079.1:0-23362 GCA_044359485.1 Pirellulaceae bacterium | reverse complement strand
GGACACCCTACTGGTGTTGAACAAAATCGATCGACCAGGCGCCGAGGATCGCTGCCTGTTGGTCCAACAACGTTATCCCAATGCCATTCGCCTCAGCGCCCATAGCCGAGATGGTTTTCCCGACCTGGCCGATAAGGTGAGCCATGCTCTCAGCCGCGAATTCGAACGTATTCGCGTCCGCTTGCCTTTGGCCGATGGGAAAACGGTCGCTTGGCTGACGCAGGTCGGCGAGGTGCTGCATAAAGATTATCAAGAAGATCATGTCAGCGTTGAGGTACGGATTCCGAAACGTCATCTCGGCAAACTTCATGTTCCCGCTAGCGATATCGAGTATTTGGAAGCCAGCATCGCACCTCCAGCGGAAAAGGTCAACGCATTGACGCTCAACCAGGAAGAAGTAGCATAGTTACCAACGGACATAGAAATAGTCTGGCAGACTGCAAAGGTTTGGCGGGCAGCTAAACTTTATCGCATACCATCTTTCGGATAAAAAAGGTCAATCGGAAATGTACCGGCCACTGAAGGATATGCGAGTCCTAATAACGGGAGCCTCCAGTGGCATCGGTTGGCATCTGGCACTTGAATTGATCCGATCCGGGGCAGTCGTTTTGGCGACTGCCCGACGTCGCGAACGATTGGAAGAACTTGCCCAGGTGGTTGACGAAAAATCTGCGGACGACTCCGGTCGCTTGGAAATTCTTGCAGGCGATCTTACTTCGCCCGATACTCGCCAACAGTTGCTCGATCAGGTAACTCGCTCCTGGAACGGCTTGGATATTCTCATCAACAATGCAGGTGCAGGAGCCGTGGGCCGCTTTGGCGACGCCAGCCCCGAACGACTGCGAGAAGTGATGGAGATCGACTTCTTCGCGCCGGTCGAACTATCGCGTTTAGCGCTACCGCTGCTGCAGCGCGGTCGCAAACCTGCGATCCTGCTGATCGGCTCAGTGCTCGGCCATCGCGCCGTTCCCGGCAAGAGCGAATATTGCGCAGCGAAGTTTGCACTGCGCGGGTGGGGCGAAGCGATCCGATGCGAGTTGCAACCGCAGGGCATCGACGTGATTATGCTCAGTCCAAGTACGACGCGAAGTGAGTTCTTTGAGCGTTTGATCGACACTCCAGCGAATGTGCACAGCACGAATCTGGGGAGTATGCCACCGGAAAAAGTCGCCAGAGCGGCTAGGTTGGCTCTGCAACGCAATTCGCGCGATATCATTTTAAGTGCTGGCGGAAAGAGCCTCGTGTGGGCTGGGCGTTTTTTCCCGCGCATCGTCGATCGCGTGCTGGCCCGCTACGGACAACCCAAGGCAAGCCCTCCCAAATTCAAATGAGAGCCAGTGCCCAATAGGGCCAGTGCCAGATGGTTCGGCCAACCCCGAAGCCATCCCCCCTCACAGTTCTCTAGACAACATATTGGGGAGCCTGATAATAGGCGATCATTTCGAACTGGTATCGCCCCGTTCGACCCGCTGTCCCAATCGTTCCGCCATGCGCATCAAGGTTTCACTGCCATCGGTGACTGAGATTTTCACATGGAGAATGTGCATCTGCGAACGATCATTCCAAGCTTGCACTAACGCCGATTCGAATTCACCCTCAGTATGGATCAGATAACCTTTTCCACCACCGTAAACAGCCGGCAATAGATGATAATTCCAAGCATGAATCTCATTGTATTCCCATTCACCAGCGTGCAAGAATCTTTCGGTGCCGTAACCGTGATTATCCAGCACAATGACGATCGGCGAAAATCCTCGCCGCACAATGGTCGACAGTTCCTGGCCGGTCATCTGAAACGCGCCGTCGCCGGCAATCACCAATATGCGGGCTTTGGGGCGTGCTACGCAGGCCCCAACCGATGCCGGAACACTGAATCCCATCGACGTATAGTAGGCGGGACTGATAAAGTCGGTTTTATTGTGGACCATCAACTCGGTCGCGGCAAAGAGAGAGTCGCCGATATCGGCAATCACCACCGTTTGCTCATCCAACGCTTGATTGAGCCGATGAATAATGCGACTGATACGAATCGGCGCATCGGAATCTAAAACGAATTCCTCCGGTGCCCGCGGATGCAAAACGCTCGGGATGGCTCGAGCCGATGGGGTTGGTCCGGCAGCGATCAATTTATGCAGGAACGCTTCCAAAGGTACGCCCTGATAATGATGGTGCGAAACTTGCAACTGCTCGCTGGTGACATAAATGCAACGCTGGACATCTAACTTGGCGGTGTAAATACCCAAGTTCAAATCGGTCATGAAAGTACCCAGCAGCAGCACGCAGTCGCTCTCTTCCACGAATTGGGTTACTTCCGACCGCCCCATCGCTCCTTCGTAAAGGCCGATATAAAGGGGATGCTTTTCATTGATCACACTCTTTCCCAGCAAAGTGGCCGCTACGGGAATATTCGATTGCTCAACCAATTTGACCACCAAATCCTGCAAGCCGAAGCGATGCACTTCGATACCCGCAATGACCACCGGCTTCTTGGCACTTTTCAGTCGCTCATGCGCCTCTTTCACCGCCTCGTCCATCGCTTCAACATTGACTCTCGTCGCCGGTGGACGAAACGCATGGGCCACTGGAGGAATTGCATGCACCATATCCCGTGGAATCTCAATATAAACCGGTCGTTTGAAGCGGTCGCATGCATCCAGCACGCGATCGATCTCACTGAATGCAGTCAGTGGATCAATCAATTCGGTCGCCGCGATACAGATTTTTTCGAACACTTCCAATTGTGTGCGAAACTCGCGAACCTTATGGTGCAACAGCGGATTGTTGATGCGTTCATTCAGACCCGGTGAACCGGTGATGACAACCACAGGCGATTTTTCTGCAAAAGCCCCCGCAATACTGTTGCAAACACTCAGCCCCCCAACGCAGTAGGTGACACACACCGCCCCCATACCATTGATACGAGCATAAGCATCCGCCGCGAAACCAGCACAATCTTCGCGTGTCGCCCCAACCACTTCGATCGGGCTTTTTTCCAACATCCCATAAAACGACAGGATGTAGTCCCCTGGAATTCCGAAGACATGACCGATACCGTAATCCTGCAAACGGCGTATAAGATACTGGCCAATCGACAAATTAGCCGTTTGACGCCGCCCAGCCTCGCTATGACTCCCCATCATCGATCCCAATTCTTGTATCACAGGTTTTTCTCCATCGCTTCGAGACGGTTATCGATCGGATCGCTGTCAATTTAGAAAGAACAAAGGGATTGGCGCGGAGCTACCGCTCATCCTCTGATATTGTAGCTCACTGCCCAGCAAGGAAAACTGAGCCGAAATAACAAAGTAGGCAGAATCCGTCCCAGAATTGGGCAGCCGCAGAGATCCCCCCAACGCATCGCTCGATATCTCGACATTTGACGAAGAAGAGCCGTTTAAAACCGATCACCACACTGCTGGATCGTTACTGCTGGATCGTCAATCGATCTGCTCTTCAAAGATGATCTCAGCGTCTTGTTCGCTCCATTCCGAGATCGGCTGCTGACGACCACCCCAAAAGGCCTCTTCACCAACCACATCGCTCTCCAAGATCGCTTCAATCGTTTCTTCATCGCTGATCGTGGCCGCGGGCTCTGGTTCCGACACGGCCACCGATTCGTCCACAATCACCTCGGCACGACCGTTCAAATTGGGATCACTGAAAATCGATCCGACTCGACCTTCGCTTTGATCCAGACGCTGAAAGATACCGCCAAAGGCTGGATATTCGTCGATGGGCTCTGGACCAAGCGAGCACCCCACGGTGAAACCGACCGCAACAAAGATGCCCAAAACCGCCGGAAAGATGGGGAACAGAGGCTGTTTCTGTCCACTGAAAATCGATTGTGAAACCATTTCCGCTTCCCTGCAGCAACATCGACCGAAACGAATCACACAGGCCTGACATGCATCAAAAATTGACCATCCCAAACCATTTTGTTTTCGATGTATCGGCGACTTTCCAGAGCGGAGTTTAGGTAAAGTTTAACGATTAACGAGCTTTTATCGAAACATTGGCCTTCCAGTGGGGAGACTTCAGAGGCAAACTCCCCGCAGCATCGGGAAGATCCGTTCTACCCATTTCCAGCGAGTACTCGGCCAAACGCCGATAGTCCGCATCGTCGTCGCTCAGTTCCAACAACGCGTCGACATGCTCCCAATCGGCCGGCGATTCCAACGAAAATCGTAAATCCTGATTGTCCAATGCAGTTGGCAGTGGCAGTAATCGGCAATTGAAAACATCCACTCCATTGCGAATACGGTTGGGCACTGTGCGTTTATCCAACGGATCCGCCGCAAGACTCGCTAGCTTCTCGAGGGCGCGACGATGACACATCTCACCCACCAAACCCAACGACGAAAGTGAAAACTCCGGAGTGGTCGGCGAAAAATAACCGACATAATCCGAATCAGGGTGCTTCCATCCCGTTCCGATCATGCGGTCAAGCAAGATCTCATCGACAAACGGACATTTGGGGCTGGTGTAAATCAACCATTTCGCGACCAGCTTCTCCGCCACCAACATGCTTCGCTCTATCGCACAACTAGAATCGCATGGAATCCATACCGCCCCCTGTAAACTGCAACGCATCACATCGCTTTCAAATTCCCTTGGCCCCACAATCGCAATGTGGTCCAGCAAGGCGGCTTCACTCAGTCGACGCAATGACCACTCGAGCAACGGATGCCTGCCGAATCTTCGAAAACAAAGCGCTGTCATCGGCTCGCCAGAAGCAATGCTGATCGATGCCAAATCCAGTACGGCGACTGCAGAGCGTGGTGCGGACATAAACTGACTTCCATGCAAAAGTGAAGAAATGGTTTACCACTTCGCTCAACGCTGGTAGATCCTCGATGCGCCATGAATCTAGCCCCTGGAACTGGCCGTGGTCAAGTATCGCTACTGCATGATTTTGCAATTCATTTTCTTTGATAGCAATTCACCGAAAGCCCAGGGGGTAGCACTTGACATCGCTGTTGCTGGAAGTTATCCGCTCGCTGGCCCTTTATAAAATCGCGGCGTTCCTAATCGCGCGATTCAATTCGGCGATCCAAGAGCTGCAGAAAAAATCACAACCCCGAACAGCCCAGCTCCAAGATGCGTCGACCGCCAAAGAAAAAACTGGTATCGAAAACAACAATCCAACGACTCCAACGCATGTTGCCTGAGATCGGACAAACGAGCCAGAGCGACAGGCAATTTGTCCCTGAAATGCTGCGCTATGTTAGACGCAAGCGTTAGATGCCAGTGCCATGCTTAAACGCAAAGCGAAGAACCTGTCTGAAAAACATTAGCCACCTTTGGCGTTAGCCACAGCTTTCAGAGTGGTCGGCGAGGCACTTGGTAGCCTAACTCAAATGCGCGACTCCAATGCAAGGGCTCCAATGCGAGGCTACACGACAAGTTCGGCTCGCGTCCAGTCAAACGAGAATCCTGGCCGCTCGCAATCATAAAATTATTGCCGGCGCCGCCGGGGCGTAGCTTTGGAGTTGGACTCGATTTTGCCAAGCGACCGCGCTAACTTTTTTTCTTGGTCGCTTTCTTTTTTGGGGCTTTTGTCGTTTTCTCAGCCGCAGGCTTAGCAGCTTTCTTGGTTGCTCCCTTACCTCGTTTGCCTCTTCCTGCTGGCGCGATCGCTGCGCGTTCCGCTAGCAACTCCAGCGCTTTTTCGAGCGTCAATCCATCGGCCTCCATTCCCTTGGGAAGCGACGCGTTGGTCGCTCCATCGGTAACATACGGGCCATAGCGTCCATCTAATAACTTCACTGCCTCGCCAGTAACAGGCGACGCTCCCAACTCCTTCAGCGGCGCTTTCGGAGTCGCGGCTCCCCGGCCTCCGCGTGTTTTGGGAGTTGCCAATAGTGTCAACGCTTGATCCAAGGTGACATCGATGGGAGAAACATCGGCAGGCAACGAGCGAGTTTCGACTCCGCATTTCACGTACGGACCGTAACGCCCATTGCTGGCGATAACATCTTCGCTTGACTCAGGATGCTGCCCCAGGCTACGGGGCAACGAGAGCAGAGCCAAAGCTTGGGCGAGGCTCACTTGATCGGCTGCCATGCCCTTGAGCAAAGAAGCGTTCTTGGGTTTCTCTTCATCGTCATTGCTTCCCAATTGCACGTAAGGGCCGAAACGCCCATTTTTGACGTAGACCGGCTTGCCGCTTTCCGGATCGTAGCCCAAAGGCACTTCATCGACTTTGGCCTGTGAGAGCAACTGAATTGCCTTTTCCAAGGTCACTTCTTCCGGCGGCATTCCTTCGGGCAAACTTGCTTTGCGTTCCCCTTGTTCTAAAAACGGACCATACCGCCCCACTCGCACCACGATTTCTTCTCGATGCTCTCCCTCGCTCGGAAATCCCAGCGAAAAACGGCTCGAAGCACGCGGATCAATCTCTTGGACCTTATCCTCCAGCAGCCTCTTCAGGCCTGGATGATTTCCAAAGTAAAAACCTTGCAGATAATCCTTATCTCCTTTTTCGTTACGACTGATCGCGTCTAGGTAGTCCTCCATCTGGGCAGTGAACTCATAGTCGACCAGCGAGCCGAAATGTTCTTCAAGCAAACGGACCACGGTGAAAGCCGTCCAACTTGGCACCAGCGCCGTGCCACGTTTGAATACATAGTCTCGCTGTTGAATCGTGTCGATGATCGACGCATAAGTACTGGGCCGCCCGATTCCCATCTCTTCCAACGCTCGCGTGAGCGAAGCTTCGGTGTATCGTGCCGGTGGCTGAGTCGTATGCGACTTAGCCTCCAGCCCATCACAGCCGATGGCTTCCGTCGGCTTTACCTCGGGCAGCAACGTTTCCGCTTGAGCCAATTCGGCTTCCGGGTCATCGCTCCCCTCGACATAGGCCCGCAGAAAACCTTCGAACTCAATCGAGGTTCCAGAAGCCTGAAAGAGAGCCCCATCCGCTTCAAGTGTTACGGTCACTCGTTTTTTCTGCGCATCGGCCATCTGACTGGCAATTGTCCGTTTCCAAATCATATCGAAAAGCCGGAACTGATCGTAATCCAATTCGCCCCGCAATTTTTCTGGAAGTTGGAAAGGGTGCCCCGCTGGACGAATCGCTTCGTGAGCTTCTTGTGCATTCTTGACTTTGGTTGCATAAGAACGTTCCGAAGGATGCAAAAAGTCGGGTCCATATTGCGAACGGACCAAATCGCGAGCAGCATCGACAGCGACTTTCGCCAGCGATGTTGAGTCGGTACGCATGTAGGTGATGTAACCATTTTCATACAGACTTTGCGCAATCTGCATCGTCCGGCGAGCGGTGAAACCGAGTTTACGGTTGGCTTCTTGCTGCAAAGTACTGGTGGTAAAGGGAGCCTTCGGTTTCTCGCTAAACGGTTTCTGCTCTACAGAAACTACCTTGAAGGCAGCCTTGCGTAAGCGGGCCGCTAAAGCTTCGGCTGCCGCTTGATCCAGCAACAGCAGCGAACCGTCTTTCAATTTGCCCGTCTTGCCATCGAAATCTTTCCCGCTTGGTATCCGTTTGCCATCAACACTCACCAGCACCGCTTGAAATTTTTGGTCCCGCAGCGTCCGGAAGTTACCCACCAAATCGAAATACGTCCCCGATCGAAACTCCATCCGCTCCCGTTCGCGCTGCACAATCAAACGCACCGCGACGCTCTGCACGCGCCCTGCTGATAACTTGGGCCCAACTTTTTTCCACAACAGTTGACTGACGTCAAATCCATAGAGTCGATCGACGATGCGTCGAGTCTCTTGAGCTTTCACCAAACTCTCGTCGATCTGACGAGTGTTTTCTAACGCGTTGGTAATCGCTTCCCGCGTGATCTCATGAAATACCAAACGCTTCACGGGCACTTTCGGGTTGAGCACCTCGCGCAAATGCCACGAGATCGCTTCCCCCTCGCGATCTTCGTCCGTTGCCAGATAGAGATCTTTCGCATTCTTCAGAGCATCTTTGAGCTTGGAAACCTGCTTCTTTTTATCGGGAGGAACAATGTAGATCGGCTCGAATTGTTCGCTGACATTCACCCCGAGATAAGCCCACGGTTCGCGACGGAATTTTTCCGGGATCTCCTTAGCCCCCTGAGGCAAATCGCGAATATGGCCGATGCTGGCCTCTACCTGAAAGTTCTTACCCAAGAACTTGGAAATCGTGCGAGCTTTGGCAGGCGATTCGACAATCACCAAAGATTTCTTTTGAGAATCAGTCATGAGCGTTCACTTCATCATCCAACGTTTAAAGTCAGTCCGTAGCGTCCAAACCCGGGCAATTATTTAATCTGCGATCCGCTAATCTGCTAATCTGCGATCTGTGGGGGCGAAAAGTGGTTCGCTGGGGCTTCCCGCCCTATTTCGGGCCATCTTGCCACCCGCCAACAACCCAACTTTCAACATGTACCATATTCTTTCGGTCACCCAAGGAAAAATGGCATCCAGCCGCACCAAAATCAAATGGTTCAAATTTACAGTATTCTCACGTACATTGCAACAAATTTTCAAATTTGTGACCGTTTTGTCGCAGTCTTGCGGGCCCGCTAGCTTAGTCCACACCTCGTCCCACGCAAACCAACTCGCCCCAAACTCGATTGTTTCCCACAAAATATAACAAACCACTCAAGATACTACGCCTTTAATTACTACGCTTGAAAATATCATCCCCAAAACTTCTCGGTTTTCCCTCGATTTTCAACCAAGTTCACCAACCCTCTGTCTGGACAAGCTCGAGATCGTACCGGCACGCAATTGGGACCGTTACGAAATCCTACGCAGTCGCCCCGGTCCGCAGTCGCCCCGGTCCGCAGTCGCCCCGGTCCGCAGTCGCCCCGGTCCGCAGTCTCCCCGGTCCGCAGTCTCCCCGGTCCGCAGTCTCCCCGGTCCGCAGTCGCCCAGGACCGCAGTCGCCCAGGACCTACGAAGATCGCCCCCAGTCAAGCCCGCAACGGCGCTCCGCCATCACACAACTGCGTCGAAACCACCCGCCCCCGCAATTCAGAGGAGATAGCAAACCTAGGAAACCAGCTCCCCTCGAAAACCGTTCGGATTAGCAGGCCTAAGACCGAGAACTGGCAATATCCTTGAAAATTACCAGCGCCGAGACCCTGGAATTGCTCACAATGACGTTGCTTTCCACGGATTGCACCTTACAATCGGCCCCTTTACCCTAAAAACGAATCGACTAACTTCGTTGAAGGGTATGGTCTCGCGAACCCCCGTAAAGGATTCCCTGTAAGGATATCGCCGGATGAGCTTTGATTTCTATCGTCGCAGGCAACGCGAGGTTTTGGCCATTCTGGTTTTGGTGGCTATCTTCTCGTTTATCGTTGTCCCCTCAATGCAGATGTACATGGGAGACGCCAACAGCGCCGCGACCCAAGGTCCTGTAATCGTACGCTGGAGAGGGGGGGAACTGCGCCGCTATGACGTGGTCCGTATGGTCCAATCGAAAGGTCAAACCGTCAATTTCTTGGCACAAGTCGCCAACGAAGTCATCAAACGCGGCGGCATGCCCAATGTCCCCGGTTTTCGCTACGACTTCCAAAATAACCAAATACAATCCCTAGGCATCAGCGGATTTGTGAGTGAACTAGCCGTCGCTCGAACCCACATCCTCAACGAAAAAGCCAAACAACTTGGCATCGTCTTCGACGACATCGCCATCGATACCTTCATCATCGATTTCGTCAACAGCAAGCTCTCTCGCAAAGAACTCAACGATATCATGGACAAAGTGTCCGGGGGTGAATTGACCGATTTCAGGCTCTACCAAACCCTCAAATTGGAACTCGCCGCCCAAGTGATGGAATCAACCGCCTTGGCAGGGCTGAACGCCAGCGGCCGCCCAATCATGTCGCCAGGCCAAGCTTGGCAATACTTCGATCGGCTCAACCGACAAGTTCGCATGGAAGGCTTTCCTGTGTTGGTAGCCGATTACTTGCCAAAGATATCCGAGCAACCCAGCGAAGCTGAAGTCACGGAACTGTACGAGAAATACAAGGAACAATTCTCCAGCCCAACCTCCGCAGAGCCCGGTTTTCGCAAACGCTACCAAACCAATCTCGACGTCATCGAGATCACTTCTGAACCGTATATCGTCGCCGAAGTCGCCAAACTAGCTCCGGACCAAGTTCGAGCCGAATACGACCGCCGTGTCAGCCTCGGCCAGTATCGCCGACCCGCCGCATCGCCCCCTGCCTCTACCACACCACCCGCTGACACGCCAGCAACACCACCCGCTGACACGCCAGCAACACCACCAGCCGACACTCCAGCAACGCCGCCAGCTGAAATTCCAGCAACACCACCAGCCGACACTCCAGCAACGCCGCCAGCTGAAATTCCAGCAACACCGCCAGCTGAAACTCCAGCAACACCGCCAACCGACACTCCAGCAACACCTAGCGAACCCCCGGCAGGCGAGCCCAAGAAAGAGGGCGAAGGGAACCAATCCCAAATAAAGGCGGCGGCCGCCGACCCTGTCAGGTTGGTATCTTTCCAGGAAACGAACCCCGCACCACAAGCTCCAGCAGGAGACGCACCAGCCGCTGAAACCCCTGCCGCACAGCCGCCAGCGGCTGAAACACCAGCTGCAGAGAAGGCACCTGCCCAAACACCACCTGCAACCGAGCCACCTGCCGCCGTGCCCGCGGGCACGCAGCCGCCCCCTGTCGAGGCTCCGCCAGGCCTAGACGCTCCAGCAACCACGCCGCCACCTGCAACTGCTGCGACCACTCCTCCCCCGGCTGCTCCAGCCGAGGAAATCATTCCGTTCGAAGAAGTCAAAGATGAAATCAGTCGGTCGATGGTGCTTCCGATCGCTCGCGAAAAAATGGAAGCTGCCGTAGCCTCCATCCAAAAGCCGATGTTACAGTACTTTACGGACTATGGCTCTTACAAGATCGCGATGGAGATGGATGCCTCCGTTGCCAAGGAACCGACTCGCCCAGACATCAAGAAACTCGCTGAAGCAGCCGGTTTACCTTACCGCCAAACCGGTATGGTCGATATTACCGATCTGATTCGATCCCCGCTGGGAAGAAGCCGTTCAACCTCGGGAGAAACGTTTGCCGAACGCGTCTTCACCGATGACTTGGGCCTGTTCCAGCCATTCCGCACTTTGGAGTTTGATTTTACTGCTGGGAAAATCAGCGAATTTCTCGTTTGGAAGCTTGAGGCTAAACAACCTTACATTCCCGAGTTGGCTGAAGTCCGAGACGACGTTGTCGCTGCTTGGAAAAAGCAAAAAGCAGAAAAGCTGGCTGAAGCGGACGCTGCGGAACTCGCCAAGAAACTCGCTGCGGGAACTGGCGACGATGTTTGGAAGAGCGTTGTAAAAGAAGAACAACTACCATTGGTCGTCAAACCTACTCTTTTCACTTGGATGACGGGCGCAAATCAATTCAGCCCATTTCTCAGTGAAGTCGAAGGCGTTGATACTGCGGGACCTGAGTTCATGCAAAAAGTTTTTGCTACCACGGCAGGCCAAAGCGGTGTTGCTCCGAACGGCCCGCGAACTATTTTCTACGTCTATCGCGTTGTAGAATTTCTGCCCGATGCAGCCGAATTAGAGAAAAGATTCGCTACCGATACCATTCAAGGCTCAGCACGAACGTTAGCGTTTAACGATGCTCAAGAAATGTTTGCCTCTTGGTATGGTGAACTTGAGAAGGAACTTGAGGTCAAATGGATCGCATCCGATGAAGAGTTGGATTAGCGCATAAATGTTATTGGCCCTCGGCAGCGAATAAACTTCGCAAGAAAGATCGATCGGTATGAGTTTTTTCCTCATCATCACGAACGTTTTGATACTGGCACAACAGCCACCTGAAGGGGCTGCCGAAGGCGCAGCGGCCGACGGTGGTTGGGGCTCAGTGCTGACCAACCCGTTCAACTTTTTGCTCATCGCCATGTTGCTGCTCTGGATCATGGTCATCCTGCCACAGCAACGCCAATCCCGCGAACAACAAAAGAAATTGGCCGAGTCGCTGGCCGGTCTGAAGAAAAACGATCACGTCGTAACCGTGGGTGGTATTCACGGCGTTATCGTTAATGCGAGCAGCGACTCACCCACAGTTACCCTTCGCATCGATGATTCCACGAACTCGAAAATGACCGTGAACCGCGATGCGATCGCTCGAGTGATCATCGAAACTACCAATCCATAAAATCGATCTTGTTTCCACTAGCCACGCTTTTGAAACCCAAACACATTCAACATAATTTCGTTTCCTAATCTTAGGAATCGCAGGAGCCACCGGAAAACTCCATGATATCTGCTATGAATTCTGTAATACTGTTGATCGCACAAGCACAATCAGCCACCGATGCAGCCCCAACGATTGGCTCACCCAGTGGCGTAAATTCGCTGCTGCTTTTCTTCGGCGCATTGATCCTGATTTTCTTTCTTCCCATCTTCCTGGGATCGATTCTCAGCAAATCCTTGGCCATGCCCAAACATGCAACCAAACTGGGCATCACACTGGGCGTTGTTATCGCATGCGGGCTCGTCCTGGGGTTTGGTAGCTTGCGGAAAGGGGTCGATATCAGCGGTGGCACCATACTGCTGTACGAAATCGATGAATCAGAACTCGCTCAGCCCATCAATCCCGATGAGGCGATGGTGAGCTCCAACCGAATCACCGTTTCCGCAGCAGATGTCGTTCCCGCACTTTCCGAACGTCTTAATCCAGGCGGTCAGAAAGAACTATCCATTCGAGCCTACGGCGCGAAGCAAATTGAAATTGTCGTTCCCAACGTCGATCAATTCGAAATCGATGAAATCAAACGCCTCGTCTCCAGCTCCGGTACTCTGCAGTTCCGCATTGTGGCCAACTCACGCGATCACGCAGATATCATTCAAGCTGCAAGATCCCAGTCGACCTCCGAGAATCAAAACGTTCGCGTCTCGCGCGATGTGCGTTCGGCCGATGGCCGACTGATCGGCCGCTGGTATACGGTGGGCCGCGAAGAAGCTCGTCCTGATGGCGTTCGCCCGCTCCGCGAAAATGTTCTTGCCGACATCGCTCGCGATTCAAAAACCGGTCGCATTATCGAGTTTCCGAATCTAGAAGGTGAATTCGCCGTCGAACGCTGGCTGGTTTCCCAAGCTATCGAAGATGTCGATGTTCTCATCGCTCTAGAAAAAGCGGGGCAAGTTTTCCCAGAAGTAAATGGTGAAGATTTGTCGCGTGCCTTCAGCACCGTCGATAAAGCAGGTTCCCCCGCTGTTTCATTCAATATGAATGTCTCCGGGGCCCAAAAACTTTTGTCTCTCACCGCAACCAACCAACCGGACGGTGGCTTCAAACGCCGCATGGCCATCATCATGGATGGTCGCGTTCTCTCCGCTCCCTCGCTTAACAGTCCGATCAGCAACAGCGGTATTATCGAAGGTCGCTTCACTCGCGAAGAAGTCGACTTTATGTCGAGTATTCTTAAGTCGGGTCGCCTCCCTGCCGTTCTTGGAAAAGAACCCATCAGCCAAAACCAAATCGGTTCGATGCTGGGTGACGACACCATCAGTAAAGGTTTCTTCGCATCCATCGCCGCTCTATTGGCCACCTTTGTCATGGTGCTTGGTTACTATCGCTTCTCAGGTATCATTGCTTGCATCGCTCTGCTGCTAAACACTGCACTTGCTTTCGCAGTGATGATTGCCATCCGACAACCGTTAAGCCTACCCGGCTTGGCGGGTCTTGTCCTCTCGGTAGGTATGGCGGTTGACGCTAACGTGCTGGTGTTCGAGCGAATCCGCGAGGAACTTGCTAAAGGTGCCAATAAACGCTCCGCCGTTCGCAACGGCTTCGATCGAGCCTTCATGACCATTGTCGACTCCAACTTGACCACCTTGATCACCGCAGGTGTGCTCTACGCCGTGGGTACCGATCAGGTGCGAGGCTTTGCCGTGACCCTGGGTATCGGTATCTTGTGCAGTATGTTCTCCGCGGTCTACGTCGCCCATCTGCTATTTGACATCGCCGAACGCTTCAACATTTTGAGCCTCGGTATGGGTGATGCGATCGGTTGGGCCAAAAAAGCTTTCCTCGGAAATCGAGATATCGACTTCATGGGTGCTCGCAAAGCGTGCGTCTCCCTCTCGCTGCTGCTGATCGTGATCGGATTGGTCGCAGTTGCGTTTCGCGGTGCCGACATTCTTGATGTCGACCTCCGCGGCGGTACCAGCGTCGTTTTCCAAATCCGAGAGCCCTCCAGCGTTGACTCCATCCGCAAGTTGACACGCGAAATCTTCGATAAAGATGAGTCAAACAATCCGATCAGCACCACACTCTCTTTGATCCAAACTCCCAAGTCGCCCGACGGAACCGTCTATCGACTCGACACCTCTATTTCGCAAGAAGAAGAACTCAAGTCGCGTCTGGTTACGGGCTTCTCGAAAGAAGGTGGCCCACAGCTGGTAACATTCCAAGTCCAAAAAGACGCCAGCCCAGCAGCGGATAAGAGTTCGGATGCTACCAGCCGTTCCCTCTCTCGACGACAAGCCCGCTTTGTCTCCTACCAAGATCCAAGTCCTGCTCCGCCAGCCGCTGCCGAATCCCAACCCCCAGCTGCTCCGACCGAAGCTCAGCCTCCCCAAACACCTCCAGCAGATACACCTCCAGCTCAAACACCACAGGCGACTTCGATCCCCGCTGCGGAAGTGACCACGAACGCGGAAATACAGCCCCCGGCCGCCCCAAGTACCACTCCACCTGCAGACGCAACCCCTGCAGCAGCACCGGTCGCGACTGCATCTACAACGCTCGTTGTCACTCTCAAGCCAAGTGCTGGCGAACAATCCGCCCGTATCGAAGCGAAAAGCTTGACCCGCAAACTCATCGATGCCGCCGCATCCGAAGGACTTACCATTGTGGAAGCACAAATCGGATTGCAACCCAACGAAGCCCCTCTCAATTGGAATCGAGAGTCGACAGCGGGTTTTGATAATTGGCAAGTAACCCTCCCGCTGGACAGCGCTCAATCGGAACAGGTCTTGGCAGGCCTCCAAAAAATATTGAGCACAGAACCCGTCTTCCTCTCGCTCAGCGAAGTAGGTCCCTCAGTGGCCGGTGAAATGCAAGGCAAAGCGTTCGGTGCCGTGGTGATCAGCCTCTTCTTCATCACCGCTTATATCTGGTTCCGCTTCCAAAAGATCGCGTTTGGTTTGGCTGCCGTCGTCGCTTTGATTCATGACGTTCTCATCACGCTGGGCATCGTCGCCCTCTGCCACTGGCTCTCCGGTCCCCTTGGATTTTTGATGATCGAAGATTTCAAAATCAACTTGGCCATGATCGCATCGTTCCTAACCATCATCGGTTACTCCTTGAACGATACCATCGTGGTCTTCGATCGTATTCGCGAAGTGCGCGGCAAGAGTCCTAAACTTACCTCAGCGATGATCAATCTCAGCGTCAATCAAACTTTGGCTCGTACCTTGCTCACCTCCGCCACCACGATCATCAGCGTTTTGCTGCTCTATATCTTCGGTGGTGAAGGCATCCACGGATTCGCATTTTCGCTCTTCGTGGGCATCATCGTCGGTACCTACAGTTCGATTTACATCGCTTCACCGGTACTTCTGTGGCTGGTAGAAAAACAAGAACCCTCCAAGGCAAACTAATGTCATGCCCTGAGCCCCTACGAAAACCGCGGTGATTCTCAATTTGGCCCGTAGTTTTCGACAGGTTCGAAGTCAGCAAAAAGAATCTGGGTGAACCAATCCAACCCGCGGCGAAGCGAATCCGCTTCGCCGCGGGTTGTTTCATTTTTCGAAGCGAACCATACGGTTTTGAATCGTGCCGCACGCTTCTCTCCGCGCGAGTGCTCAAACAACCGGGCACCCTAATGTCATAGAGCCCCGTTTTTTTGCGCAGCCGGCCTAATCCTCACTTCAGCGAATTCTACATATTTTCTGTGGCTGCTTGCCGATGAAACGATGGTCGTTTAATCCGCACTCTTGGTGCGATAACGCCGGAGATTGGAAGCGACACGCAAGAAATCAAAGTTTTAATTTGTCCCAAGGATATTGGGGCAAACCATGTATTCCGCTTCTGTCTCATGGACGTTGGCACAGCGGCAAGCCAGTTGTCAACGCATCATGTCAGACGAATCGCAGCCGAAGAATATTGCTTCCGTATGGATCTTGGTCGTCCTCTTGGGAGGACTTTCTGTACCATTCTGGCGATGGGATGATTCACCCCACAAAGTTGAGCAACCGCTCCAGTGGGTCGAATCGCCAGAAGGCAATACGCAAGGCTCTCCAGCGACAGAAAAATCTCCTCAGCCAAGCTTAGTCTCGGCCACATCAACAACCTCCCAAAATGATACGGCCGGACTTTTACACGAGTTTCAGTCTGCCGATCCAGGACTGCAGATTCAAGACGCTATTAAGACCAACCAGCAAAGGCCTGGAATTCCAAAACAGTTCCAGGGCGTTGGGATTCCGCTGGCAGAGATTAAACCATGGCTTCCTAAACCGATCGGCTACGCTGCCGCTCCCACAGAAAAACAAAAGCTAGCGGGCTCCGTCAATGCGCCCATTCAAGCACATCCTGCGAACCTGAAGCCGCAAAGTGATTTTGCGCAGTCGAATCCAACTGCCGGACAAACAGAATGGCCCGACAACGGCTTTGCTGCTGGCCAAACACCGATAGCCCCACCCACCATGTTCTATAACGCCGATCCGCTGGTGAATGCCGCTTCCGATTCTCCCGCCGCAATACCCGCATCATCGCAAGCCGATCCGAACGCTCCTGGAAGGATGGTTTCCTCCTCTCGCTCCACATCCACGGATCCCCCAGCTTTGCTCAATACCCAGCCAGTGCCGCCATCCAATACGGCCACTGCCACAACAGAGTACGGCAATCAAAACCACGTCAAAGTAACACCCTCGCCAGCGATCACGCCTCCCACCAATCCCTTGCGTTCAGCCCCCCCGCCAACTGCAACGCCCCATCGAAAAGGGACCATCATCTCCCAACCTAAAACAACGCCTGGCCCTTAGAGCTTATTCCCAAAACATGACAGCCCTCTTGGCGTTAGCCCTGGTTTTCAGAGGCTTCGGAAAGCTCTTAGCTATCAATTGCGAAGAGTCTTCGTTCCGCAAAATAGTCTTGACCCACCCTTTGGAAGCATCTACTATCGCAACGCTGAGAGGCAACGCTGAGAGGCGGTGGTAAGCGACTTGTCCGGCGGCGAAGGGACGAAATAGGGAATGGATCCCAAGGACTCGTCCACTTTCTCGGCGAACAACGTGGTTGTAGGGAAGCAACGTGGCCAAGGTCATTTCCAAAACCAAAGCGATCGATTCGGACGTTATGCTTCGGCGACAAGCGGTAGATGTCTACGCGCCTCGATGGAATCGTCGGTCGCTGCTTTCGATCTTCGCCGGCTTCTCTCTGTCGCTCACAGGTTGCAACATTTTTCACAGCCATGCAGATACGGACCCAGCATCTTCGGATGTTAAACTCCCGACTCCGCAGATGCCGGCCGATGCGATTGTGGTCGAACTTCAGTTTTTACGAATGTCCGACGCCAAGATCGGAGAAGTCGATCAACTTTGGCAAATCACCGACGAACAGGTTTTACCGGTGACGCTTCGCAAACGATTGGAAGCCAACGGCATTCGAATGGGCCTGATTCCGAGCGATATGCCCGCGATCGTGCAGCAGTGGATCGCCGAGGCCCAGCAGCGTCTGCGAGATGAGACCTTAGAACAAGCCAGCGTGGCCTCCAATATTTCTCTGGTACCCAAGGAACTCACCTTTCGGGCCGGCAAACGGAAGGAAATACTGCTCCACGCAGAACAAGAGAAATGGATCCCCGTCATTTATCACGAGGGAGATCAGTTATGCGGCGAGACCTTTGAAGCCCCTGAATTTATTTTGGCGACCACCGCGATTCCGCACGGTGATGGTCGCGCAACAATCTTGTTCACTCCAGAAATCAAGTTCGGCCAAATGCGTAATGTGGTCGTCGGCAAAGAGGCCGCCTTCCGATTCGAATGGCAACGTCAACGCCGCGCCTTCGATGAACTATTGAGCCAAATTACGCTCTCCCCAGGCCAAACCATCATCGTGACTTGCTCCCAACCCCCCAAAGGACTCGGGGCTCATTTCTTTATCACCGAAAGCTTCAGCCGACAGCGTGAACATGTGCTGATCTTGATGCGTTTAGCAAGAACGCAGCTTGATGAGCTTTTCGATCCCGCTGGTGTATCAGCGGCGGAACGCTCTGCCACCCGCTAAAAACCCATCTGGAAACCTCCAAGATCCTCAGCGAACATCGGCGGACCTTCTAGCGACCTTTCTGTCGTGTTCAGACTGCTTGAGCTGGGTTGCGCAGCGGAAAACAGCCCCTCGCCCACGACTGGGAATTCTCGCAACCTCTTTTTTTCCAGGGTCTAGCCAGCGTGGACCAAAGGTGTCACACCCCATCACGACAATTCATTGCATCGTGCTGCTCAGCTTCTTCACCTCTGCAGGATTGAAAATGATGGTCGCTATCGAATCAAAAACCGAAATCAAAGACCGAGCCAAATTGCCACAACAAGCTCGCATCACCATCGAGCGACGCAAGGTAGCCGGAAAACAACTTCGCTTTAACTGGGATGAAAAAGAATCATCCTCCACGCAGCCCACTCTCCACACGCCATCCTCCACCAGTCCCACCGCAGGGCGGCCCAATGCTTCAGGAGCCGCCACGAACAAAAAAACGGACTCCTCACCCCGTACTAACCCAGCTGCGGCCCCGAAGGTAACTGCGGCCCCCAACGTAGCTACCAACCAGGCAACACCGGCTCTCACCAGCCACTCCAATCGTAAACCGGTCCCAAGTCACCCAAAATCGCGAGTCGGCGAAACCACCAAACTGGGCGTCGTGATGCTCCGTCTGCTCAAACGTTATGGCATCACGGACGAAGAAATCATCGAAGGCCTTTCGACCTCGACGGCCAGTTGAGCGCAAAAAAAACACGCTCCCAAATCCGGAGCGTGCTGAATCGAAAACAGGAACAATCCTGGACAGCGTCGCCATCCACTAGATTGCCACATGAAGACAACTATTTGATTTTGATCTTGCTACCATTGCCGGCTTGCCCGAAAGCGACCATGCGATCGACGCATACCTTTTTCATCGCAGTACGTGCCGGCTTGAGATAGTCTCGGGGATCAAACTTTTCAGGACTTTCCATCAAAACCTTGCGAATCGCCGCAGTCATAGCCAAGCGATTATCGGTATCGACGTTGATTTTACGCA
The DNA here is from genome assembly GCA_044359485.1 of Pirellulaceae bacterium. Lineage (GTDB taxonomy): Bacteria > Planctomycetota > Planctomycetia > Pirellulales > Pirellulaceae > JAFLCP01. The sequence continues at coordinate 4,129 of JBIKMB010000079.1, read as the reverse complement.
CGCCCGACTTGATTCCCCGTTGAATTTCTTCAACCGGAACACCCCACGTTTGCTTGATCTTTCCACCATACTTGTTGATCATATCCTGCAGATCCTGAGGCACCGAAGAACTGCCGTGCATGACCAAGTGCGTGTTGGGCAAGCGACGATGAATCTCTTCGATCCTTGACATCGCCAAGACCTCTCCGTCTGGTTTCCGTGTAAACTTGTAGGCTCCATGGCTTGTGCCGATCGCAACCGCTAGGGCATCGACATTAGTACGCTTTACAAAGTCCTCCGCTTGAACAGGATCCGTCAGCAATTGATCATGGCTGAGTTGTCCTTCGGCTCCGTGCCCATCTTCCTGTTCGCCATGCCCACTTTCCAACGACCCAAGACATCCCAACTCACCTTCCACGGAAACGTTACGGGCGTGTGCCATTTTGACGACTTCGGCCGTGACGCGAACATTGTATTCGTAGTCGGCAGGCGATTTACCATCTTCCATCAATGAACCATCCATCATCACGGACGTAAATCCGTTCTCGATCGCGCTCAAGCAGGTCGCAGGGCTGTTGCCATGGTCTTGATGCATCACGGTTGGAATGTGCGGATAAAGTTCAGCCGCAGCCAGCATGAGATGACGCAAGTAGGCGTCCTGAGAATAGCTCCGCGCACCGCGCGAAGCTTGAATGATCACCGGCGAATCTGTTTCCTGAGCCGCTTCCATGATCGCTTGAATTTGTTCCATGTTATTCACATTGAACGCAGCAACCCCATAGCCGTTTTCAGCGGCATGATCTAGAACCACACGCAAAGGAACCAAAGCCATCGAATTGCTCCTAACTCTCTCAGCTCAGTGAATGGCAATAAAAATATGCCGAAATTTAGATCAAGCGATTATCGGAGGATGCGGCCGCTTTGACAAGGCGGCCCCCATAACGCGGGAAAATCGATCGGCCAAAATTCGCCCGATTTATCGAACTATAAGGCGGACTGATCGTAGGAGGTGGATCACTTTCGGTGCGCCAGAGGTGTTAGGGTGACAACTTCCTGAATCTGAATCGCCTTTTTCCCTTTGTACGATCCCGCCGTCGCCATAAATTTGACAACACCTTCCACTTCGACTTCCAACATTTCGCGGATGTCCTTCTCGGTCGAAATGATATCCCCAACTTGCAATTGGAAAAGTTCCGGGGTTTTGATGGTCGATGAGGCGAGGTTCACAATCAAGTCGACCTCGGAAGCGTCCAGTCGTTGAGCAATTCGCTTTTTGCTGTCCTCGCTGGTGCGCCCCGTCAGGTAACCGACCCAAGAATTATTGTTCAACTTCTGACCAACTCTTTCGATGGTATTGAAAGGAATGCACAAGTTGGCCATCCCCCGCGTTTTCCCCATCGATAATTCAAAACATACCAAAACGACCACTTCGTTGGGTGGCACAATTTGCACTAACTGAGGATTATTCTCCACTCTCTCGACCTCGAAATCGAGACCGACCACGTTTTTCCAAGCGTTCTGCAGTTCTCTTAAAAAAAGCGCTGTGATACGGCTGGCTAACCGCAACTCGATCTCCGACAACGGTCGCTTCATCATCGACTCACTGCTGGCCATACCACCCAACATTCGATCGATAATCGGATAGAGCAGGGCAGGGCTGATGTCGAGAATCCAATTGCCATCCAAAGGGCGAGGTTTAAGCAGATTGAAACAGGTGGGAACTTCTAGGGAGTAAACAAACTCCGAATACGTCAATTGATCGACGCTCACTAACTTCACTTCAATGATCGTTCGCAGCATGGCAGATAAACTGGCCCCAAAACTTCGGCCAAAGCCTTCATGCAGCGACTGCATGGCCCGCATCTGATCCTTGCCCACACGCTCCGGTCGCTTGAAATCATACGGGACCACGCGCAGCTTGGTCGCCGCTTTCTTGCTCGCCGCATCACCGCGCAGCGGGTCCACCCCACCGGTTGCAACACCAGCACCAGGAGTCCCCGGCGCTTTGGCTTTAGCCCCAGCGGCCGCACCCGCGTCCATGGTCTTGAGAAGCTCTTCAACGTCGTTGCGATTGAGTACTTCGTCTGCCATTTTTTATTCCCGAACCTGTCCTTGGCCCACAATCACGTACTTGTAACTGGTCAACTCCATAGCTCCGCACGGCCCGCGCGCATGGAACTTGTCCGTGCTGATTCCGATCTCAGCTCCCAAGCCTAACTCACCACCATCATTGAACCGCGTACTCGCATTGACCACGACCGCCGAACTATCTACCGCTCGACAAAATTTTTCTGCCGCCGCCAAATCGCTCGTCACAATCGCATCGGTATGCTTCGATCCATAGCGATTGATATGCTCAATCGCAGCCTCCAAATCCGAAACGATACGCACGCTCAAGATAGGACCAAGATACTCTGTACCCCAGTCTTCCTCCGATGCCAATTTCGCATCTTTTACGAGCTTACAGACTTCTGAATCCCCTCTCCATTGAATTCCATAGCTTCTCAGGTCATCTGCTAGCATTGGGAGAAACTCTGCTGCGACGTTGGTATCGACCACCAACGACTCACATGCGTTGCACACTCCCATGCGTTGACATTTTGCATTGACCACGATTCTTTTCGCCATCTGCAAATCGGCCGAACGATCCACATAGACATGGCAATTGCCATCATAATGCTTGATCACCGGCATCTTCGCCTCGGCCGCAACACGTTGTATCAAACTTTTGCCACCCCGCGGGATGGTAACATCGATAAACTGGGGCATCTGCAATAAATAACCTACCGCCTCGCGATCCTGAAACTCAACTTGCGCTAAAGCCTCGCTCGGAATTCCATATTCGGCCGCCGCACTGCGCAGCACATCGACAATCGCGCGACTAGAATGACTCGCTTCCTTACCACCCCGCAGGACGATCGCATTGCCGCTCTTGATACAGAGTGCTGCCGCATCAGCCGTCACGTTAGGTCGACTCTCATAAATGAAAAAAATCACTCCCAGCGGCACACGAATTTTCTCGACCTTCAATCCGTTGGGACGAATCTCGCCCGAAATAACTTGGCCGATCGGATCGGGTTGAGCGGCCACGGCGCGAATGCCGGCAGACATTTCCCCAATTCGCTTAACGCTGAGTGTGAGCCGATCGATTTCCGCGGTCGACAGTCCATACTGAGGAGCCGCTTCAAGATCGAGCCGATTTGCGGCTAAAATCTCCGCTTGGTTTTCCAACAGCAAATCGGCCCCGCGCAATAAGCATTTATTTTTACGCTCACCGGACAACAGCGCCATATGCTTTGCCGCAGCGCGCGCCTTGCGGGCTAATTGTTCGCAATAGTTCCATAGGGATTCATTCACTTGACTCATCTTACTTGCCTCAATCCCTCCACTCCAAAGATTCGTGACCAAAGTTCCATACCCCATCGTTCGCCCAGAGCGCTAATCCCATCACGCTAGACCACCGGAAGCTGCATACAGCAGCATCGCTTCCCGAATCGGTCGAATATCGTGCACTCGAAGCACTTGAATCTTTTGTCGCGCCAGTGCCAAGCTCACGCCAATCGTTCCGTAAAGTCGTTCACGTTCTTTGTTGCCGATCACATGGGCGATAAAACCTTTGCGTGAGTGTCCAACTAATATGGGACGTTGCAACTGGTGAAATTCGCTGCATTGTTGCAACAACTGAAGATTGTGTTGATGCGTCTTTCCAAATCCAATGCCTGGATCTAAACAGATTTTTTCTGGTTGGATACCCGCTTTTTGCAGCGCCTCATCTCGCTGTTGCAAATATCGTGCGATCTCTTGTACGACATCTTCATATTGCGGATTATCCTGCATCGTCTGAGGTGTGCCTTGCATGTGCATCGCACAGACACCAGCACCGCTTCGCACCGCGACTTCCACCATCGCCGCATCCCCGGTCAAGCCGGTGACATCGTTGATAATTTCGGCACCCAATTGCATCGCCGCAGCAGCTACCTCAGCTTTGCTGGTATCGATCGATATGGGAATTTGGATGCGACCTTGAAGTGACTCCAACACCGGTACGATGCGTCTCAATTCATCATCGACCGCAACCGCTTCACTGTAGGGGCGCGTGCTCTCCCCACCTATATCAAGAATGGCAGCCCCCTCATCTTCCAAACGAAGC
>JBIKMB010000271.1:0-7238 GCA_044359485.1 Pirellulaceae bacterium | reverse complement strand
CAGGAGAGCAGGAGAGCAGGAGAGAGGAGAGAGGAGAGAGGAGAGCAGGAGAGAGGAGAGCAGGAGAGAGGAGAGCAGGAGAGAGGAGAGAGGAGAGCAGGAGAGAGGAGAGAGGAGAGCAGGAGAGAGGAGAGCAGGAGAGCAGGAGAGCAGGAGAGCAGAAACGCGCCGGCAGTTCAAGATTCGGATCTCGCCTCTCTCGAGCCGCCCTGGCAACTCGAATCGATCGAAGGCCATCTATCGCGGACGGCTCGGCGGAGTTTAATAGCCCTGGAAACTTGTTCGCTCGCCGGCAAACCGCAAAAGATAGGGGGCGGTGTGTTGCCCGTGATGGTCGCGAGGCGTGTATCGGACCGGCACATGGCCGACGGAGGGCAAATCGAGGGCGGGCTCGCTCGACGTGATGGCCATACCGCGGACTTGCAATCTAAGTGGCCATGGTGGAACGTTCGGATGATCCGACAAACCTGTAAAACTGACGAGATATACCGACGCTAACGCGTTCGGCTAGTGTGATTGTGTTGGCACATCGAGGACAACACGGAAGCCGATGTCGTAGGTGTTTTTTCCCGGATCGTAGTCGCATCGAACCGCCGAGCGACATCCGGCATATCCGTCGATCCAACTGCCGCCGCGGAGCATGCGGCGAGTCCCTTCGCTTGGACCGACAGGATCGACTACAGCACCGATCGGGTAGTTACCGTACCAATCACTACACCACTCCCACACGTTGCCATGCATGTCATACAGTCCCCACTGATTAGGATTCAATTGACCAACAGGATGCGTTGAAGCTTTACTTAATTCTGGGTCGAATGGATCGTCCGCATTATAAGATTGAATTTCGGCCAAACGCTCGAATCGATTCGGCCCAGACCTGCTATTGCCCCAGAACCATCCGTTCAGAAACAGTAAGCGTGGCTCGTCATTAAAATAGTAGGCCGTTTTGCTTCCAGCCCGACACGCATACTCCCACTCCGCCTCCGTGGGCAATCGATAGCTTCTGCCAGCCTTTTTCTCTGCGGCTAACTCCGAAAGCTTCTCGCAGAAGAGCGTTGCGTCTTTCCATGAGACTTTCTCCACCGGATAATCTGCGTTCGAGCCACCAAACTTTGCACCTTGAAAGTGACTGGGATTTGCCCCGATCACCCGTCGATACTGCGACTGAGTAACCTCAAAAACGCCGAAGTAGTAGTCCTTGCTAATGGTCACTTCATGTTGCGTTTCCAATCTCCCTCGCCATTTTTCGCTTTCCGGTGATCCTCTCGTGAAAACACCATTTGGAATCAGCACCAATTTCATCCCGATGCTGTTGACGATCTCCTTGGGAGCATCCTGCGCCATTATAAGGTTCATCAGAACGCCTTGAGCCATTGCGATAAAAATTAAGAGTCGCATTCGATTATCTCTAAAACGTTTTGACGTGCGAAGGCCACCGTCGTTGTTCTGCGTGGTCGTGACATGGGAGTTCCGTATTGCAGGCGGGACAACTGAACCTAGTCCCACGAGGATACTCAACCCGAACGCGTACCTCTAAACCACCTTTATCAGGTTCAACGCTGGTAACTTGCCAAGGGGATGAAAGTCCAAGGATCTGCTGGTAAAGTTCTTTGTCTTGCAAGATGATTCTCCTTAGCAGAGAATTCTACCAAATCCGCGGAAATGTCGGATGGATGTTTTATTTATCATTAGTCCCATCTTGTTTCGGGCTCTTCATGGGCTTTGCTGGCTTTGCGGGAATTGACACGAGTTTTCGCTTAATTCGTTCGTTGATAGATTTGTTGTCGTAGCGTGTGCGTTCGATGTGATTGTATACTGCCCTGGTAATGTAACCAAATTTTGGTGACTAACGAGCCACGAGGCGTGGATATCGTAAATGGGTAGATGAGTTAAATTTCGCACCAGTATTGAAAAGCTGGACTCGCTCCTAGAACTTCCGTTCAATACTCCGAACTTTTCCGATAGGCCCGCTTGCAGAATGGATCGAGTGGGAATATCTGCGTGACTTTGGTGCGCCATTGGCTTAAAATTTTTGACCCTTTGAACTCATTCCAGCTAGTTGCATGCCAATGTCTGAAAACCGACAGCAATCCCTTTACGAATTATACGACCATGTCGTTGGTTTGTCGGTTAACGAACAACAAGTACTGCTCAGTCAAATAAGAGAATCGAATCAGGCCCTTGCGGATTCACTGGCAGAACTGTTGGATGCAGACAAAGAGCAGGAAATTTCTGAGACGCTCTTTGTGTCGCGACTGGATAAAGATTCCTATAAGCAATGGCTACAACGGTCTAGCAAGAATCGAACATCGATTGGGGCGAGCGACTTACGGGAACTAGTGAATTGCTTTCGTTGGGATCAGGAATCTCATCATTTCTTTGCTGGTTCTTATCGTATTGGCAAATGCCTCTCGTTTAACTCGTTGGGGGCAACTTACTTCGCAGAAGATAGAGCATTAGGGCGGAATGCGGTTCTCTTTTTCCCCTACTTACGTTCGCTTGCTTCCTCAAGCTATCGAGATAGCTTTATGAGTTCTGCAAAACTTATATCCAAAATCTTTCATCCCAATGTGGCAACGATATTTGGATTGGTTGAGGAAGGAAGCCTATTGGGTGTAGCGCGACAATGGATACCAGGAGAGGATTTAGGTGTATGGTTGGGTCGTCGTGATTCGATGAACCCTCCTCAAATCGCCTTAATCACTCAGCGCTTAGCGGAAGGGCTTGCGGCAATTCATAACGCAAACGCCTTGTATGGTGACTTGAAACCCGCGAATGTCATTATGCCCCCAGGTGAAGCAATCACGCCCGTCATCATCGACTTTGGGACAATTTTTGCCCAGCATATGAAAGGAGAATCGCAGCTCAGTTCGTCGACCTGGAAAGGAGGAACAGAAGGTTACATCGCACCCGAAGTACGGAATGGTGGCGAGTTGGATGAGCGACTTGATGTTTACAGTTTGGGGCAAGTGCTCCGAAGGTTGTTAATGTATTTGCCTGCTGGTGCAGCGGGCGAAGAATCGGTCATTCTGAGAAAATTAGCCGATGATTTAACAGCAGAGGATCCCGGCCTTCGACCGGGCACGGCGAGTGCCGTCATAGAGCGACTGGTCCCAGTGAGTGGTCGTCCTGAACTGGAAGTTGCGATCAGAGCCCAAAATCCTAAGCAGGGAGGTTTGTACTCAACTTTAGGAGTGTGGACCAGACGCAGTATACTAGCCATGACAGCGACGATTATTCCCTTATTACTAGGTCGGCAACTCAAAGTGTGGATGGCAAGAAGACCGAGAATTAAGACACACTTCATTCCTGGGGTGGCTGAGGATTTACGCCAAGCGGTCAAATTCAAAAAACCAAAACTGGGTATAGAAGAACTTTCGCTAAATGATACCAGAGTCAAAGATTTGAAGGCACCTGAGGAAATTGAATATTCAGATGAGGAATTATTTTGGGGAATTGGAAGAGATTTGAAAAGCGTAGTGATTGAATCTGAGCCGATTCGCCTGCCAGAGGTGCAATTACGCGGGAATATGGTCCGAATCGTTGTTCAGTGCGATGCGGTACAAAGAGGTGTTTCATGGGAACTCCATGTGTTACCTATCAGCAAGCATGAGATTGGACCAGAGTTGGCTCTAGACCATAAGCCTGATCAGAAATGGATTTGCTTGGGGTACCGAGAAAATTACTTCGGAGGTTTGACACAGCGCGACTTGATTGCGACTATTGATCCCCTAATTTTAGAGAATAGCAAACAGTTGATATTCCGAGTCGTGTTATCAACCAAACGAATATGGGATGGACAAGGTCGACCGCCCATCATGTTAGTCGGTAAGACCATTGCTCCTGGAATGGTCGAAGTGGGCAGTTTTTGGTTGTGGTTTGGGGAAAGAGAGTGATGCGTACAGCCGCAATCTGTTGGATAGTAGTTGCCATTATCAGCGGTGGAGTCGGTTATCTCACCATGGATACATCGCCGCCTACTTCACGGATCTCATTTTCTGGCTACCCCAAGACACCAGCCGACGATTCGTTACTCGTTGATCTATGGAACGATCGATTGCCATTTATTGCTTCCCGTGAAGGTGTTGCACTGGTCACTGAGGGAAAACGCGAGGATGGATCCATGGTGCGGTACTTCTGTCCAAGAAGACAATACGAAGATGGTTCCCTGTTGCTTCGTTTTCCAATCGACAATCATCGATCGCTTCGTCATATATTTTTGAGCCTACGACTGGCCGTTTTTTTCAATTTCGATGAGAGTGCAGAGGTTGATGTCTTCTTGAAAAGCTCTCAGACTGGAGGGGTGTTCTTGAAATTCGCGGAGCTCGGAGCCAGAACCGAGGAAGATGTTATTCGCGAAAGCTTCGATATAACCGAATATGCTCGCGGATCCGATCAGGTGGAGGTCAAGATAATTTCCAGAGCATCAAAACTGCTCTACCACCCCACTCCTAATGATCCAATCGGTTATGCTGGAGCGCAAGCTTTACGGCAATATCCAGATCACAAATGGTCTGCTAAGCTGGATCTGTGGTACGACAACTAAAAGACCTCAGGCTTCTACATGGACCATTCATTCCGACCAATTGATCTCCAAGTGCCTCACGAAAGAGAGCGTTACTCTAGCTGGACGTTCTTACCGAAAGAAAAGGGAACGAAACGGTTCGGTCCTCTGAGGACGTTGTAAGCGAAAGTTTGTTGTTAATCCTTGTCCAAATGTTTGGCAAGATAGGCTTTAGCAAATTTCCATTTGCGGGAGGCCGTTCGTGATGAGATACCTAGAATTTCGGCCGCGTCCTCTTCTGAGTACCCTTCTAAGAAACGCAATTCCGCTAATCGAGAGATCTGTGAGTCTATTTTTTGCAACTGCTCAAGAGCTACAAGAAGCTGATCGAACGAGTGTGGCCTAATTTCCTGGTATTCCCTCGCTTCCGCTTTGACATGATTTAGTGCTTTCTGCCTTACCGAAAATCTGCGGCCTGAATCTATCAATGTTTTTCTGGCGACCGAGGCTGCTAGTTGCTGCAATCCGCGCTGAGAAGAATCCCCGACTTCACCTTCCCAGGCTAAAAGCTTCCCAAGCACCTCGTGCGCCAAGGCTGTGGGTTGCAGTGTATGACCTTGCCTCTCGTTATCTAGCAGGCGCTTTGAGAACTTAAGCAACCATGGATAGAACCATGTTAACTCTCGTTGGATCATTTGTTTGAATTGAGTCGTAACCGTCATGCTCAAGTAACTTTTTCGTAAACGCTATCGGGGACTTTCTCGAGGTTGCAAGACCTAAGTTTACTTTTCCTTACCTATCGCAGTCAACTCATTTCGAAGGTCTGGTTGATAAGTCATCGACCATGAGATCATTTGTTTTTACGCAGGGTTTTAGAATGGGCTTGTCCGTTGGAATTAGCAATCGCAAAAGCACCTGCCGGTGGCTGGAAGTCGTCATTTTCAGGGAATCTTGAGCGGATGGTTTTTTCGGTGTTGAATCTTCGGTATCGAAGCCAGTATTCAATCTGACAGAAATTACCCAGATTACGAACTGGGTTTTACGATAAGTTCTAGCGTTTTTTGCTCGACGATTTTCTTCGATTCGTTACAGGTTTGCAAAGTTTTTTTCCCATAGCTTTATCTTCTGCAGTGCTCGTAGGTGCAATGCCCACATCGATTGCATTCTGTGCTTCGGCCTAGTTGTCTATTCCGTGAAACTTGGATCGCAATGCGTCATGGACCTGTATGTCGTTGATGAGAGTGACGCGAAGTTCTTTCTTTTGGAACGAGGTAGATTATTGGTGCTGGCTGTGGACGCGCGGTACAAGTTGCGGCAAAGTATCCAGGGTCGCAAGACAGACACAAAAGGAGAACCTGAATTAAAGCGTGGCCGCCGCGACTCGCTAACGTTCCGTACCATTATCACGGACGGTTTATCAAATGGCGGCTGAATCCCGCAATGCAGGCGACTCGCGATGATGTCCTGCGATATTGAGTTCGAAGTCGCAGATTGTACGAAACTTGCTGCGTTCGATTCAATAAGCCTAAGCGTTTTTCCGGCAGGCTGGATGCATGATTGGTCCGCGTGAAACCTGGAAATCTCGAAGAAAAAAACACCGGCCTAGCTTTACAAGAAAATGTTAGGGAGCGACAGATTCCCGCGATAGAGGTTTGGGAAGAACAATTTCAGCGCAAATATGCTGGTTGTACAGCTTTGAGTTCTAGCACGCAGGCTTTGTAAAAAACAGGATGGCGCCACGATGCCACTTTCACAACTTGCAGCGAATATCTACGACGTACTTAGAGATAACATACGTACAAATAAGGCCACGATCACCTACAGCGAGCTCGTAAAGAGACTCGGCCCGCTGCCAGCACCGAATCGGAACCTACAGGCTCAGGATCGAAGACTAAATGAAGCACTCAACGAACTCGTTCAATATTGTCGCGAAAGGAATTTGTCAGCAATTTCAGCTATTGTCGTAACAGCCAATACGGCGAGACCCGGTCCAGGCTACTACGATGTTGCTTACCCCGAGTTATCAAACGGGAATCATTCGGAGGAAGAGAGAGCTTGGCTCGCTGAAGTGAGCCAGGTCTACCAGACCCACTATCCTGAAACGCTGTGAAGAAAATCAATCGCCTCTCCGCACAAAATGATGTTGGAGCCTATCGATCGGCTTTGCCAACATTCTTTGGACAATAATGATTTGAGTTGTCGCTTAGCACAGTCTAGTAGACAAATGAAATTTTGTAATTGGATAGACCAGAATCAAAAAGCAGTCACCGATGACAATGTCGCGATTGTAGGATTGAGGGGTCGAGCGATCCCTTTTCACGACTTGGTGATTTGCCAGGATAAAATAGGAGGATACATCGCATGATTATCGAAGCCCGCAAGGGAAATATTGTCCAAATTGCTCCCGGAATCGCTGACGCCGTAGCGCTCTGGATACGTGATGGCTACAGCAACAGTGCGGCAACTTGGATATTTGATATTCGTAAGAATTGGAAGCCAAAATCAAGAGTATTAATTACGGATCGCCCTCGAACCCATAACCCCCGTCAGTTCCAACAATCGATAAGCGTATTGGAAGATTTGAATGAGTTCGACGATGGCAACAAGGAATTATACAAACCATGGTTTTTACCGATGGATTCCCTATTTGAACTCAGCGTACCAGATTCCAATTTAAAGTACGCTTACATGTTCTCTCATCTCAGAAACAACGGCTATGTCGAGGAACAACGCG
>JBIKMB010000270.1:0-7276 GCA_044359485.1 Pirellulaceae bacterium | reverse complement strand
AGGCTTGTGCCCCAGCGAGCACAAGCCCCACATTAACTTTAACCTGCCATCGCCATCTGCCGCGAAATATTGATCACTGCTGGCATTCCATTTCGCTCGCGAACTGCATCGATAAACTCTTCGAAAATTCGAATGTCCAACGCACTCGCACCGCTCGCCTCAGGATGGAACTGAGTTCCAACCACAAACCAATCCAACATTTCGCTCTCGATCGCCTCAATTACCCCATCCTGACACTTCGCGGTCACCCGAAAACCAGGTGCCACTTCATCGATCGCCATATGATGACGAGAAATCACCCGAATCTCACCCTCACCATAGACCCGCCCCATCAACGAATCACTCTTGACCACTAAACTGTGGCGATGATTCGGATCCTGCAAATCCTTGTGCGGAATCGCCTCAGGCTTATCCACTGGTAAATGGAAAAATAAATTCCCACCCAAAGTCACATTAATCAGCTGCATGCCTACGCCAATCCCAAATAACGGCATCCGACGTTCCGCCAATTCCTTCATCAATATACGATCAAACTTCTCCCGACGCGGATCCATCGGCCGCACCGATGAATGACTCATGAAGCCGTCATTGCGAGGATCAAGATCTCCACCACCTACCATCACAAATCCATGCAACTGATCCAGAACAGCCGAGATTGCTTGCTCATCGGCGATTGGTGGAAGCAGAACGGGAATCCCGCCAGCTGCGAAAATCGAGTCATAATATCCAGCTGCTAATGCGGTCAACGCTGGAGCGGTTCCCTGGGCTGGGCGAAAGTCTGCATTCAAGCCAATCAACGGTTTGCAAGTCATCAGTTATCCCTCCTGTGGACAAGCGAAAAAAATTTGAAATCTACTGGGTTTAAAAATGAGTCTCGTGGATTCCATTCATAGAATCCAAGCGGTCAACACAGGTAGTCTGCGATTACCTGCTGCTCTGGTGTCAAACTCCGGAAGATTGTCTCGTAGATTCGCAGCCAATCAGCAATCATCTTCTATTGCTGTGGCCGGACACAAATGAGCTCCGTCGACTGTTTCCCTGTCACCGGTCGCTCCGCAATCAAACAATCAAATCCACCCTTTGATGAGTTAACTCCTGTTAGCTTCCTGCTTCAAACTTCGTTCTGCTTAACCCTCAAATCGCTCGCGATCACAAATCTCTTTTTGCTAAACCAGCTTTCAGCAAAAAATCATCGAGCAGTTCAAGAACCAAGCCAGCGAACTTGTACTTCCTGTTCCACATCACTCAACCCTTGGACAATCCTCGTCCGCCTGCCGAGCAAGTGATCATTTCTGTCACTCTCGCCGCATTGCCCTGTGAGAGTAAAGGCTATTGCGATTTCGATGTGCATCACAAGTTCAGCACCTCTACTTGTCTCTCCACTTCGTGTAGATCCAAGCCCCTGTGCTCCCTTGCGACACGGAGAAAGATACCGGGACTTTTTTTCTCTTCAAGCCAAATCAATAGGTAGTACCCCCTACCCATTGCTAGCACAGCATGGCGTGCTAGCAATCCACACCAGCTCGCGGGCCAACGTGTGCGGAACAGGGCGGAGAGCGAGCGAAATTGCGCACTGAAGCGTGCTTAAGTTATTGTTAGGTAAGAGTTTACGGAAGCAGAAATCACCGGGCTGTGATTTTCCGCCCCACCGCGAGTCCCAAAAGAATTCGACTCGGAAAACTAAAAAAAATCGGAAAATTTTCCCAAGATTCTCGCGCCTAGTTCGGTCAAATCCTACCGAAACATGCGGCCAAACCGCAATATTTTCTGGTTTTTTGTCGCGTCCGTTCCTAGCCCTAACCATCGAATCATAGCCCCAACCGGTTGTCAGCCTCCAATTCATGGTAACAATGGCAACTATCCGCTAGGCACTGCATATTAGCCCAGGAAAGTCGCGTTGGAGTTTCACGCAGTGGGCTTGCCATACCAAAGTTGGTTCAACCGCGAATCCGCACCAAAGCGTCCCGCTTGCTGACAACCGCAGTGCCTTCTATATCCCTTCACATCAAGGATTGCCTTGTGGCTCATATTCGACTCGGTACCCGCAAAAGCCCTCTCGCTCGCTGGCAAGCTGAATGGGTATCCCAACAACTCCAGCAGCTCGGCCATCAAGTGGAGTTGGTGTGGATCACAACACAAGGTGATATCACCTCTCAACCGCTCGGTACTGTCGGCGGCCAAGGCCTCTTTACGAAGGAAATTCAACGCGCGCTGCTCGAGCGCCAAATTGATTTAGCTGTGCATAGCCTTAAAGACCTTCCCACTCAACCGATCCCAGGCTTGTTGCTGGCCGCGGTACCACCACGCGAAGTCGTCGGCGATTGCCTCATCGCGTCCCCCAACACCACACTCGAATCCCTTCCCCCCCAAGCCAAGATCGGTACAGGAAGCACGCGTCGCGCCGCGCAACTGAAGGCTTGGCGCAGCGATCTTGAAATTCTCGATATCCGTGGAAACGTGGAAACACGGATCAAAAAGCTTGATGATGGTCACTATGATGCCATCGTGCTCGCTCAAGCAGGACTGCAGCGCTTAGGGTATCTCAACCGCGTCGCCCACCACTTGCCACTGGAACGTATCTTGCCAGCCGTCGGGCAAGGTGCGCTCGGCCTTGAAATACGCGGCGACGATACCACAACCTTCGATGCTTTACAGGCCGTCAACGACACCGACTCGCAGGCTGCCGTCACTGCGGAACGGAGCCTGCTGAACCATTTGCGCGGCGGGTGTCTGGCACCTGTAGCAGCTTGGGGCAGAATCGAAAACGCACAGCTCCGTTTACAGGCCCGCGTCTTGGCGCTGGATGGCTCGAAAATGGTCGCGGTAGATATTTCCGGATCGGCTCAAAATGCTCAGGAATTGGGCGTTACTGCGGCGGAAGAACTGATTGCTCAGGGAGCACAAAACTTGATAGAAGCCGCCCGGCACAAATAACCGTGTCAATGTTGCCGCAACGCTCGGGGAGGAATAATATCGCGTGCAAGTCCAAGTCGCTTTAGCAACAAAATCTCATAATAACAAATGTCGATTTCCCACCAGCGATGCTGCAAACTTGCTGAAGCGGGGTCTTCATGATGATTGTTGTGCCACCCCTCACCAAAAGTGATCAACGCCACCAACCAATTATTGCGACTTCCCTCCTCTGTGCCGTAATTGCGGTAACCAAATAAATGCGTCAGCGAATTGACCGACCAGGTGATATGCCATACCAGCACCACCCGTACGAAGACTCCCCATATCATGTAGCTTAAACCGCAGCGCACTACTTCGCTTGACAAACCGCTCACCCACCATCCGACTGCACAACCCAGCAAAAAATAAAGTGCGAATTGAATGATAATGAAAACAAATTGACGCAATGGATTCTGCTCGAGTCGCATGTAAAAAGGATCCCGCAACAGATCTTTCGCAAATTTCTCCAGACTTGCCACATTGTGCGTATCGCGATTCACATAAACCAGCCAACCGCAATGCGACCACCAAAAACTGACGAATGGACTGTGCGGATCGGACTGTTCATCGGAATGCACGTGATGGATGCGATGAATGGCCACCCAGCGAGCAGGAGTATCCTGCATACAGCAGATACCAATCGTTGCCAAGAAATGTTCGAACCATTTCGGAGTCTTAAAGCTGCGGTGGGTCAAAAGTCGATGATACCCCACCGTAATCCCAGTGCCAAAAACATGAACCCCCACCAAACAGAGCAGCACGGCCGACCAATTAAAAAAGTACGGCACCAGTGCTAACGCAGCGAGAGCATGGATCACCAAGATCGTTATCAAATATCGATAATTCAATCGGTAGGGGATAACAGGTTTGGGAACAGTTAAACTGGCCTGCATGCCTTCAATCTTTGGGGATTCCACCACCGTTCATCCTTCACTTCAAACTCTTTCCATGAAACAACGGGTCGAGTTCGTTGAGTTTAGTACCTCACTGCGTTTCAGTTTGTAACTGTAAACTAAAGTGGCTCAATCCCGAGAGCTAGAATCATGACAGATCAATGCTCAGTCTCCTATAGCGATGTGTCAATTTAGCCGAGGTTATTATCGCAATCGGATCAATAATCCAAAACTTTTCAGACGCCCCGCGACCTTTGGACGGCTTGCCTTGTCATTACGGTGTGACACAGAGCCTTGCGGAGTGCTCGTCTCCGTTTTTAAAATCAAGGGACAAGCAGTAGCATCTATACAATTGAAAATTGAACGAATGAATTGACCGCTTAAAGCGAACTAATTTGACTCCCCACGCGATGAAAAACGCCAATCCCACAACCACCAACTACCTCGACTCATTGGGACTAGAAGAACGGCACTATCAGAAGTACACTTAGCAGCTCCAGGTCACGTTTCAGTAACTGCCTCAACATTTGTGCTCGAGAACCATTATGAACCTAAGATCTTTCATCGCGATCGCACTGTTATCGCTTACCCTTCTTGGTTGCAATCGTGTTGACAACCCAGCCGCTTGGACCCAAGCTCAACTGGAAACCAAACTGAAGGAATCGCTGTCCAAACAGTTTCAAGTCACATTGACCGAAATCTCGCTGACCAAGAACGACACCGGTTACAGCGGCACGGCGAAAAATTCCGAAGGCGAAACCTATAAGATCGCGATCACCAGCGATGCTGCTACGAAGACGGTATCGTATAAATTTGATGGTGATCGAGGCGATAATATCGAAGGGGATTACAAACCTTAGTCCTTGCTTTTCATTTAAACAAAAGTCGATCCAGACCAAAGTTCGTTCCGAAAACCGTGGCTAACACCATTGACAAATGGTGCTAAATCCCATTAAACGACCGAGTTAGCTGCGGTTTTCGCGTCCCATCGGTACCCATGTGACTATTCACTTTGGAACAGCCCATTCTGCGCCGCCCCCGCGGCCAGATTCGACAATAAAAAACTGCCCCGTAGATTGTGCATACATGAAATCGTGCCTATTTCATACGTACAGTTCTACGTGTTCGCATGCCATCGACGATAGCGTGACGCACACATAGCCTGCTGACACAGGATGGGAGTTCGGATAGATCTAAATATCGAGCGGTTCGGTGGCATCGCCGAAGCGATCTTGATGAATGCCAACTTTATCCAACATTGACAAGTACAACCGACACATTTGCCGATTGCTCTGGCTCTTGTAATCCAGAATTCTTCCCGTCTGAATCTTCCCGCCACCTTTACCGAGCATCACAACCGGCAACTGGGTCGCATCATGGGAACCAGACATCATACTGGAACAGAGCATGAGCATGGAATTATCCAGCAGAGTGCGTTCCCCTTCTTGAATCGTCGCCAAACGCTTGGCGATGTAACCTAATTGCTCGACAAAGAATTGATTCACTTTCAACCAATCCTCAGTATCCGAGTGCGACAACAAATGATGGATCATGTAGTCGACATTTAAATGAGGAAAGCGGAGCGACGAGTGATCATTGTTCAATTTTAATGTTGCCACGCGCGTGGTATCCGTTTGAAATCCCAGCACCAGAATGTCACACATCAACCGCATATGCTCAGCGATATTTTGTGGAATGCCATCGGCAGGGCGGTCCATGTTGGGCTTATCGAGCGTTGGTCGCCAGCCTTGCAGTTCCCCCTTCTCCCCTGCCCTTTCAATGCGCACTTCAACCTCACGCACCGAATCGAGATATTCATCCAACTTGCGTTGATCTCGGGCACTCACCTTACGCCGCAAATCGGTCGCATCGGCCAAGACTGCATCCAAAACGCTTTTGTCTCCGCGCTGGATATCGTCCTTGAAAAGGCGATCGAAAGCGAGAGCGGGATATAACTCTAGTGGCGTGGGCGTCGTGGGCGAGGACCAGGAAATGTGCGAACTGTAGAGCATGGAATAATTTTTGTGAACCGATGGATTCGACTTCTCGCAACCCAAGACAAGACTGGGCACTTTGGTCTGGTTGCCTTGATGTTGCGCGATCCATTGATCGACGCTGGTGCCTGAACGGATCTCGCCACCCGACGCCAATGGTGCACCAGAGAGAAGATTCCCAGTTTGCGAGGAATGAATATTACCTTTCAGCGCTTCTTCATTGAACAGGCCGCGGATGAAAAGCATTTGATCGCGAAGATCGGCAATGGGATCAAGAACGCGTCCCAGTTTCAATTGACCTTCCTCTTCTTTCGCCCACCATTCGCGACCATGAAAGCCATTACCGGCAAATAACACTGCGACGCGTACCGGCGGTTCATTAGAAGCGGAACTGCGCGAAGGTTCATTTCCCCAAGAGGAAAGCGATTCGAACCATGGAAGCATCATCGTCACACCAACTCCACGCAACATCGTGCGGCGGGTAAACGGTTGGGCGAATCGTTGGCTCATGGCAATATCCTCAACAAACAGAATCCAATGAAATGGTAACTTTGCTGGCGACGGCACAGGTCGAAGTCCACCCGCAGGCAGTCGCAAGGAGTTGATAATAACTAAGGGTTCAGCGATACAGCATCATCGGCGACAGCTTCTCGACCGCGAATCTCGCGGAACTGCCGACTGCTCAGCAATGGCTGGAGCGCCGCCGAAAAACGATACTCATTTTTTTCAAGCGACTCTTTCATTTCGTCCAGCAAGCCTCGGTCCGACAATTGTACGCCACGGCCTAGGGCAAAGCCCAATAGTTTCTTACAAAACTGCTTGACAAAATCGTCTCGACGTTGGTTGAGCAAATAATCTCGAAGTCCTGAGGCGCCTTCGAATTCCACTCCATCGAGCGTTTTGACTTTCACGTGGATCGGTTTCTCCAATTCATCGTTGTTGCGAAAACGCCCAATTGCGTCAAATTTTTCCATAGCAAAGCCAAGTGGATCAATCCGTTTGTGGCAGACAGCGCACTTTTCATTGCTACCATGCAACTCGACCAATTCCCGCATGGTCAGTCCGGCTCGCCCTGCGACATCATCCGGCAGAGGCGGCACCCCTTTTGGCGGTTTAGGTAACTTTTCGCCCAGCAAAACCTCACTTACCCAATTGCCACGCAAAATGGGACTGGTGCGAGAAGCACCCGCCAAACTCGACAGCACGGACGCTTGTCCTAATATACCACTGCGTTGCTGATCGGCGGGATACTTCACTTGCTGCCACGCTTCTCCAGTGATTCCCGGTATACCATAATGCTGCGCGAGGGGTCCGTTGACGAATGTATAATCGGCACCCAGGATATCCAAGATCGATCCATCATTGCGGAAAAGATGGATGAAGAATTGCAAAGTTTCCTGATACATCGGTTCTCGCAAGTCTCGGAACGTGGGGAAA
>JBIKMB010000269.1:0-7367 GCA_044359485.1 Pirellulaceae bacterium | reverse complement strand
TCGGTTCGGTCAAGGCGATTATCGCTGCCGCCAGAGGATAGGTGCGATCGCGCCACATTTCCCACAGCCGAGAGAGTTTTTGTTTTCTTGGATCGCTCCGTTCCGCGATAATCACTGGCGCATTTGGACGACTGGCAAGCGTGACGATATTCATTTTGTCGGTAAAGCTGATGACCAAATCTGGGGTGGCTGTGGCCCATTGACGTCTTAAGTGGCGAATTCGCTCGCGATTGGCAAGGATTGCCTCGAATAAGTTTCTGCTATTTCGCAGCACATTCAAGCCTATTCGCTGCACACGCGCATCCACCTGGTATTGGTCGGTTGCTGTTTGAGCCCAGGTGATCACGGTAACCTGAAAGCCCGCCGCGACCAGAAAATTGGCCAATTCGGCCGCTTGCCTCTCAGCGCCTCCGCCGAACAACGCGTGGATGGTCAGGACAATTTTCATAGTGCGGTCCCCTGCCCCTCCCCGAAATGAAAGTGGAGCCTGTGATTTTTGAATCCTCGGGTGAGTGACGGTTGCTCAGCCATTGTTCGCGGTATGATTCCTGTCCAGCAGCGTCGCAAGCGACACGCTGCAGTCCAAAGTTTTACGGATTGTCGTCGAAGAATTTGTCATCGACGAAATTGTAATCGAAGAAAGCGCAATCGAAGAATGCGAGTTGGTATGGTATGATCTTTACGAGCACTCTACAAAATGGATCTCAAAATTTTAGCCTGATTGGAACAGAAAAGGTGAGGCGGCATGCGAGTTCTCGTCACTGGGGTAAGTGGATTTGTAGGCGCAGTGCTCGCTAGGACACTACTAGAAGACCGCTTAGTGACATCGGTCATCGGGATGGATAATTTCTCTCGACCGGGTTCTGAACTGAATCGACAACCGCTAAAAGCCTTGGGTGTGGATGTGCGATTTGGCGATATTCGCAATGCGAGCGACCTGGAGAACTTACCGCCGGTAGATTGGGTGATCGACGCTGCCGCTCAATCTTCTGTGCTCAGTGGCGTCGACGGCGCGTGTAGCAGTCGTCAGGTGATGGAGCACAATTTGCTGGGTACCATGAACGTGCTGGAGTATTGCCGGCAGCGTTCGGCGGGATTGATTCTGTTATCGAGCAGTCGCGTTTATTCGATTCCACCGCTTGCCAAATTACAGATGCGAGTGGAATCCAACGCCTTTGTTCCGATCGAGACGCAACAGTGGCCGGTCGGTATCTCCCCGGTTGGGATCAGCGAACACTATTCAACCGCTCCACCAGCATCGCTGTATGGCAGCCTAAAATTCTCCAGTGAGCAATTGGCGCTCGAGTTTGGAATGCTGCATCAATTTCCTGTCTGGGTCAATCGCTGCGGGGTAATGGCGGGGGCGGGTCAATTCGGACATGCAACGCAGGGTATCATCGCTTACTGGATTCACAGTTATCGCGAGAGAAAAGCTTTGCGCTATATCGGCTTCGGTGGAAGTGGCTATCAGGTTCGTGATGGTATGCACCCGCGCGATTTGGCTCGATTGATCCAGATGCAAATGGCTCATGGGGACCCCAAGGATCGTCCGCAGCTAATCAATGTAGGTGGCGGACAGGAGAGCGCTTGGTCTTTGAATCAATTGTCGATGTGGTGCGACCAACGCTTTGGGATTCAATCCATCGAAAAGGATGAAGCGAGTCGGCCGTTTGATTTACCCTGGATTGTACTGGACGCTTCCACGGCTCGCGAAGTTTGGGGTTGGCAACCGAAATTGACGATTCTTGATATTTTTGCGGAGATCGCAGATCACGCGGAATGCCATCCCAATTGGTTGGTGCATTCGCAAGCATGATAGCAGGCTTGGCATACATACTTTTCTAGATGTGGTTGTACAATTACATAAGAGTCAGGCGTCGAAGGAAGAGCGATGAAATTCGGATTTGTGACATTGGGAGCCAATGTGCCTTCGACGCGCTTTCGGTTTGTTCCCTACCTTAAGCCATTGCAACATCGAGGACATCGCTGCCGACTGTGGAATTCGTTTCCTCCTGTTTACGATTATTTTCCATCGATCGGTTGGCGTGCCAGTACGGCCCTCAAGACTTCGGTTCGGTGGTGGCAATACCAACAAGCGCGTTGGTTTAAGCCGGATTCAATCTATTTAGAGCGAGGCTGTTTTCACGATGCTTCCGTTTGGCTGGATGATCGCTTTCGCAAGTTGACACCACGTTTGGTTCTCGATATCGATGATGGTGTTTTTCTCAACTTTCCGGACAAGATAAAACATCTCATCGAACTCAGCGATCATATCATTGTCAGCAATCAGAATATCTATCGTTATGCCGAGCCATTTGGTAAGCCCATAACGGAGATTCCAACCTGTGTATCGCTTGAGCGATATCCGCGGCGTTCTCTACCCACAGATACAGACCACAAAACCATTATCGGCTGGATCGGTACGACTCCCAATTTGCGTTACCTGGAGAAATGTGCACCCGCACTACGACGACTTGCTCGCGAAAGAGAGTTCGAACTGTTGATTGTAGCGCCCCAGCGCGAACCGCTCAAAGAGATTGATCTTGCGGGAGTTTCGCTTCGCTTTGAGCCTTGGTCTCCGCAAACAGAAATAAAATTTTTACAGGAGATGGATATCGGCATCATGCCGCTGGCCGATGATCAGGAATGGACGAAGTACAAAGCGGCAACCAAACTGGTGCAATATCTTGCGTTGGGTATTTCGGCAGTGGCTTCGCCTGTGGGCGTGAATGCGGATATCCTGGAGGGAAATCGTGTTGGATTGGGGGCGAGAAATGAGGAAGAGTGGTTTGAGTGTTTGCGGACATTGATGGATGATGTCGCGCTGCGCTGCCGATTCGCAGAGGCGGGGAGATCTTTGGTTGAGACGCGGTATTGTATCGAAGCGAACTTGGCGATTTTAGAATCGGTATTGACCGGAGAAACGAAATGATCCTTCAGGGGCTGGTTGTATCATGAGTCCATTGCGTCGCTGGCTCCGTAAGCTGATCCATCGTCCATTGTTGGCAGTCGGTTTTCGCTTGGTGCGGGTGCCGCGCTACGAACGGATCATCCGAGCGAAGGAGCTGGAGCAGGATGATTTCTATTTCGTACAGGTGGGAGCTCACAACGGTGTGACGTCCGATCCTTTCCACCGATTTGTGGTTGAGGGTTGGTGGTGGAACGTGGTGTTGATCGAGCCGCAGTCTCAGAGTTGCCAAGTGCTGCGTGAAATCTATCGCGATCGGGAAAATTTAAAAATCGATGAGTCAGCGATCGGCTTGGAAAATGGAACCTTGAGCTTGTTCAAGATTCGGGAGGATGCGGCAGGCGTTCCGTACTGGGCCACACAACTCGCTTCCACTCGGCGAGAAGTTATCTCCAGTCACAGCGATCGTATTGAACGTCTAGAGGAACGAATCATCGAGGTAAAGGTTCCGAGTCGGACCTTGGCGTCCATTTATCAGGAGTTCAAGTTTCCTAGGCTCGACTTGTTGGCGATCGACGTAGAAGGCTTCGACTATGAAGTGGTCAAGCAAATCGACAGCTTACCTCAACTTCCTCAAATGATTTATTTCGAACATCGGCATCTGAGCGATAGTGATTACCAGCATGCTTTAGGCTTTTTGCGGGAGAGAGGCTATCGTTGTGAGGTCGCAGAGCAAGGCGATACTTTCGCATGGAAATAGGTTCCCTTTGACTTGGGCGGGAAAGTTCGCGGCGGGGCCGATTATCTGCTTTACGGAGACCTTGCCGGCGTCGATAATGAGGGAGGATCGACGCGGCCCGTCACCCTTTTGGGCGCACTAAATTTTCTCCCTTTGAGTTTGAATAGACCGATGAACAGAATCTCCTGGAACGGTTTTTGGGCCCCAGTTGGCACGACGAATGCAGACGCTGCGGGGGGGCGATTTTCCCGAGAATTCGCTATTTTGCTGATATTCGGAGTGATTTTGAGTGGAATCCCCGCCCGGTGGGCTGCGGATTTCTGCCTTAGCGTTTTTCCCCATAACCCAAAAGAGGCTTTGAAGGCGTCTTGGTTTGCAGAGTCAAAATTGCGAGCCGAAGAACCTGCCAAATTGGAGTTCAACCGTGACATTCGCCCCATTCTCTCGGAGACCTGTTTTGCATGTCATGGTTTCGATGAGAAAAAACGGCAAGGTAATTTGCGACTGGACACACTCGAAGGCGCGATTGCCGATTTGGGTGGCCATGCCGCCATTAAGCCTGGCGATCTAGCTGCCAGTGAGATCTGGGCTCGCATCCATTCGACCGATCCCGACCTGGTAATGCCCCCGCCGTCGACCAAGAAAGTACTTACCGACGAGCAAAAGCAGAAGCTCAAGACATGGATCGAGCAAGGTGCCCCCTATCAAAGCCACTGGGCGTTTGAGCCACTCAGTCAAGCTCAGCCTCCCGCCGGCGAGGATTGGTCTTCGCATCCTATCGATCGGTTTTTACTCCAGCAGATGCAGCGGCGCGGTTTACAGCCTCAAGCCGAGGCAGATCGATACACGTTGATTCGACGTGTTGCTTTCACTTTGACTGGCCTACCCCCAACTGCCGCCGAGGTGCAGGCCTTTGTCGAGGATCGTTCAGCTTATGCTTACGAGGACATGGTCGAGCGTTATCTAGCTTCCAAGCGATACGGCGAGGAGATGGCTAAGCACTGGTTGGATGTGGCGCGGTATGCCGATACGCACGGTTTGCATTTGGACAACGAGCGTGCGATGTGGGCTTATCGAGACTGGGTCATCGAATCGTTTAATAAGAACCAACCTTTCGATCAATTTACGATAGAACAATTGGCAGGCGATTTGCTGCCCAACCCCAGTCAAGATCAGCTTGTGGCGACCGGATTCAATCGATGCAATGTCACGACTTCGGAAGGTGGCGCGATTACGGAAGAATTTTTGTTTCGCTACGCAGTCGAGCGAGCGAGCACAACGATCCAAACCTGGATGGGTATGACGGGTGGCTGTGCGGTATGTCATAGCCATAAGTATGATCCGTTATCGATGAAAGAGTTTTACTCCTTTTACGCATTTTTTTACAGTGCGGCCGATCCGGCGATGGACGGCAACAACAATATTACGCCACCGCTTTTGAAATTGTCCAATCCGCAGCGCGATTCGGAGATGTCGCGGTGGAAGAAGCTAGAGGTCGATCGCGTAGCCGCATTGCAACGCTGGATCGATGCTGGATTGTATCAGGATCCAGTTTCCTTGGCGGAAAAGCCAGCGGCCACTCCAGGCAGGGATGTGTGGTTGGACGATCGCTTCCCGGAAGGTGCGGCCGTTTCGTGTTCATCACGCAATCCATCCACCTGGATCAGTGAAGAGGAAGGGTTGAAACCCGCCAGTGGATTACGAGCCTTGAAGCAAGTCAGCGCGGTCAACTATGAGGATCGCATCGATCAACCGAGCCAACCTTGGTTGGTTCCTGCCGATGGCAAGTTGCATTTGCAGATTCGCGTCGATCCCAAATCTGTGCCCGACGCCTTGATGCTGGAAATTGCGACGACGGCGGGTGGCAGAAAATTGCTGTGGGGCAATGTCGATCGATATGGCGGTATGGATCAGACCAATCGAATTCGTGTGGGTGATGTGCCCGCCAGTGGCGATTGGACGGAAGTTGTATTCGATGTCACAAAGTGGAGTTTGCCCGCAGGAACACTCGTCAATAATCTCAAGTTGGCTCAGTACGGCGGCGAAGTGTACTGGGATAAAATCGAGATGGTGGGTACACGCGAACCTGCGAGCGATGTACGAGCCTCGCTCCTTGCTTGGTGGGATAGCCGAAAAGGTAAAGACACACGCGGTGTCGATGGCAATATCAACAAGATTTTGAAAGAGGGGCGCGAAGCCAATCCGACACCCGAGAATCAGACGGCCGTCCGCAATTACTTTCTGCAGCATATCGCTCGTCCGGTGCATCCGGAACATGAAAAACTTTTGGCTTCGGTCAAGGAAGCAAAAGATCACCTTGCGTGGTTGGAAGAAAATCGTCCCGCCACGTTCGTGTTTGCCGATTTGGGTAGTCCGCGACAAGCATTCATGATGGAACGCGGGCAGTACGATAAGCCGGGGGAAAAAGTGGAGCCTGCGACGCCGGCCTTTTTGCCACCCTTGAAAGGTGTCGATGAACGACGCGCCAATCGTTTGGATTTAGCTCGTTGGCTCGTTTCCGAAGAACATCCATTGACCTCTCGTGTTACCGTGAATCGTTTCTGGCAGCAAGTATTCGGTACAGGTTTGGTCAAGACGAGTTACGATTTTGGATCGCAGGGTGAGGTTCCTAGCCATCCGGAATTACTGGATTGGTTGGCCCGCTGGTATCAGGCCAACGATTGGGATACCAAAGCGCTCATGCGATTGCTGTTGCTTAGTAGCGCTTTCAAGCAGCAGGGAATAACCACGCCTGCCTTGTTGGCAGCCGATGCCGAAAATCGTTATTTGGCTCGTGGCCCGCGCTTGCGTTTGGATGCAGAGCAAATTCGCGATAATGCACTGTTCGTCAGCGGCTTGATGGATTTCACGATGGGTGGGCCGGGTTTCAAAACGTATCAGCCACCCAATATTTGGGAACCGGTAGGATATGCCGACAGCAATACGCGATTCTATCTGCAGGATCATGGAAGCAAACTCTATCGTCGCAGCGTCTACGCATTCTTCAAACGCACCGCACCTCCACCCTTTATGTCCAACTTTGATGCGCCGAACCGCGAGCAGTTTTGCACCATGCGGGAACGGAGCAATACACCGCTGCAGGCTTTGCAGTTGATGAACGACGTTCAGCACTTCGAGGCGGCCAGGGCCTTTGGAGAGCGTATGCTGCGGGAAGGGGGAGCCAATGCTGACGATCGCATTGTATTTGCCTATAAAGTTGCACTCTCTCGAGAACCTCGCGACAACGAGCAGAAAGTATTGCGAGCCACTTTACAAAAATTCCTGGAGCGCTATCAGGCCGATCCGACAGCGGCTGAGGCAGTGGTTAAAAACGGGGAATCGGAAGCTGCACCACAGTTCGATAAACGCGAATTGGCTGCTTACACGCTTCTGGGAAATTTGATCTTGAATTTAGATGAGACCATTCATCGCAATTAGTTTTGTTCCAATGGCATGAAAAGGTCTTCGGGTTTCGCAGTTTTTCAACGAATACAAAGGCTCGCATATGAGCGATCTCTCCTCGATACAAATGGCCATGAATCGTCGGCAATTCTTCGCTGGTAGCGGACTGAGATTGGGAGGAGTTGCGCTCGCGTCCATGGTAGCCGCGCGCGGCGGTCGGCAAGTCGTCGGACAAGATCCGGCTCCTATGTCGATGTATCCCCCATTGCCCGGCTTGCCACATTTTGCCCCCAAAGCCAAAGCTCTGATCTATCTGCA
>JBIKMB010000078.1:0-24099 GCA_044359485.1 Pirellulaceae bacterium | reverse complement strand
CGCGCCGCTGCATTTTCACAAAGCTTCGCAGTACGCCCTGCAATTGAATAGTGGCAAACGCTAACCGCCAGTGCACCCGCCAACAGCGTGCCTGGCACCGAAGATCGGGCCGGTATGGCGCCAAAAAAGCGGAAAGAATTCGCTCTCATGTCCACTAAGGCTACGGAATGGTGATTAGTTACAGGGGAAAGCAAACCCATCTGGATGATCGGCCGAATCTTCAAACTCTTTTTCCTGCCGGTGCAAGGTGTTTTTCGATTGTCGGATAAAGAAAACTATTAAAACCATAGGTAAGGAATAAAAAGGCTAAGCAAATGAGCAAGCACAGATTTCTAATGTGGAGTGTTGGCCGTGGTCTGACGGCGATAATTGCGTGGCTTACAATCGTGGGTGTCAGCACATCGATTCAGGCACAGTCCAGTAAAAATTTGGCAGGCTGTTGGATTCGCGAGAACGACTTGTATCAGGGTTGGGTGGTAGAAATAATCGATACAGGAGATCGAGAGTTCGAGGCCAAATCGTTATGGGTCCCGGATTATCCCCGAGAACTGAATTCGTTTCAGATTGGTGAAAAGAAGATGCGGCGAATGAAGATTCGCAACGATGGAGTTTATCTTGCAGAATCGCTGAGTCGTGACTCCGAAGGAACGCCATCGTACTCTGAAATGGAACTTTCATTTTCTACTGCCGATCGATTTGTTATGTTAGACGATTTGCCGACAGGTGAGATAGGCGATAAGCAGATTTGGCGACGACTCAAGCCGAACGAAATCGGGATGGCCTATGCCGACTACGGTCGCGGCGTTATCGCTAGCGAGCGAGAGCGTTTCGCTGAGGCGGTTGGTGCATACCAGCGAGCGGCAAAACAGATTTTGCAAGAGAAAGAGCTCAAATCGCACAGCGCTCTGGCTAACGGTCTCGCATGGAGGCTTGCCACCACACGCAACGATGAATTGCGAGATCCGAAATTGGCGTTGCAACTTGTTCCAGCACTCGCAAACTGGTACCAGCATGCCGATACGGCCGCTGCTGTGCATGCAGCCAATGGTGACTTTGACACCGCGACCAAGATGCAGGAAGAAGCTTTACGCGACATTCGCGCTGAGTCGGCGGCGTCTGTCTACCTGAGAAACAACGGCTTGAACGAAAACAATTTCATGCTTCAGTTTAGGGCCGCCTTTGTGATAGGCGGAATGGAGGATGATTTTGCCAGACGCCTAGATTCATATCGAAGCAAGCAAGCATATCGGGAATAATCCCAAAAGCGTACTATAACGATGAAGCTATCTAGTGATTCAGTTGCGGCACGAGGCTCGAGGTTGGAGTTGGGAGCGAATTGGTTTAAACGGTGGGAAGTGTACCAATAGAATGCGAAAACCACGGCTAACGCAGTTTGCTAATCGCACCGTGCAAGGCATCTTGGTGCACACCGTGCAAGGCATCTTGGTGCACACCGTGCAAGGCAATCTTGGTGCACACCGTGCAAGGCAATCTTGGTGCATGGCACCCAAGGCGTGGCACCCAAGGCGTGGACCGTTGAGGTGTAGGTGTCGATGGCTTGCGACGATTGATGGCTTGCGACGATTGGGTGGTGGAATGGGGGAGGTCAGAGTAGCGCGGCGAATGGAGAATTGTGGCTCTGTGCTGGCGTCCACTGGGAAAGGGGAGAATTTTCGGTAAGATGTAGGGGCTTAGAGGATAACGTATTTAGCCGAGGCATCGACTATGTCCGTAGTGCACGCGGAGTTACCTGATTTTCCTGCAACCTGGCGTCATCGGCATTTATTGGACTTAGAGAGTTTGACGGCCGAAGAAATCACTACATTGCTCGATTGGTCCGAGCACATGGCGATCGCGACGGATTTCGGGCGTCGCAAGATTTCTGTCCTGCAGGGCAAGACGATCGCCAATGTTTTCTTCGAGAATAGCACTCGTACTCGCAATAGTTTTTCGTTAGCTGCCCGTCGTTTGGGTGCTGATACGGTTGAATTTGCGAGTTCAGGGAGCAGTGTGTCGAAGGGTGAAACATTCATCGATACAGCCAAGACGATTGAAGCGATGGGGGTGCATGCGGTCGTTGTTCGGCATTCTGCCCCGGGGACTGCGTACATGTTGGCTCGGCATCTTCAGTGTTCGGTTCTGAACGCGGGGGATGGTCCTCATGAGCATCCAACGCAAGGCTTATTGGACATTCTCACCATTCGGCAATCGCGAGGTAAGATCGAAGGGCTCACCGTGGCCTTAGTGGGTGATATCGCTCACAGTCGAACGGCACGTTCCAATATCTGGGGACTGAAAAAATTGGGGGCGCATGTGATTGTGTGTGGTCCATCGACCTTGGTTTCTCGTCAGTGGGAGAAATTTGGTGTCGAGGTCGCGCACAATCTTGATGAGATCTTGCCTCGCTGCGATGTGTTGAATTTGTTGCGGATTCAATTCGAGCGTCAGAGTACGCGTCCTTTTCCTTCCGTGCATGAGTATGCTTTGTTGTATGCGATGACGGCGGAAAGAATGCGCCGCAGCAAGCCGGACATACTGATCATGGCACCGGGGCCCATCAATCGCGGCGTGGAGGTGACGCCGGAAGTGGCGGATGGCCCACACTCGGTGATTCTCAAGCAGGTGACCAACGGAATTTTTGTTCGGATGGCCGCACTCCGATTGTTGCTAGGTGTTAGTGAGGTGAATGGATCATGCTTGGCCTAGCCGAAACGACTGCGACATTAATTGAGAACGCGCGGTGGATCGATCCAACTCAAGATCTTGATCGAGTGGGCCGAGTTTTGATTCAGCATGGCGTTATTGCCGGATTGGATCCCAGCGATGGCGATTTGCCTAGCGAGTTGCAACGCATCGATGCCTCGGGCTGGATCGGCGCACCTGGACTTGTAGATTTGGGCGCCGAGTTGGGTGAACCGGGTCGGGAAGAGGACGAAACGATTGCCGCTGGCACGATGGCAGCCTTGGCAGGTGGTTACTCGTCTATCGCTTGCACGGCGAATACGGAACCACCGATTGATACGGCGGCGGCAGTCGAATTTGTGCGGCAGAAGGCGATGCGTTCGGATCGATGTCGAGTGCATGTCATCGGATGTGTCAGCAAGCATCGCCAGGGGAAGGAGTTAGCCGAAATTGGTTCGCTGGTGGATGCTGGGGCGGTAGCCTTCAGCGATGCGCCGGGGCCAATTGAGAACACCGCTTTGTTAAGACGGGCTCTTGAGTATTGTTTGATGTTTGATCGTCCGGTGTTCGATCATCCCGAAATAAAAAGTTTGGCCGATGGAGGCATCATGCACGAGGGGCTTGTGCAATTGGTGCTCGGATTATCGCCTATTCCGGCCGAAGCAGAGGATTTAGCCACATCGCGAGATTTGCGTTTGGTCGAGAGCACCGGTGGGCGACTTCATCTAACCCATATTTCGACATCGGGGAGTGTCGATTTGGTTCGACGCGCCAAAGACCGCGGTTTGAGAACCACATGTGGAATTACGCCGGCGAATTTCTGTTTCACCGATGCGGATCTCCGATCCTTTGATTCCAACTTTAAATTGCAACCACCATTGCGTAGCGACGATCATCGAGAGGCATGCTTAAGGGGTTTGCAGGATGGAACAATCGATGCGATTACCAGCGGGCATCGCCCCAGCGCTTTAGAGAAAAAGATGCAGGAATTGGATTTGGCACCATTTGGTGCGAGCACACTTGAAACCACACTGGCGTCTGTCATTACGTATTTAATTCGCCCTGGCGTATTGAATTGGACGCAAGCGATCGAAAAACTTTCTTGTGCCCCGGCTCGGATTTTGGGTATAGAAGGGGGTTCCTTGCAGTTGGGTAAACCGGCCGATATCGTCTTGATCGATCCCAATCATCGCTGGGTGGTCCAACCGAAAGCGATGTTATCTCGAAGCAGAAACAGCTATTTCAGCGGGGCGGAACTGTTCGGTTGTGCCCGCATGGTATGGGTTGGGGGCGTCCGCAAATACGTGGCACCCATTCAGGGCTGAAGCTCAATGAGCTTCTATGGAAATCAATCCGGAGCCTAGGGCCAAAGATGCATCTGCCAGCTGTCTCCATCAGCCGATAGCGTCCGCTGTACGTGCGGCGGTATGAGGCGCGATCTCAACTGGCCAGCGTGTTGGTCAACTCCGCTGTAGAATCCAGCGTGGGGAAGCCTAGCCTCGCGGCATACGGGTTAAACGATCATTGCGTTGGATGAGACGCTTGGCTAGCCAAGAATAGGGCAGATCTATCGGTAGATGGGGAGGCGATATACCGACTAACTCACAACAGGCCTTCGCAGCCCAATTACCGCTGCGAATCGCTCCTTCCATTGTTGCCGGCCAGCCCGTCACCGTCCAATCGCCTGCTAAGGCCAAGTGATGAAGCTTCAAAAGCGCATCAACGTTGGGGCGACGTCCTGCCGAGTCCGGCGAAACCGAAAACACCGAATGCGGATCCGTTACCACCTTCCATCGCAACAGCTTGGCTTGACGACTCTTCGGAAATAACTCATGCAACTCTTTCACTACCATTTCCACCAACTTGTTGGCATCACGGGGTAATTCACGCGATGCGCTGATCACCACTTGATAATGATGACTCTTGCCAGCACACGGCTCCCAAGCCAACGAATCTCCTTCGTCCTCTAACCATGGGCTACGAAAAACCCACTGAGGTAAGCGTCCCACGATGGCCGCATGGGGCTGTTCCAACCAAGCCTGATCCCACCACAAATGAACGCCCGTAATGGGAGATGCCTTCAACTCGCCGGCAATATCAAACATGGCTTGCACAGACGCAGGCGTCTCTGATTCGACCAGCGAATGGAGATGAAACCAGGGTAGGGCGATCACCACCACGTCAGCTCGCGAAGTCATTTGATTGGACGCAGTCGCACCTACACAAACGCCCGCTTCAAACAGCAAACGCCGCACAGATCGTTGCGTATGAATCTCCACTCCGCAGCAGCTGAGATGTTGCGCTGCTTGCTCTCCAAATAAAGTTCTCAGCGGCTGCTGGGGAATCCACACTTCATACGCGGAACGCGACGCCAAAAAACCTTCTACGATCACTTTGCGCATTGGACCAAGCGCAACATTTTCGAGCGATTCCCCCAATGCGCTCACCATGATTGTCGACCAAAATCGCTCCATCGTCCCAGCACTTTGTCGAGCTTGTACTAAGAATTCCAAGGCGGGCTTCGATTCCAATTCGACCGTAGGCTTCAGACGCATCAGTCGATAGATGGCTCGAGCCACTTCGATTCGTTGTTTGAGCGTCAAGCCGGGCCAACCCCACAATAATTTTTGCAGATGAAGCGGCGCTGGCAAAATCGGACTCGCCCGGAGAGGGACGTGTTTCCCCGTTGGACCAAAAAAATGAAGCGTGGCATGGCGGCGCCACGCTTGTAGCGTCTGCGTCTCTTCTAAGAACGACAGCAAATGGGTGCAGCATCCCATGCCAACGTGTTGGCAATAGTCGACGGTATGTCCCGTGGATTGATCGACAAAAGAACCGGCACGGCCTCCAAGCCTTGATCGCGACTCCCACAACTCCACCTGCCAACCTGCAGAACGCAAACGTAGGGAGGCAGCCATCCCGGCCAAACCACCCCCTAAAACCAAGGCCTTACGTCCTGATTGCGTTTGCATAAAGTGATCCGTGTCAGCTCAGCGGCCCAAAATGAGTCAAGAACAGTTTGGCCTTCTTCCACAATGGTACCGACAAGCGTCGCTTCCAGATGGTTTCTGGCTGTCGCTGTATTTCTTCCAGAATCGCATGATAACTTCTCCACATCAAGCTGAACATCTTCTTCGCATCTGGCGGCAAGTGCGTATGAATCTCCCAGCTTCTCCGGTAGGCTGCATCCGCATCGGTGATGTACTTGCGAACCAGACCGAGCCAATCGCCGGCCGGCTCGGCTCTCAGCCAGCTGGCCGCGTCACAGCCGTAAACCTGAAGATCCGCTTCCGGGAGATAGATTCGTTGTCGACGCGTATCTTCGAGCACATCGCGCAAGATGTTGGTGATTTGAAATGCAAAGCCACAATCGATGGCTACATTGCGCAAGCGGTCAACGGGGGCCTCCCAAATATGCAAACATGCTAGACCCACAGTTCCTGCAACGCAATAACAATAGCGTTCCAGTTGGTCGCGATCACGCAACCTTACCATGTCGATGTCGAGCTTGACCCCTTCCACTAAGTCGCGCAGGACTTCTATCGGAATACGATAACGTTGCTGCGCATCTCGCAATGCGGGCCATAATAAATTCACATCAGTCTGAGGGTCTTGATTCGAGGCAATTTCTGGTATCTCGTTCCCATGGCAATATCGCTCCAACTCCGCTTGCCAATGCTCCAGTCGCGATCGCTTCTGGTTAGCTTCGCCCGGCAGATCGCTTAAATCATCGCTCCACCGCGCAAAGGCATAAAGCGCTTCCATCGCTTGTCGACGTTGTGGTTCCAGCAACGAAAAGCTACGATAGAAATTGCTGCCACTTTCGCGGGCAATCGTCGCGCAATATTGATAACTCGCGGTAAGATCCATCATCAGGCTGATCCCCTTACCAGCCATCGCCATGTGGAACCTGCTACAAGCGAAAGCTTTCGCGATTTGCTGAGCGAAACTCGCTGACTCCACACATCAAAACGCTGGCGTCGAATCTCTCGTAAAATCTCGCGACCACCTGCAATAAACAAATAGATATCAAGACTTAACCAACGGGGAACATGTTTTACCAACGGTGAACCTCGATCGAAAAATGTATCGGCGTATTCACACCAGCGTTGCAATAACTGCTTGAGCTCAACCGAAGGCCGCCCTGCCAACACATCATCTTCTGTAACTCCATATTCACTCAGGCGAGAGGCGGGAATGTAAATTCGGTTCTTGCGGGCATCGATGGCGATATCTTGGCAAAAGTTAGCGATCTGTAAACCGGTGCATATCGAATCGCTCCAAGCAATTGCGTCCGCATGAAGAGATCGCCCTAACGCCAGGACTAGATAGCCGACAGGATTTGCGGAGCGACGGCAGTAATCGAGCACTTCTTCATCGGATCGATAGCGGAGTTTGACTTGATCTTGCCGGAAGGCTGACAATAGATCGGCAAAAGGCTTCTCGCTCAATTGGAACTCGGCAATGGTTGGCTCGAGCGCGACAAAAACCGGGTGCACGCACTTTCCCTCGAAGGCCCGTCGCAATTCCTCTTCCCACCAAGCCAGTAAACGGGACGACTCCGCCGCCGAGCCGGTTTCATCAGCCAAATCGTCAGACCACCTACAATATGCATAGATATTGAAAAAATGCTGTCGCAAAGGTTTTGGCAACAACCAACTTACCACGTGAAAATTTTCGTAGTGAGCGGTTGCCAGTTCCCGACAATAGGCTTGAGCCTCAGCTAATAACGGTGGCCGGTAGTCGTTCTCGGGCCCCCACTGAGCAAGCTCATTTTTGAAGTTTTTGTAGGATGTCTGCACCAACTCACAGTCCTCTAGCACTTTAACATTTCAACTCGCCTACCAGCTTGAGCGGAGTTCGAACCGAGCCGGCCCGAGGTGCCGAACAACTGCTGAACCCCTGGCTAACCTAGAGGAGCAAATTTGTGTTTGCTCGAAAATCCGCTTTTCCTACCCTATTCTAACCCGAATGGGGTCTGCATGTGGAAAACGGGGCCTGAAAGATTTTGGGTCTTGAGGTAACATGTTAGATAGTCGGTGAACCAGTCCAGTTGTTTCCGGTCGGAGCCGGGACGGGCTACCGGAAAATTGCCAAGGATCACCCCCACGAAGTAGCCTGAATCACTGAGCCCATGTCACAGAGGAATCGCCATGGAAATCTTATTAGCTGCCCCTCGCGGTTTTTGCGCTGGAGTCAATATGGCCATCGAAAGCCTCGATTTGACTTTGCGGAAGTTTGGAGCTCCGGTCTACGTCTACCATGAGATTGTTCATAATCAATATGTGGTGAAAACGTTTAAAGCGAAAGGGGCTGTATTTGTCGATCATTTGTCTGAAGTCCCTGAAGGTTCCACGCTGCTCTTTTCGGCTCACGGCGTATCTCCCGAAATTCGCAAGGAGGCACAATCTCGTCGTCTTTTTGCGATCGATGCGACCTGCCCGTTGGTAACTAAGGTCCACCTGGAGGCGATAAAGTTTGCCAAAGGTGGATACACCATTATTTTGATCGGCCATGAAGGGCACGATGAAGTGATCGGTACCATGGGTGAAGCACCGGAAGCGATCATCCTGGTGGAAACAACCGAAGATGTTGATCAATTGAATTTTCCCGAAGATGGAAAATTAGCCTATCTGACACAAACCACGCTGAGCGTCGATGATGCCAATCGCATTATCAATCGCTTGAAGACTCGATTTCCATGGATCGAAGGGCCAGCAAAAGAAGATATTTGTTACGCGACGCAAAACCGACAAGAAGCGGTGAGAATACTCGCTGCGGAAGCCGATCTCGTGCTAGTACTGGGGAGTCAAAACAGTAGCAACAGCCAACGCCTGCGAGAGCTAGCGGGCGAACACGGCAAACCGGGTTATCTGGTCGATGGCCCAGAAGATATCCAAGATCATTGGTTCCGTGGCGACGAAAAAGTGCTCATTACCGCTGGAGCTAGCGCTCCGGAATCGGTGGTACAAAGCACGATTCTTTACTTGGCTTCCAAATTCAATGCCACGGTCGATGAAAAGGTCATTCGTCGTGAAGAGGTTCATTTTCCACTCCCCAAAGTGCTGCGCGAGATGGCCAAAGAAGAAGCGAAGTGAGGCAGGATTGAGAGCCTCGACTAGCGCATGAACTAGCCAAGGCGAATTTCAGTTCGGCGGCCCTCAGTTCATGACTTAACAATATCCATGGCAAGGTGATGGCCATTTGAGGGTAAACGGCCTCGCGTCTACCGTTGGAAAAATGGATCGTCCTCAATGCTATTGGCTTATCAATCGGACAAGAGCGTAGCGTATGTTGCCGAGCGGCTTTGCAGACTGCTATATTGTCGATGATAGGACGTGCCCGGCGTGTGTGGACCAGATTGGGTAAAATAGTGCAGGCTTGCAGAGTTCGCGTACCGAACTGACTGCACTGTTATGCTGCACTGAGATTTTGCTCGGGTGCATTGTGGGTTGCTCAGTGAGAGTCGTACTTGCTGGTCGAAAGCCTTGGGGCAAACCGAAAGAGGACCTATGATTTTACCCATCCTGTTGATCGTCTTCTCACTTCTGCTCTTATTTTTTGGGGCAGAAGGCCTCGTGAGGGGAAGTTCTTCACTCGCGCTGCGAGCCGGTCTTAGTCCGCTCTTGGTGGGACTAACGATCGTGGCTTTCGGAACCAGTTCGCCGGAGCTTGTGGTGAGTGTTAAAGCGGCTCTCGCACAACAAGGCGATATATCGCTCGGTAATGTCGTCGGCTCCAATTCATTTAATGTTGGAATTATTCTCGGATTAACTGCATTGATCTGTCCAATCCCAGTGCATCGCCAGATTATTAAGCTCGATGCGCCGATCGCTCTTGGAATTGCGTTTGTGCTTTTGTTGTTCCTTTACGATAAAACACTGAATCGTATTGAGGGGCTGATATTTTTTATTGGTATTGTCGCTTACACCCTGATGAATGTCTTGCTGGCTCGCAGGGAAGCCAACAAGGGATCCGCGGCAGATACCAAGAGCGAAGCTGAATCGTTGACCGGAATCTCCAATCACTGGGCGATTGATGTTGGGTTCATCTTGGGAGGGCTGGTGATTCTCGTCTTTGGCTCACGTTTGCTGGTTGATAACTCGATTATTCTTGCGAAGGCGTTTGGAGTGAGCGAGGCAATCATCGGATTGACGATTGTGGCTGCAGGGACAAGTATGCCCGAATTAGCGACCTCGGTCGTCGCCGCCTTGAGAAAGCAACCTGATATCGCAATCGGGAATGTTGTTGGCTCCAATGTCTTTAATATTCTCGGAATCCTTGGTGTGGCTGCGTTGATTTCTCCCATTCACGCGCCCGGCATATCTTTAGTAGATTATGCGACAATGATTCTATTCATGGTCTTATTGATCCCACTTTTGTACACCGGACAATTGCTTCATCGGATCGAAGGTGTCGTGCTTTTGATGTTGTATGGTGTTTACCTCTACATCTTGTGGCCGAAGTAAATGGAGTCGGATGATGCGCAAAATGGTGGCTCAGATTCGTACTTAAATCGGTTGATGTTAAAAGCCGGATTTTAATTCCGATCCGATTGAGTTAATGCTCTAATCCTGAAAGATTAACAGCGGTTTTTTTGTGAAGACTGCTTGTCCCCTTCAGCGAGATCTTTACCAAGGAGCAAATCTATGTCGATGTCGCCCCAGTTTACAGCGTCAACAGTGCTAAGACATTTCATCGCCATGTTTTTCATAGGTGGGGTCTTCGCGATACCGAGCATATTATTATTCGCGGAAGATAGTCACGAGAATGAGACGGTCGAGGGGCATGCGACCGTCCATATTATCTTCGTGCTTCCTTATGAAAATCCTCCCCCAGCACTTCAGGCTCCCGAAACTATGCTGAGTGGTATGTTGACTTCGAGTCAATCCATTCGGCCCATATCGATAGCCATTGATGGCGAGTTCGTCGGTCATGCGCTCGTCGCTGGTTTTATGGAGGTTAAACCGTATTACGTCTTGCCGCATGGCAAACATACATTTGAGTTTCAATGCGAAGGATTTAAAGCCTCGAAAACTGAACTGACTGTTATTGGAACCGGGAGCAAGCAGTACTTGATCGTGAAACTCGAACGCAGTGAAACGGCATCGCCAGCGAAAGGAAAAGCTGAACCGGCCGAAGCAAAGGAAAACCCCGGCAAAAAGAAATGAATTGCGAGTCGCGGTTTGCATCGAAGAGCAGTGAGCAGGAGAGCAGGAGAGCAGGAGAGCAGGAGAGCAGGAGAGCAGGAGAGCAGGAGAGCAGGAGAGCAGTGGAGCAGGAGAGCAGGAGAGCAGTGAGCAGTGGAGCAGGAGAGCAGGAGAGCAGTGAGCAGGAGAGCAGGAGAGCAGGAGAGCAGTGGAGCAGGAGAGCAGTGGAGCAGGAGGCGAACCTCTAGTGGGGGCGGGTGAGGATGACGATGCCATGGGCTTCGGATTCAATGGTAAATCCCGCCACCATGGCCTCCTGCTGTAACTGCTGAGTCCAGTCGCTGGATTGCTGAAAATTCTCTCGGTGGTCCAGTACGATTGTGTCAAACCACGCCCACTCGGTGCCGTCAGAACTCAGTTGACGCAAGGTATTTCGTCGCTCGCGAAACTGACCCGCTGTTTCGAGAAAGTTGGCTTTCAGAAAGTGGCCTGCGATGCGACCTGTTGCCAGGACCGATCGATTTTGATGCGGTTCCAATAGCCGAATTTGTCGATGCAGCCAACGGCCATCGGCTGAGAATTCGCGGCGAAGTTCCACGCCTTCGATACCATAGGATTGACCGTCTGCTTCAAGTGTCGAATAGGGACTCCAGGGCATTCCACCCCAAAAAATGGAGAGCAGACAACAGGTACCTAATGCGATACTGCCGTGTCGGAGCCAGCCTTCTTCTCGAGAATAGCTTGCGCCGATCAGCGCGGCTAAAAAAAAGATAGGCATCAGCGTCGTCGCATAATGGAAGGCGAGACTTGCTGCAGGATGATGATCCCAAGCGAAGAGGACACCTAGGGGCAACGCAGTTGCGAGCAAATATCTCCAGCCTTTCATTAACGCTGCAGTTCCTAGAGGAATGAGTAATCCTAGTGCGAACAAAAAGTTGCGGGGTTGCAATACTTGCCCGAAGAAAACCGATGGTTTTGTTAGGGGCGATAGTAAAATGGCAGGGGGGCTATCACCTAATTTCGCAAAACGAGCTGTTTGGAACTCGGCCAAACCGCTCAGTTTGTAGACTAACAAAAACAGCAAGGCGATGCACACGCTCGCTGCGAGCCACTGCCAACGAGCGCGAAAGATTTCATGAGACGATTTCAACCCATTCCCAATAGGATTCGTCGGATGGATTGTATCGGCATGAGTACCAGAAGACCGAATGGGAAGTCCGAAAAGAAAAATGACTCCGGCTAGCAACGAGCCGATCACGAGCCAACCTTCTTCCATCGATGCTGCGAACAGAAAGCAGGTTGCCGCACCCAGGAAACGCCGATCGAGCAAGCACCAAATTGCAGCGAGAAAGAATGGGATTCCCAGCGTCACCGGATGCCAATGGTAGGTGAATGCGAGGTTCCATAAACCGATCGATGGGTGAGCTAGCCAGACGCATCCCCAAATCAAAGCAGCGAGGGTGCTACCGCCCAGTTGCCGGACGATTGCATAGATAAGCCAGGCATTGATCGATAGCGAGAATGCGTGAAGTACAAAAATCGCGAGCGGTGATTGAAACAAACCCCAAATAGGGACGATCGAGAGTATTCCAGGATTAAAATGATCCCAGAAGGTTGGCAAGTTAGGGCTTTCCAGCAAAACTCCGCGTCCATTCCAAGTGTTGGCTAAACGCCACGTGAAATGTCCAAAGTCATTAAAGCCTAAGCGAAAATCTTGATACTGCCGCCAAGCTTGTAAGGTCCAAAAAAAAGTTAGCGCAGCAATAAGGGCGCTCAAGAGGCCCACGGAGAGCTTGGTGCTAAGCCAACGGTTCCACGACCATCTGTTTACTGGAGAAAACCAGAAGGCGAAGCCACTACCTGCCGCAAACCAGAGCAATTCGGCAAAGTGCGGCTGTTGCCAAAAGAGAGGCGGCAAAGAGAGGTGTCTCAAGATAGAACTTAGGAGAGGGAGGGCTGTAGCTGCCAGCAGTATCCAACTGGCGCGTTGAAGCGATACGAGTATGGTTTCGTGTGCATTGAGTCGATAGACGATGAACAGAAACAAAATACCGATGACCAAAGAGGTCAGTGTCGCACCGATCGGTTCCCAGGCTGGAAGGAGCGTTGGCAGTGAAGCATAGTTAAGCAGCAGATTGAGTCGTGTGGATAGCGCGCCGTACATCGTTAGCCAAATAAAGGCAGCGATGGCAAAAAGAACGTGTGCGGCGCGACGCGATGAGATCATGTCATTCTTTGTAGGTTTCCGGAGTTCACCAGATTCATGAGGCTTTCGGGAGTTCATACTTCATATGCATGTAACCTTTTGGCGTAGCGCAGCGACCGCGAGGTGAGCGAATGATCAACTCGCTTCGCAGCAAGAAGGGTTCGACTTCATCGACAAGTGTATCGGCGGAAACATTCATGGTATGTGCGATCGCTTCGATACCAGCGGGTCCACCCAAGAAGACACGAATCAATGTTTCCAGATAACGACGATCTTGGCGATCGAGTCCAAGTTCATCGATACCGGTCATTTTGAGAGCATCTTGGGTGATCTGCAGGGTGATTTGCCCATCGAATTTGCTCATCGCATAATCGCGAACCCAGAGAAGTCGATTGTTGGCGACACGCGGGGTACCGCGGCTGCGCTGGGCGATCTCACGGGCAGCATCATTCTTGATGGTGACTTGTAATTTCTTCGCATTGCGTAACAAGATCTCGGTGAGTTCATCGAGCGAGTAAAAGCCGAGGTGTTCACGGATCTGAAATCGATCGCGTAGTGGACCGCTGAGCATGCCGGCTCGAGTGGTTGCTCCGATGAGGGTAAACGGTTTAAGTGGCAAATTGACGGTGCGAGCGTTGACCCCTTCGCCGAGCACGATATCGATTCGAAAATCTTCCATGGCGGTGTAGAGATATTCTTCAACCGCCTTCGGGATACGATGGATTTCGTCGATGAAGAGTACGGAGCCGAGTTCGATGTTGGTCAAATAGGGGATGAGGTCCTTGGGGGCTTTGAGACCTGGGCCGCTGGCCATTTGCACGGTGGCCCCCATTTCGCGCGGAATGCAAGTGGCGAAAGTTGTTTTCCCTAAGCCAGGTGGCCCATCGAAAAGGATGTGACCTAAGGGCGAATTCCGTTTTTTGGCGGCGTCGATCGCGATGTGCAAAACGGCCATCACTTCTTTTTGTCCCACCATATCGGCCATGCGTTTAGGACGTAGGATGATCTCGTTTTCGTCGTTCGGTTCTTCTTGTACCGCAACAGTTTCTCTTACCATTTCGTTTCCTCGGTCTGTGAACAAAAAGTCACATATCGCATCTTATCGCCTCCATGCGACTTAGGTAAAGGTGTACTCAACGGAATCCGTTCATGAGGAATATGGCTAGGGCGATAAGGGCGAGCACGACGATGACAGCCGTAATGATGGCGGCCAATTTTCCGTAGGCAAACGGAGCTCCACCGGCCAATTTGCCGGTTTGGCCATTGATGAGCACGCGATAGACTTGTTTTTTATAACGATAGGCCATGATCCAAATGGGGAGCAAAACGGGCTGGCTCGACATATTCAAAATTCGAACATTGACTTGCATTTTGCGGCACTCACCTCGCACGTAGCGTCGGCACGCTTGGCGTTCGAGTTCTTGTAGCGAACCGACGGCTAATGGTCGAGCTTGTCGACGTGGCATCTGAAATTCTTCAACGCGCGCGTTGATCAAGTCAATCTCGTCGGGCGATACGGCTTTGCGTAAATCAAAGGGTGCGATGTTGGAAGTTTCCGTAGGTGTGAGGGCCGAGCTTCCGCCGACCAGCAAACCCTGATATTGACTTTGATGATCACCGGACACAGGGCACCAATTGCCGCGAGAACCGGCTGGAACGGCGGAGCTATCAGCGGTCCAATGTGTTTCGGTGTTGGCGGAGAAGACCCAGTATGGGACGTATACCGGCGCGATCGCTTCAATCATCGCGCGTTGGCGAATATCGCTTGGTCGCCAAAAACCTTCATTGATCCACCTCTGGCACATTTCCACAGCGGCTTCATGCGAGACTTGAAACGGTACAACTCCCTCTGGGCGAAGTACGCGGGTATCTTCTTTCCGCGTCATCGAGACACTGCCGCAGAAAGGACATCGCAGCGATTGAGCGGATGCGTCGTAGCTCATAGCCGCGCCGCAATCATTGCAGCGAAAACTGTAAAGGCTAGCAGCTTGCTTGGGGGCGGAGACCGCTGTTTCGGTGAGCGGGGCTTCGGTGCCGCAATTGCTGCAGAATTGATCTTCTGCATCGAGATGATTACCGCAAATTCGGCAGCGATCTAATGCAGGAAGATAGGTGTTCATGATGGAAATAAAAACGTAAAAGTGAATTAGCGATTAAAAAATAGGATCAACAGAACGATGGCGAGGATGATGATTAATGCGACCCCGACCGCTGCGGCGATGCGCTTGGACGAGACGGGCTTTTGACCGATGAGTTTGCCGGTCTGACCGTTTACGATAAAGCGATAAATTTTATCGTTGTAGCGATAGGTCAGGATATGAATCGGCAATAGAATGAGGTCGCTATCATGGGCCGTCAATCTCGTTTGCACGCTCAAGTCGGAATGTGTATCTCCGGGGAGGAAGCTGGCAATCGCGTTTCTTTCGCGATGCATAAATTCTTGTTCGCAGAGTTGTCGAGCTTCATCGCGAGGCACATTATCATCTTCGCACAGCCAACCGGCGAGAAAATGGGGACGATATCGCGTTAGCGAAGAGAGTCGGAAGGGTTGAATTTCGCGAGCTTCGGCATCGGTGAGCGATCGGCCTGCTGGAACGAGGTATCCATAATAAAACTCATGGTGTTCGCCCTGGAGAGGAAACCATTCGGTTTCGCGAACTTGCCTGGTGCGGGTTTCGGTCCCCCCTTTAGCATTTCTCACGGTGTAGGTTTCGGTACGATACCAATACTCGCCGATGTTAGCTCGCCAGCGACTTTCGGCACCCATCGAGAAGTGCCAGAAGGGTAGATAAACGCCGCGTTGTTTATCCATGATGGCTCGCGCACGGAGATCGCCGGGGCGGAACCAGCTATTCTGTTTCATCCATTGAACGAATAATTCCGCTGCCTTTTCGCGGGTGACGGCAAAGCCGATGATGAATTCGGGCGGGTGATCATTGCGAGATTTTTGAGGCAATTCGACGACATAATTCGAATCGCAAAACGGACAGCGATAACTGACTTGATCTTGCGAGGTGTTGACTTCCGAGCCGCAGTTTTCGCAGCGGAAATGATGTTCGGGGAGAGGCTGTCCGCGGACAACGGAAGCGTTTTGCTCGGCGGTTTCCAGTGGAGCGCTGCAGGCGACGCAGAAACGTGTATCGCGATCGCGCGGCGTACCGCAGCTGGGGCAGGGGGGGAGAGCGGGGACGACTTGGCGTTGTACCGGTTGGTTGTGCAGCAGGTTTTCTGGAATCAAAGGCTCAGCCAAAGCAGCTTCGATGACCGGAGGCGCTGCGGTCCGTCCAGCCGCCGCCGAGGCGATCGGCACAAGCTTTTCGGGTAATTCTTTATTCCTTCGCAGCGGGTTGTCCGGTCGAATCATGGGAATTCCCTCAGATCCCCAGCGGATGGCAGCGGTCGGTCGCTCCGCCATAGCTTATCCGCCGAGTTGCATCATATAAATCGCTTGGATCAGCGTTTCAGTATCCTTGAATTTCTTGCCCGTTTCGACTGCCTGATCAATTAATTTTCTGGCATCGGCGGAAGAATGTCCTAAAACGCAGAGGGCATCGAAGGCATCGCGCAGAACGTCGACGCGGTCGCCGGCATCGGCGGGGAAGTCGCGACGGACCAGCAGGGCAAAACGCGCCATTTTGCGGCGTAATTTGGCGATCATGCGTTCGGCAGTCGCCGGACCGATACCGGGTAGAGCGGATAAACCTTTGGCATCCTGCTGTTCGATCAAGACGGCGGTATCTTGCACAGGTTGGGTCATAGCCCGCAACGCTTTTTTCGTACCCACGCCATCGACAGAGCAAAACAATTCAAAGAACTCGCGTTCAACGGGAGAGAGAAAGCCGAGTAGTTTCGGCGCCATGCGGCCACCTTGGGCGGGGTTGCCCTCAATAAAATAAATCGTGTGCAGTGTTACAGTTTGTCCAATCTGCGACTGCAAGTGGCGCCGGGTATATTCGGGAATGAAAACTTCATAATCAAACGGCGGGACTGCAAACAATGCAGTCTCTTCGGTCAAGGCTTGGAGGACAGCGGTGATACGCGTAATCATGAATGTAATTCTTTCAAAGTGTGATTCGTAAGATCGCCGAGCAGCACATGATGCTGGTGCGTTAAGGCGATGGCCAACGCGTCTGCGACGTCAGCCGGTTCAAGTGGTTTGAGCAGGTTCAATTGCAATTGAACGGCCCGCTGCATCTGATCCTTGGAAGCGCGTCCGTTGCTGGTCAAAAGTTTTTTTACCTTGGTCGCTTCGTAATGAAACACGGGGATATCGGCTTGAGCAGCGGCCAAGCAAATCACACCGCGGGCGTGTCCCATAATGATTGCTGTCGTGGGGCGATCGTAATGGGAGTAGAGCTGCTCGATCGCGATTGCCTCCGGTCGGTATTGCACGATTATTTCTTCAATACCTGCGTGAAGTTCGAGTAGGCGTTTTTCAAGAGCGCCGCTGCGAGCGACTCGAATGACTCCCGCTTCGACCAAGGTCGAGCGTTTAC
Source organism: Pirellulaceae bacterium (assembly GCA_044359485.1). Lineage (GTDB taxonomy): Bacteria > Planctomycetota > Planctomycetia > Pirellulales > Pirellulaceae > JAFLCP01. Next base: position 6,565 of record JBIKMB010000078.1, on the reverse strand, counting down.
CGCAAATGCGAATCACGCCGTAGCCGGTTGTCCCTAGCGCCGGGTCGATACCGAGTATGCAGTGTGGTGAGGTATCCAGACGCGGTGGCGAATCTACTCGGCCAATTCCCATGTTGTCCCATCCTTGAGATCTTGTACGGTGATTTTGAGTTCACTCAATCCGTTGCGAATCATATCGGCCATCGCAAAATTCTTGGTCTTGCGAGCTTCGGCTCGAACGGCCAGCATCAGTTGCATCAGACCATCAACCACTTTGGCTTGATCGCCTCCGCCGCTCTTCTTGGGTGGCTTTACAAACACACCGAGAAGCGAGGCTAATTCGCGCAGGATTGCCAAACTATCGTGGAAGGCTTTCAAGTTTTCTTCGGTTCGCTTGGCAGTGTCTTCTAGTCCGCTGGCGTCGATGAAGCGATTGATCGCGCGAGCCAATTCAAAGAGGTCACTGACCGCACCACCGGTATTGAAATCATCATCCATTTTCTCGAGGAAAACGGTGCGTCGGGTGATCGCCTCCTTGATCAGATCGGCGGCAGCACCCGTGGCACCGCTGGGCGTTACGAAGGCTGCGCGTTTGGTGCAATAAGGAATTTCGTAGAACGACTTGCCACTGAGGCGTTGGTACCGCGTGAACAATCGATAAAACGATTCCAACGAAGTCCCTGCTTCGGCCAGGCCTTCATCGTCGAACACAATCGTGGAACGATAATGGCTGCGGAGAAGGAAAAAGCGAATGCGTTCTCCTGTTTGTTTTTCGATCAGCGCTGCCAGGCCACCGCCCCCTTTGCTGCGGGAGATCTTCGAGGACACATCTGCCTGCTGGGGTTCTGCGTTGTCGCGATCCGCTTTGCCGCCGACTTTGCCCGATTGGGAAGCAGCCTTCATCAAGCCGTTGTGCAGCCAATACTTCACCATCGGTTGACCATGGCAGCAGCGACTTTGGGCTAACTCGTTTTCATGATGCGGGAAAACAAGATCGAGGCCCCCTCCATGAATGTCGAATGTCTTTCCCAAGATACGGCGACTCATCGCGGAGCATTCGATATGCCAACCAGGACGGCCCTGTCCCCAAGGACTGTCCCAGGCGGGTTCGCCCGGTTTCGCACTTTTCCAAAGCGCGAAGTCACCCGGATTGCGTTTGCGCGAAGCCGCTTCGCCACCTTCGCCTTGTTGCGAATCGGGAGATCGATTGCTCAACTGGCCGTACTGTGGATCTCGCATCACATCAAAGAAAACGTCGCCGTTGCTGGCGTAAGCGATATCTTTAGCGATCAATTCTTCGATGAAGCGAATGATTTCGTCGATGTTGTCGGTTGCCCGCGGCAGGAAGTCGATCTGATTCACACCGAGCGATTGCAGATTGGCCAGATAATCTGCCGTCATTTCAGTGGCAACCTGAAACATGGAAATCCCACGTTCATGGGACTGTGCGATTAATTTGTCATCGACATCCGTGATGTTGACCACCCAAGTCACTTCGTAACCGCTGTAGGTCAAGTAACGTTTGATCGTGTCGAAGATCACCGGTCCAACCATGTGCCCTATATGCGCTTCCTTGTATACGGTGGGACCGCAGAGATACATGCCCACTTTGCCGGGTTGAACCGTTGTGAAAGATTCCTTCACTTTCGTGAGCGTGTTGTAGACACGAATGTTCGTTGCGGGTTCTGCGGTACTTTTACCAGAAGCGGCATTGGCCACTGTCGCCATGGCTTTCTCCATTGAAGCTCTTACTACGATTTCGCCTACCTGCGTTTTCGGACAGTCCGCGATTATAGGGTTCTGGCCGAATACCTAAATGCCGATTTCTTCTCCTAATTTCGCCAGAATACCCCTGGATTACTTATTTTGGGTGGTTTATGGGCGTTCTAGAAGGGCGATTACGATGGACTGTAAGGTTTCGCCTCGTCCGATTTCCCCCACACTTTCGCCGGTCTTACCCTTGAGACCGATCTGGTCGGGTGAAATTTGGAGCAAATCAGCGATTCGACGGCGGATTTCGATTTTGTGGGGGGACAGTTTGGGGCGTTGAGCCAGGACCACGCAGTCGAGATTGACCAGATGCCACCCGATTTCGCGAACTTTTTGCCAAGCCAGTCGTAGCATTTCGCCCGAGTCGCGACCCCGATTTTCGGCGGCTTGATCGGGGAACAGTTCACCGATGTCGGGGAGTCCGGCGGCGCTGAGCAGGGCATCGGTGATCGCGTGCAGCAGAACATCGGCGTCGCTGTGGCCGACCAAGTGGAAATCGCAGTCGATATGGATTCCACCCAAGATCAATGGGCCACCTGCGGCGGTCCGATGCGTGTCGTGTCCAAGGCCAATTCGCAAAGGCATAGGCCAGAAGTCCTGTTAAATCTGTACGAAATGGGTTGAAAATCGCCGAGGAAATCGCTTGAGAGTTGATAATCTCGAATGCCGGGTGGTTTCCGCAGAACGGCTGATGTCTATAATCCCCCGCCATGGCAATTATCGAAATAGATCAACTGAGCAAGTCGTACCGAGTTTATCAGAAAGGCGAAGGTCTGAGGGCTGCCGTCACCGGATTATTTCATCGTCAGTATCGCGAAGTTCTGGCGGTTCGAGAGGTGAATCTGAGGGTGGAGAGTGGTGAGTTTGTCGCCTTTCTCGGACCCAACGGTGCTGGCAAAACGACCACGCTGAAGCTGTTGTCTGGAGTGATTTATCCGACAAGTGGTCGAGCCAAGGTGATGGGTTATGTTCCATGGCAGCGCGACAACGAATACCGGCGTCGTTTCGCCTTGGTGATGGGGCAAAAGAATCAGCTTTGGTGGGATTTGCCTGCGCAAGAGTCTTTTCGGTTGCACCAACGCATTTATCGCATCGATCCTCCGGCGTTTCGCAAAACGCTGGATGAACTCACCGAACTGCTCAGCGTACGCGAACTGCTGAGCCGTCCTGTTCGCGAGTTATCGCTCGGCGAGCGAATGAAAATGGAGTTGATTGCCGCGTTGTTGCATTCTCCCGAAGTGCTGTTCTTGGATGAACCGACCATCGGTTTAGACGTGGTCGCACAGCACAATATTCAGCAGTTCTTAAAATATTACCAAGAGCAACGCGGCATCACGGTATTATTGACAAGCCACTATATGAAGGATGTGGCCGCTTTATGTCGACGAGTCGTGGTGATTGCCAAAGGGCAAGTACAGTACGATGGTTCGCTGTCTGGAATTGTCGATAGTTTTAGCGGCGCTAAAGTGGTTACATTGCAATTGGCGGAAGGGACGGTGCCGTACGGATTAGAGCGTTTGGGAGAGGTGCTATCGATTCAGTTACCCAAGGTCAAACTCAAATGTTCGCGAGCTGAAGTGTCTAGTGTTTTGGCTCAATTGTTGCAGCAGTACACGGTTGAAGACATTGCAGTGGAAGATCCGCCACTGGAAGAAGTGATCGCGGCAATGTTTTCGCGAGTATCGAGCGACGAGAAGACTGCGGAAGGTGTATCGAAATGACCGCACTAGCAACCGAACTCAGTTCGCGATTGATGACGTGGTGGATCATTTTGCGTATCGCTTTGGAAGAGCGTTTGGTCTACCGGGGTGATTTCGCCTTGGGAACACTGATGCGTTTTTTGCCCATAGTAACCCAGATTTTTCTATGGTGGGCCATTTTTGAATCGGTTCCGGCGGCAACTGGCGCCGGCCAGACCAAAGCGCTGGTCGGCTATTCGTTTCCGGACATGGTTGCGTATTATTTGCTCACGATGTTGGGACGAGCCTTCTCAAGTATGCCCGGTTTGGCATCAGGCGTGGCGAGACAAATTCGCGAAGGCGAGGTCAAAAAATACCTCACTCAACCGGTAGACTTAATCGAGTTTTTGCTCTTAGGGCGGGTAGCCCACAAGCTCGCATATTACTCTGTAGCCACACTTCCCTTTGCACTGGTTTTCTTTTTGTGCCGGGGCTATTTCAGTTCAGGGATACCGGATGTCTATACGCTGTCGATTTTCATCGCCACGCTGTTGCTGAGTTTCCTGCTCGGATTTTTCATGGAGGTCTGCCTTGGTTTGGTCGGGTTTTGGTTTTTGGAAGTGAGTTCGTTGCTCTTTGTTTACATGTTGTTTAACTTCTTTCTCTCGGGGCATATGTTTCCTTTGGATATGTTGCCGGAGCCTTGGCGCTCGTTGGTCGAATACATTCCGCTCAAGTATTTGGCCTATCATCCAGCGGCTATTTTTCTGGGGAAAATTCCGCGCGAGCAATTACTTTTTGAACTTGGGATCGAGATTGCTTGGTTGATTTTCTTTGTATTCTTAGCCCGATGGATGTATGCGCGTGGCTTGAAACGTTATAGCGGCTATGGAGGTTAAAGTGAGTGCAGTTCCTGACCCTGCCAATACCTCCACCCGATCAGCTAGGTTTGAGGGTCTTGGCTATTACTGGCGAGTCATTCTTGCCTTTGCCCAGAATAGTTTGATTCGGGATATGACATTCCGCACCAATTTTATTTTGGAATGTGTGTCGAGTATTTCATGGACGATGATGAATGTGGGCTTTTATCTCATTGTCTTCAGTCATGCGAATTCGATCGGTGCGTCGACGGGCTGGGGAAAGTATGAGTTCTTTGTGTTTATGGCCACCACTTGGATCGTCAATTCATTGGTGGAAACTTTTTTTATGCCGAATGCGGAAGAGTTCAGCGAATTGATACGGACCGGCGGACTTGATTTCGCTTTGCTGAAGCCGATCGACACCCAGTTTCTGATTTCGTTTCGCAAGATGGATTGGTCTTCGCTGAGTAACCTGATGATGGCCTTGATTTTACTCGGTGTCAGTTTGTGGCAATTGACACATCGACCTGAAAATCCGCTGCAACTGCATTTCTCCATTTTGTTTTTCTACCCACTCTACGTATTATGTGGCGTGGCCATTCTTTACAGTTTGACAATCACGTTGTCGGCAACGAGTATTTGGTTGGGACGCAATCAAACGCTTTACGATTTCTGGTTTTACATTACCAACTTTTCTCGTTATCCGATGGAAATCTATCAGCGTGGTTGGGGTATGGCTCTGTGGGGAACCTTTACGTTTGTGATTCCCGTTCTCGTGGTCGTCAACGTTCCTGCCCGTTTGTTGGCTCAGCCTTTGCATCCACGGGCTTGGTGGGAGTGGCCATTGGCGGGTTTCACCGTAGTGGCTGCCATTTTAAGTTTGCTGGCGAGCCGCTGGGTTTTTCAGCGAGCGCTTTTGAGTTATCGTAGCGCAAGCAGTTAGTGAGACAAACAGGTATGTATCGCCAAGCGAGCCGCAAGAGTTATCGAAAATATCGCGAAGAGGTTCGCGCGCGCCCTGCAGATACTTCCTATTCGCCGCATGGCTCAGCGGCAAACAAAAAACAGTCTGAGAAACCGATCGAACGCCAACGCTCGCTCCGTGTATTGCTGAAGGAGTTTTGGAAATTGCTCAAGGGGCATCAGACGCGAATTGCGTTTGCCTTGGGTACTTTGACGATATCCACGCTATTGAGTTTGCTTCCACCCGCCGCAACCAAAGTGGCCATCGACTATGTGTTGACCAATCCTCCTCAACCATTGCCTGACCTGACGCCCTCTTTCTTCCGGCAGTTGAGCCCTTGGTATCAGCTGGTATCTATTTCGAGTGCGGTTGTGGGTATAACTCTGGTTCAGACGCTGATTCATTTGACCGGACGTTGGCAGGCAACACTCGCCGTCAATCAAGTGCAAGCGCGACTGCGCCGGCAAGTGATGGAGCATTTGCTGCGATTGCCGTTGTATCGGGTGACACAGTTGAAGAGCGGTGGTGCGACGAGCATCTTACGTGAAGATGCTGGCGGTATCGCCGATTTGATTTTCAGCATGCTCTACAACCCTTGGCAAGCCATCATTCAATTGCTGGGAAGCTTGGTGATTTTGATTTGGGTGGATTGGCGTTTGATGGCTGGGGCCGTGTTACTATTACCTGCGGTTTATTTCAGCCATCGTACATGGATTCGTCGGATTCGTCCCTTGTATCGCGATATTCGCAATCAGCGTCAAGCGATTGATGGTTCGACCACGGAAACGTTCAGTGGAATTCGCGTTGTGCGGACCTTTGCCAGAACGCGAGCTGAACGCAATCGATATGCAAACAGCAATCATGTTTTAGTCCGTCAGCAGTTATTCGTGTGGTGGGTTACCCGTCTGATCGAAATCATTTGGGAAGTGCTCATTCCGCTCGCATCTACGGCGTTATTGATTTATGGCGGATGGCAGATCCTACAGAGTCAATTGACGTTGGGCGATTTGATGATGTTCCTTGTTTACTTAGCGATGTTGCTCGGTCCGATCGCCACGATCGCAGGTACAGCGGTGCAGTTGCAGAACAATTTAGCTGGCCTAGATCGCGTGCTGGATCTGATGGATCAAACGGAGGAGATGCCTGATCGAACCGGTGCGATTCGAGTCGAACGGGAGAAAGTGAACGCTCATCTGGAACTGAGGGGAGTGACGTTTCGTTATCCGGAAACGGACCGGGAAGTATTGGCATCGGTCAACCTTGATATACCGGCTGGAGCAGTAGTGGCTCTCGTGGGGAGAAGCGGGGCAGGT
>JBIKMB010000268.1:0-7404 GCA_044359485.1 Pirellulaceae bacterium | reverse complement strand
AACCGACTGAGGACTTAACGACTGAACCTATTCTGATAAATCGGCTGACACTTTACTGCAACATCAGTTTCATGCTAGCTATATAAGCTCAGAGTAAAACGATATATGTCATTGGCTGGTTATGCTGATACTACTCTACAGCTGGCCTGTCTCCTTCATTAAAGCGTTCGCAGATCGTCACTAGCAACTACTTTTTGATGAGCTCAAAAATCCCGCAGCCATACTGACAACCAAAATTTGATACGATTTGCTCGGAGGTCAGTTCGCAGTGCGCGTGTAATTTTCCTGCGTCATCAACGAATGAAAATGCTTTGAAATCAAACATCGGTTCAAACCAATCGAGCAGATAACGTACTGCGAAGACCCGATGGGCGTTGAACTCGATGCGCTGGGGCCCGATGGGCGTGGACAAATAAAGCGTTCCTCCTGGCCTCAAGCAGCGATGTATATTGACAAGACCGCGAAGATGGCCACTCGCATCGATCGGATCGCCATATCGCCCCAATCCAAAATGCTCGATCGCATGCAGACAACTCAAGGAATCACAATAATCGCTCAACTCAAATGAGTCGGACGTAATGTCGGCTTGCTTGAAAATCATGTTCGGGATCAGACTCTCTTGCGGTCGAATATCGAGAACCTCAATCGGCCGAAAGACGGCGACATGGGCTACAAATCCATCGACGCGCGACCCCACATCCACATGACGCTCGGGTTGATTCAAAAAAATCTGTCGAGCTATCAATAAGTCTTGATGGAAATAATGCCCCGAGGCCACTCCATTACAATCGGTGCGGTCGGTCAGGCATGGGTTCCATTTCGCCAGGGGAAACGCATCACCATGTTTCTTCAAGCTGTCTCGCAATTGCCAGTAGTCGCGGATAAAAGCTGGCAGCCCTCGTACTCCGTTGCGAAACTGCCGCGCATTGATTCCTAGTCCACGCAGCACTGTACCCATCTTGGGGATCCTTACATTCCGTTGAGCATATTCCGTTGAGGACGTTCCGTATTAAACCTGTCGTCTGAAAATTTTTCCGTGCGGCAATTTCCGATTAGGTCCAATTTTTTCTCCGAAGGAGCGCCCAGGAGCAACCCAAAATCTGCCCCGAGCCGGCGCAATAGGTTCGTTTTTCCATGCATTTTCTGCGACGAAGCCTTTTTTGATCCACTGTATCAGCAGGAATCATTGGGCGTTCTCTCGGCAGTCCATCGATTGTCGTCAACCTAATTCGTTTCGCCCTCTGCCGTCAATATCATTTGAACTCGGTAAACTGGAGAGACTTCTGATAGGCAGGCAACTTGGGGGCCTGGGGCAAATACAAATACGGTGATTATTGCTGTCCGTTGGTGCAAAGGTCGCGAAATGCTATTCAAATGAACTCACTCAACCTGCTAATTTGATGTCCTTGAAATACCTGGGCCCGAAGAATCTTTAGAATCAAGAATCTTTAGAATCAAGATTCTTCGGGGCACCGAGTGAAAGATAGTTGCAACCAAAAGTGGGCTAAGCTTGGAAAATGATTGCTAACGGTTTGGGAGTTGCCTTAATCTCGTCGCAGCCTCACTGGGGTGGTGGCGAACAGTGGCTGTGGTCACTGGGAAAGGGGCTGAGTCAACTGGGCGTTCGCGTGCACTGGATTGCACCCGAGAAAAGTCCTTTGGCCCAGCGACTCAACCAATCGTCATTTGCGTGGTTGCCGGTGCAGGGGAAGGGTCGATCGTTGCGCGATTTGCGATCGATTCGAAATTTTGTGCTCCGGTCCGATATCGACGTTCTTCATTTTAACGATAGCCATTCCGTCATTGGTACATCGCTGGCCCTATTCGACTGTCGCCGTATAGCTCGTGTTTGCACCAAGCACACGATCTTTCCTTTGCGTTGGCGGCAGAAATATCGCTGGATGATCGATCGAATGGTGTGTGTGTCGCAAGCCGCTCAGAAGGCTGTTATTGATTGTGGACTCCGCCCGGAGCAAACCGCCGTGATTTACGGCGCTGTCGAAGAGCCGCAGTACGATCCATCCGCTAGAAATGATTTATTGAAAGAGACAGGTTGGTCCGAGCCGAGTCGATTGATGTTGTGTGTGGGCAATTTGTTGCCATGTAAAGGACATCGTTTCGCGATCGAAGCGATGCCTTCGATTTTGACTCAGTATCCCGATGCCAAGTTGGTGATCGCTGGCGAAGGGAAAGAGCGTCCTGAACTGGAAGGGAGGGTCGATGCGCTGCAACTGCGATCGGCTGTTAGGCTATTGGGCTTTCGGTCCGATGCCACGCGACTACTCTCGGCAGCCGATATGGTGCTACAGCCCTCGCTATCGGAAGCGTTATCGTTGGTGGCGATCGAAAGCCAAATGCTGCTCAAGCCGTTGGTGGCCACGGCGGTGGGCGGTTTAGCGGAAGTGGTGGGCGCGGATTTTGAATCACCGTTGGCCGAATTGATTCGCCCAGAGTCGAGTATCGATCTAGCCCGAGGTGTTCTCAACGTACTGCAAGGTGGTAGCGATCTGCACTGGCGCTGCCAGCGAGCCAGGACGGCCGCAGTGGACCGTTTCTCGATGCCCAGGATGGTGTCTGAAATCCATCAAGTGTACGAAACCTTAGTCCAAACTCGCCAAAGAGATCGGAAAGTCGTTCGCCAGGCGGGTTGAAGGGATCTTTCCCTGAATTTTTGAGGGTGGGTTCCTCCAAATCACTCCTCTATCTTCTGCTGCACATCTCTCTGCATTACGATAATGGGTTGTGAAGAGGAGTTGACGGGGATTGGCCTCCGAGCGTGCCAAGCCAAGTCACTCCCCTTGTTGTTAGACAGCGTTGTTGTTAGACAGCGTTATTTTTAAGAAGCGGCGAGTGATCCGACGGACGAGCGCAAGATGACTTCTGATTCTGTGAAATTCTTCAATCGTGAATTGAGTTGGTTGGAGTTTAACCAACGGCCGCTGGATCAAGCCACCTGCCCCACAGTTCCTCTGCTGGAACGTTTAAAATTTTTGGCGATCACCAGTTCGAACTTGGATGAGTTCTTTATGGTGCGGGTCGGCGGATTGCAATTGCAACTTGAACAACATGTTGCCTTAACCGACCCAGCGGGCCTGACGGTCGCTCAGCAGTTATCGGCGATTTATGATCGAGTGCGGCGCATGGTAGCTTCGCAATACGATTGCTTCCTCGATGCGATCGAACCAGGATTACAAATCGCTGGTATCCAACGCATTCGTATGCAGTCGGCTTCCCCCAAGGTGCGCGAGTTTGCCGAGCGGATGTTTCAAGAGGAGATATATCCTGTCTTGTCGCCAATGGCCATCGATCCTGAAGGTCCATTTCCCTTGCTCGGTAATCAATCGCTTTACCTTTGCATCGCCTTGAAGGTTGAGGATGCGGAGCCCACGCGCCGTTACGCGATTATGCCTTTGGGTAAAATCTTATCGCGGTTTGTGACACTGCCATCCGATCAAGGTTACAGCTACATGCTGTTGGAAGATGTTGTCACGGCGATGGCGCATCGATATTTTCCCAGCGAAGATGTTGAGGAAGTTGCGACGTTTCGCATTACCCGCAATGCGGACGTCAGTGTCCGGGAAGATGGTGCCGCCGACTTGATGAGCGGTATGCAGCAAGTTTTGTATCAACGTCGCACGGCGGATTGCGTCCGCTTGGAAATCGATTTGGATTGTTCGCAAGCGATGGTGGATTACCTACGAGCGCGGTTGGAAGTCGATCATCGCGATGTCTTCCGCGTGAAAGGTCCACTCGATTTATCGGCGATGATGCATCTCTGTTCGCTCGATGGTTACGCCGCATTGCATGACCCACCGTGGCCCGCACAGGCTTCGCCCCTGGTCGATCTAACGCAAAGCCTTTTTTCAGCGATCGGTGAAAAGGATGTTCTGCTGAGCCACCCTTACGAGAGCTTTGAACCGGTGGTGCGTTTGATTGAGGAGGCTGCCGCTGATCCTGATGTGCTGTCGATCAAGCAAGTGCTCTATCGAACCAGTCGCAAAAGTCCGATCGTAGCAGCTTTAAAGCGCGCCGGTGAACGAGGCAAATATGTTACAGCCATCGTGGAATTGAAAGCGCGCTTTGATGAAGCCCGCAACATCGAGTGGGCCCGCGAATTGGAACAAGCGGGAGTGCAGGTGATCTATGGCGTGAAAGGCTTGAAGACACATGCCAAAGTCTGCATCATCGTCCGGCGAGAACCGCATGGAATCCAGCGTTACGTGCATTTCGGCACCGGCAACTACAATGAAACAACCGCTCGACTTTACAGCGACATCAGTTTCCTGACATGCAACGAAGAACTCGGTGCCGATGCGAGCGCTTTCTTCAACGCGGTCACCGGCTACAGTCAACCACAGCAATATCGCCGCATCGATGCCGCTCCCATTGGTTTACGCAAACGTTTGCTATCGATGATCGATGCGGAAACCCAGCGCAAGCGTCAAGGACAACGCGGATATATTGCCGCCAAACTCAACGCCCTGGTCGATCCGGAAATCATCGAGTCACTCTATCGCGCCAGTCAAGCGGGAGTTACGGTGCGCTTGAATGTTCGCGGCGTATGCTGCCTGCGACCGGGCGTGCCGGGGTTGAGCGATAACATTTCCGTGATCAGCGTCGTCGACCGATTCCTAGAACACGCTCGCATCATGTACTTTTATCACGGCGGTGATGAGCGCATGTTTATTAGCAGCGCCGACTGGATGCCCCGCAATCTCGATCGACGCGTGGAACTGCTAGTACCCATCGATGACTTCGCCTGCCGCAAGAAATTGATGGAAATACTCGACAGCTACTTCCGCGACAATCAAAATGCTTGGGTACTCCAACCCGATGGAACCTACCAGCGACTCAGTCCCGATGAAGGCGATTCGCCGGTACGCTCGCAAGAATTGCTCTATAAAATGGCAGTCGATGCGGTCCGTCAAGCGGAGACGACCAAGCGAACCATGTTTGAACCTCACCTTTCCGCTTCAAATCGACCTGTCTAAAGACCCGTCGCTTTGTCGCGCCTGTCCCCAGACTGGCAATCCACTTTGTTGATTTCCATTTTTTAGACCTCATTTTTTCGAGCTCCACTTTTCCGCGCTCCGTTCCTCTCAAGCTCAACTTGGTTGGAACGCTCTACCCTTTCCACAACTGGAGTTGACCACCATGCGCTGTTTGAAGTTTTTTGTTTCCATAGCGCTGCTCAGCGCATTGCTTAACAACAGCACTCTTGTCAGTATCGCCTCGGAGCCGACAACCGTTCCCGACCAAGGAAATCTGGTCGCGGCTGCCGGCACACTGAAAGATCTCGATGGACATTTTCCATTTAAGGTCCCAGCCGATCTGGGACAGTGGGAAAAGAGAGCTGAAGCAGTGCGACAACAGCTGCGGGTCGCTCTGGGAATTTGGCCCATGCCCAAACTCGCACCCATCCAAGCTGTGAGGCACTCCAAACATGTGATGGATGGTTACACGGTCGAAAACGTATTCTTTGAAAGCTTGCCAGGTTTCTACGTTACGGGCAATCTGTACCTTCCACAGAATGTTGAAGCAGGTAAAAAAATTCCCGGCGTACTCTGCCCACATGGACATTGGAGCGAAGCTCGCTTTTACGATTTGAGCGAAGCGGAACGCAATCGACTGCTGGCAACCGGCGAGGAACGATTCGAAAGCGCTGCTCGCAATCATATCCAAGCCCGCTGCGTGCACTTAGCTCGGATGGGCTGCGCCGTTTTTCATTGGGACATGATCGGATATTGCGATAGCCAACAAATCCATTTTGACCGCGCTCACCGTTTTGCCAATCAAGAACGAGGCGTGGAAATGAACGAAGATGGCTGGTTACTGTTCAGTCCAAAAGCGGAAGAATTGGGCCAGTCGATCATGGGGCTGCAAACCATCAACACCATTCAGTCCACCAACTTTTTGCTCAGTTTACCCGAAATCGATAGCAGCAAATTGGGGATCACCGGTGCCAGCGGCGGAGGGACTCAATCCTTTATCGGTGCTGCGATCGATCCTCGCTTGTCTGTCGCTTTTCCCGCAGTGATGGTCAGCACTGCTATGCAAGGTGGGTGCACCTGCGAAAATGCCTGCGGTCTCCGCGTCGCGACGGGCAACATTGAGATATCCGCTCTAATCGCTCCTCGACCTTTGGGAATGACCGCTGCCAATGATTGGACCAAAAATATGGCCCAAGATGGTTTTCCCGAACTGCAAGGTTTGTACTCCCTGTACGGCAAGAAGGATAACGTCGCACTGTTCCCTGCGCTTCACTTCGGCCATAACTACAATCACGTCGCTCGAGTCTCAATGTATGGATGGTTCAATCAACACTGGGGATTAGGCTTCAAAACCCCCGTGCTGGAAGACGACTTTCAAGTTCTCACACGCCCCGACTTGACTGTCTGGACCGCCGATCACCCCAGACCAGAAAGCGGTATCCGTTTCGAACGCAAACTGACCCAAGCCTGGGCCGCCGATCAATCCAAACAACTGAAGTCCGGTCTAAATGAAGCGGCGGATTCCGCAGCCTTTAAGAACTCGGTCGAGATGATCCGCCAAGGGTGGAACGGACTGCTGGGCCCCGGCCTGGAATCGTTCGGCAATGGAACGCTGGAACTCAATGCGGCAGCTGCTCCCGCGGAAATCGCCCGCGGTGAACTCAAGCACCCCGCCCTTCCAGAGGCACTGCGGGTTGCCGCCGTAGGCAATCTACAAGCCAAGAAAACATTGATCGTCGTAACCGATCTCGGTAGCGATGCCCTGACAGCCCAGAACAACTTCTGGAGCCCGCGAGTTCAAGAAGCCAAAAATTCCCAGGACTGGAGAGTGCTTGCAGGCGATTTCGTCGGGCAACACTCCAAACTCCTGTATGGCGAAGCCTCCTTCGCGAACCTGCAGCCCCTGGTCGGCAACCCCAGACTCTCTGCCGCTTACACCTACGGATACAATTGGCCCGTCGCGGTCAAACGCTCTCACCAGTTGCTAGCATTGATCTCGGCATTGCGAAAAGGGGGAGCGGAAGAGATCGAAGTGATTGGAGTAGGGGATATGGCGATTTCCGCAGCCGCTGCCGCCTATCAGGCGGGAACCGAGGTACAACGTTTAACGATCGACATCCGTTCGGATCATCTAAAGGGGGCCGAGTCGATCAAGTCGATTGATTTTTTCCCTGGTTCAGCACGTTACTTCGGTGTGCCCGGCTTGCTGCTGGTCGGCTCGACTCCGAAAAAATCGCTGCGACTTGATGGCCAAGAGACCCCCCCGGTCGCTGTCATTCACGGTCTATAAACCGATCGTTCCGGAGCACTTCATTGACTCGGGTCTTGTCTCGGGATCTGCCGCTCGCACTACCCCAAGGGGGCGGGCGGCAGAGAGGCCGACTCATTTCGGTCTTGTGATGGATTCGGGAAA